>NZ_VZQP01000012.1:0-187611 GCF_014397655.1 Paraburkholderia sp. UCT31
GCCGTGGCTGGGGTGGCCGCAATCGTGGCGGGGGGCGCCGCGTCCGCGCCGTGCGCGAGCGGCGCGATGGCCAACATGACCAACGATGCAGCCAGCGCGGCCGCCCGCGCGCCGCGCGTCGAAAGCCGAGCAGCGGAAAGACCAGCGACTGCCGATGCAATGAACATGAAACGCCTCCATGACGGATTGAACTCAGCTTCGATCACATTCCTGCGCGCAGCAATCCCCGCTCCAGCGCGAACGCATCACACCACGACGTAGCCGCGCTGTTCGAGCGTCCAGCGGTGCCACCGGTTGCCATACGCGCCGCATGCGAACGCGAACACGATCGACAGCACGAAGCCGATCAGATCGGCCGTCTCGCCCCACAGACCGATGCCGAGCAGGATCACGTTGATGCCTAGCATCACGAACGCGGCGAACCACATTCTCTTCGACAGCGCCCAGATGAAGCCGAGCAGGCACGCGCCCCAGCTGAAGCCGGTCGCGACCGCGATAGCGTCTTGGTGTTGCGGATGTTGCAGATAGATTCGTGTGTTCATGTTTTGCGAGGTTCCGTGCGATGACGCGGCGCGTCGATCGGTCGAGCACGCGCGCACCGCTTTTTAACATGCCGCGGCGACACCGCGCGCATCGGCAGCATACGGCCGCTGCGCTGACGATCCGCGGCATAGCTGCTACCCTTGGCAGATCACGATCAGCAGCGGAGCACGCATGACCTCGACGACAGCTTATTCCCCGAAAGGACCGACCCGCGCCGAGCTGGACTCGCTGCCCGGCGTCACCGTCGTCGAATTCGGCACCGACTGGTGCGGCTATTGCCAGGGCGCGCAGGCATCGATCCGCCAGGCGCTCGCGCCGCACGCGGGCCTGCGGCATCTGAAGATCGAGGACGGCCCCGGCCGCCCGCTCGGCCGCTCGTTCAAGGTCAAACTGTGGCCGACGCTCGTGCTGATGCGCGACGGCGCCGAGGTCGCGCGCGTGGTGCGGCCACGCAGCGCCGAGGATATCGACGACGCGTTCGCGTCGCTCTGAGATTCGAGCTCCGTCATGCGCCAGGTCATCCATCATCTGAGTGTCGAGGCCCGCGGCCGCGGCCTCGTCGAAGTTACCGACGACGCGCGCCGCTTCGTCGACGAGACGGACATCCGTACCGGTCTGCTGACGCTGTTTTGCCGGCACACGTCGGCGTCGCTGCTGATTCAGGAGAATGCCGATCCGTCCGTGCGGCGAGATCTGCAGCGCTACTTCGAGACCCTCGCGCCCGAGGACGACACGCGCTACGAGCACGACACCGAAGGCCCCGACGACATGCCCGCGCATCTGCGCACGGCGCTCACCCAGGTGCAGTTGTCCGTGCCCGTCGAGCATGGAAGGATGGTGCTCGGCACATGGCAGGGGCTGTATCTGTTCGAACATCGGCGTCACCCGCAGCCGCGCGATATCGTGTTGCATCTGCTCGGCGAATGAAGCCCGCTTTTGCACCCACTCGTCACGCAAAGGAAACTGTCACCGGCAATTCTCCGCACACCGCATCGAACGGAGCCTACCCAAGGGAGCACACCTCATGGACACCCGTAGCGAGCTGCAAGCCACCGTCAAGGCGATGGTTCAACCGGGCAAGGGTCTTCTCGCCGCCGACGAAAGCGGCCCGACCATCGCCAAACGCTTCAAGACGATCGGCCTCGAATCGACCGAGGAAAACCGTCGCGCGTATCGCAACCTGCTCCTGACGACGCCCGGCCTCGGCGAGTTCGTGAGCGGCGTGATCCTCTACGAAGAAACGCTCGGCCAGAAAGCCGACGACGGCACGCCGTTCCCGCAGGCGGCCGCGGCAAACGGCATCGTGCCCGGCATCAAGGTCGACCTCGGCAAGGTGCCGCTCGCGCTCGCTCCCGGCGACGAGATCACCGAGGGCCTCGACGGTCTCGCCAAACGCTTCGCCGATTACAAGCGGCAAGGCGCGCGCTTCGCGAAGTGGCGCGCGGTCTACAACATCACGGCGAGCCTGCCGAGCCGGCTCGCGATCGAGGCGAACGCCGATTCGCTCGCGCGCTACGCGGCGATCAGCCAGGAAGCCGGCATCGTGCCGATCGTCGAACCCGAGGTGTTGATGGACGGCGATCACACGATCGAGCGTTGCGCCGAAGTCACCGAGGCCGTATTGCACGAGGTGTTTCATGCGCTGCATCGGCATCGCGTGGTGCTCGAACATATCGTGCTGAAGCCGAGCATGGTGCTGGCCGGCTCCGAGCATCAGCAGCAGTCGAGCACGGCGCATATCGCGGCGGCAACCGTGCGCGTGCTGATGCGTACGGTGCCCTCTTCGGTTCCCGGTCTCGTGTTCCTGTCGGGCGGACAGTCGCCCGAGGAGGCTACCGCCAATCTCAGTGCGATGAACCGGCTCGGCGCGCTGCCGTGGAATCTGAGCTTTTCGTACGGGCGCGCGTTGCAGGAGCCGCCGTTGAATGCGTGGCGCGGACAGCCGGCCAACGTGAAGGAAGCGCAGCAGGCGTTGCTCAAGCGCGCGCGTCTGAACGGCGCGGCCGCGCTCGGCAAGTACGACGCGGCGATGGAAAAGGATTGACCGCTGGCGAGCGATTGCGAATCGCCAGTAATCACGTTTATGAACAAAACGGTGGGAGCCGACACGCCGGGTCACACCCGACGCGCGACTCCAGCCGCCCTTCTGCCTTGACACGCTGCGCTTACTGCCCCTTCGTATCGCTGCTCGCGTCGGCGCCCGGCGTATTCGTCGAGTCGGTCATGGGCTTCTTCGACTTCGAATGCTTCTTCATGTGATGGGGAGTCGAAGGCGTGGTCTCCCCGGTCGCGCCCGCATCGCCGCCCTCGCGTGTCGAGGTCGCGGCGTTGGTGTTCGGGTCGTTGCCGGCCGGTCCCCCGCCGCCTGCGCCACCGCCGGCGCCTTGGGCCATTGCGAGCGACGAAGCCGCGAGCAAGGTGGAAACGAGCACTGCCTGTCTGATCTTCATGGCGATTCTCCTCGGTGTCGAGAGTGTCGAAAGGAAGTGGGCGCGCGGTGACCGCACGCGCAAACCTCGCGCTCTTTTCAGCAAGGGCTGTGCCGCAGCACAGCACGCCAGGAAAAGCCCATGGACGCGATAGACGAACGGTGCCGCGGCTTCAGGTGCCGCAAGCCACCAGCGCATGCAGTTCGTCGATATTGAACGGCTTCGCGAGTATCGCGATGCCGAGCCGACGCGCGCGGTCGAGCTCGTCGGCGTAACCGGTCATCAGCGCGATCTTCTGCGACGGCCACGCGCTGCGGATCTTCTCCGCCAGGTCGATACCGTTCAGCTTGCCCGGCATCTGGATGTCCGACAGCACGAGCTCGAAGCGCTCGCCGGCGCTCAGCACGTCGAACGCCTGGTCGGCGGTCGGCTCGTGATGCACTTCGCAGCCGAAGGTTTCGAGCACCGCGGTCACGCCGGCCGCGACGTCCTCGTTGTCCTCGACGAGCAGCACGGCCCCGGCCGCGGTCGGCAGCGGCTGGCGCGCATCGGCGCCGGCCAGCGCGGCGCCCTCACGATAGCGCGGCAAAAACATCCGCACCGTCGTGCCGCTGCCCAGCACGCTGTCGATCTTCGCGGTGCCGCCGGCCTGCTCGGACATCGACAGCACCTGGGCGAGCCCGAGGCCGGTGCCCGAGCCGCGCAGCTTGGTCGTGAACAGCGGCTCGAACGCGCGTCGCGCGACCGATTCGGACATCCCTTCGCCGTCGTCGGAACAGGCGATCAGCACGTACTCGCCGTCCGGCAGCAGCGTATCGCTGCTGACCAGCCGATTGTTCTGGCAGCGGATCACGAAGCGTCCGCCGCGCGGCATCGCATCGCGCGCGTTCATCGCGATGTTCACGATCGCGAACTCGAGATCGGTCGGATCGACGAGCACCTGCCACAGGTTCTCCGGGATGCGCAACGCCAGTTCGATCGTGTCGCCGAGCGCCGCGTTGATCAGCGGCACGGCGGCCGGCAGCCAGCGCGCAAGCTCGACGGGCTCCTGCTTCAGCGGCTGCTTGCGCGCGACGCTCAAGAGACGCCGCGTCAGCGCTTCGGCCGTGGCGGTGGCACGCTCGACCGCATGCACTTCCTTCTCGAGATCGTTGTAATGCTTGAGGCGCGCGAGCTCGGTGTTCGCCGACACCACCATCAGCAGGTTGTTGAAATCGTGCGCGACATTCGCGACCAGATTGCCGAGCGCGCCCATGCGCTGCAGTTGCCGGCTCGACGCCTCGGCCGACAGACGCATCGCGACCTCGCCCTGCCACCGCTCCCACGCGCGCCGCTCCGCCTCGAGCTGACGCAGCGAATACAGCACGAGCCCCCAGATCGCGATGCAGGGCACCGCCGTCAGCGCCGCGATCAACATAAAGTGCGTGCGCCACGCCGCCACGATCGACGACGTCGCGTACGCGCTCATCACATACAACGGATAGTCGCCGACGCGGCGAAACGCGAGCAGCCGCTCGACACCGTCGACGGTCGAATCCAGACGCACGTGCCCGAACAGCTGTTTGTCGCGCAACGCGGACATGAACGCGCTGTGCATCGACGGCCGCGCGCCGGCCGGCCACGGCGGATAGCGCACCAGCAGATTGCCGTCCTGCCGGTACAGCGCGAGCGCGAGCGACGGATCGCCGTTGGTCAGCTCGCGATAGAAGCGCGAAAAATATTCGTCGCGCAGCGCCACCGTGACCACGCCGAGAAACTGACCGTCCATACCCGTGCGGGCGATCGCGGTCGTGAACACGTCGATCTTCGACAGCGTGCCGAACATCGGCAGCGAGAAATATGGCTGCGGACGCATCGCCTTCGCGGCGAGAAAGTCGTCGCGCAAGCCGATCGTCACTGCCGGCGCCGGATACGCGAGGCTCGACGCAAGTAACTGGCCGTTCACGCCGAGCAGTGAGATCGACGCCACCTGCGGATAGTCGCCGCCGATGCTCTGCAGACGCTCGTGCAATTCGCGCTCGCGCGCGCGGATCTGCGCGTCGTCGGAATTGCCGAGCAGCTCGATCACGCGCGAGGCCATCTGCCGGTTCAAATCCAGCACCTTGATGGCCTGCTCCTGCGCCACGCGCGCGATGCGGTCGATCATATCGTTCGCATCGGAGATGCGGCGCTGGTAGTCGAAGTAGCCATAGCCCACGAGGCAGGCCAACGGAAACACGATCGACACGGCCAGCAAGATCAGCAGCATGCGCCGCGTCGCCGCGAAGTTGCGTGACGGCATCGGCACATCGACTGCGACACGTTCTGCACGCTGCACGGTCACCTGCTCCATGAAAGTTGCATACGGTCAGGGAAGGCATTGCCTGTGAATTCGCACGCCGCTGTTCGCGCGCTAATTCCCCTGTCTCGAAATTTACCGCAACTCGGCCTATCTTCCCAAGCAGCTTCACGGCATCACTCCGCCGACGCGTCCGGGCACGACGATTGCTGCCTTATCGCTGCTTGATGGCAAGCGTACTTCCGTCACCGCTCGCGACGCGTTTGCGTGCGCTGCGCGAGCTCTTTCTTGCGCGAGGCTTCACCATGTCCACGACTGCCCGCCGCGTCGCGCGGCTCTCGGAATTGCCAGCGGACCGCGCGGTGCGCGTGATCGTGGACGGCACGCCGATTCTGCTGGTGCGCGATGGCGACACCGTGCGGGCGTACTCGCCTGATTGCCCGCATGCCGGGGGCCCGCTCGAAGAGGGCGCGCTGTGCCACGGCCGCATCATCTGCCCATGGCACAAGGGTACGTTCGACGTCGCGACCGGCAACGTGCTCGAGCCGCCCGCGCTGCTGCCGCTCGATCGCTACCCGGTCACGCTCGATGGCGACGACGTGCTCGTGTCGGTGGAAAAAGTCGCAGCGCCGGCACCGGCGGCGCACACATCCCCGCCCGATGCCACCGCGCAAGACAAGCACTACGTGGTAATCGGCGCGGGCGCGGCCGGCGCCGCTGCCTGTGCCGCGTTACGCGAGTTCGGCTTCGAGGGCCGCATCACGCTGATCGGCGACGAAGCGCACGCACCCTATGACCGCACCTCGCTGAGCAAATTCGTCCCCTCGTTTGAAATGACGCCCGCCGACGTGCCGCCGCTGCTGCCGCCCGACTGGCTGCACACGCACGGCATCGAGCGTATCGTCGCGAAGGTCGCGCGGCTCGACGTGCCTGCGCACACGATCCATTTCGAAGCCGGCGCGGGTGGTAGCGAGCAGAGCATCGAGCCGCTGAAATACGACACCGCGCTGCTCGCGACCGGCAGCGTGCCGAAAGTGCCCGACATGCCCGGCTGCGAACTCGGCGGCGTGCATGTGCTTCGACACCTCGACGATGCTGCCGCGTTGATCGACGCGCTCGGCGACGATGCATCGCAAACCCGCGTCGCGATTCTCGGCAGCAGCTTCATCGGCCTCGAAGTCGCGTCCGCGTTGCGCAAGCACGGCGTGCCCGTCACCGTGATTTCGCGCGACAAGGTGCCGTTCGCGAAGCAGTTCGGCGAGCGCGCGGGCCAGATGTTTCGCGCGCTGCACGAAAGCAATGGCGTGAAGTTTTATCTCGACGCCAAGGTCGCCTCGCTCGAGGGCGAGGAAGGCAATGTGCATACGGTGATGCTCGCCGGCGGCGAGGCCATCGCGGCCGATGTCGTGCTGCTGGGCACGGGGGTTGCGCCGGCTACGGGGTTTGTCGAAGGACTGCCATTGCAGAAGGACGGCGGCGTGGTCGTCAATGCCGGCATGAACGCCGCGTGCGGTCTGTATGCGGCCGGCGATATCGCCGTGTTCACGCTGCATGAGAACCAGGAGCCGGTGCGTATCGAGCATTGGCGCGTCGCGCAGCAGCATGCGCGCATCGCCGCGCAGAACATGTGCGGTTTGCGCAATCGCTATGCCGACGTGCCGTTCTTCTGGACCTATCACTACGGCAACAACTTCGAATACCTCGGCCACGCGAGCGAGTGGGATGAGATCGTCGTCGATGGCGACTTCGATCATCACCAGTTCATCGCGCTGTACGTGCGCGACGGCCACGTCGACGCGGTGTTCGCCTGCGAGCGCGAAGCGCTGACCGCGCGGCTTTCCGACGCGATGCGCGGCGGCCTGTCGCGGGCCGACGCGCTCGCGATCATCGGCGCGCCGGAAGCGGCGGCGTCGTGACGATGCGCACGTGGACCCGCGCGATCCGATGTCTTGACGTTCAACCTGGAGCAAGGAGCCACCATGACGACAAACAAGGAAAAGCATCCGCACTCGGAAAAGAGCGAGCAGCAGATCGACGAGCAGGTCGAAGACAGCTTCCCGGCTAGCGACCCGCCTTCGACGGGCGGCACCACGAAGATCGAGCCGGAGCAGGACAAGTCGAAGGGCGGGCACGACAAGCCCGCCGGTCAATAGGCGGATAACAAGCGGCGATGCCGGGACGCATCAGCAACGATCGCTCAGGAAAACCACCTATCGACCATCCTCGAACTGGGGCTGCGCGATCACCGTTCGCGTCGCATCGATGCGACGGCACGCGGCGCGAGGCGGCACTCGTGCCGCGCGGCTCGGGTGTGTCGTTCATGTTGCGGAGCGAAGATCGGGCATGGAAAAACGGTCCCTGAGCCGCACGCGGTTCGCCGGCTCGGAGTCTTATTACTCAATCCCGTTGAGCAATGCCTATTTCATCGAATCGCCCGACACCGGCCCGCTCTCGACCGGTGGTGCCTCCTTCTCGATCTCACTGCGGGCCTGCTCCCAGTATTGCTCGGGCGTGCCCTTCGGCTCGGCCGCCTGCTCCCACAGATAGTAGGCGCGCGTGCGGATCTGCTCCTCGACGCTCGGTTCCTGTTCCATTTGTTCACTCCAGCTTGGCCGTTTGCGTGCGCGCGCCTGCCGTGGCGAAGATCGCAGACGCGTGCGTATCGTCGATAACAGCAGGAGCAAACCTTGTACCTGTGCTGCGGCCCGCTTTTGCAACGGGGCTGGCGTCGCTCGCCAGCCTGCACTAGCCTGGCGCGGAGTCGCCTTCGTCGGAAGTCAACTGCTCTTCGAGGCGGTCGAACACGCGCTGCGTCGCGCGGCTCGGCGCTTCGAGCGCGAACAGCAGCAGCGAGCGGCCGGTCACCTGGTAGGCATCGCCCGCGCTGAATTGCGGCAGCTCGGCGCGCACCGGCATGTTGGTGTCGACGAGGCAGGTCCAAAAATCGCCCTCGGGAATGTCGGGCAGCGTGAAGTTGACGACGTCGTGATACGCGTTCAGCACCAGCAGCAAGGTCGCGTCGGACGCGAGACGGCGAATGCCGCTCGCCTGGGCACGGCCGTCGATCACGAGGCCGAAGCAGCGCATGGCCGGATCGGCCCACTGCTCGCCCGTGATGTCGGTGCCGTCCGGCGATAGCCAGCGCGTGTCGGTCACGTCGAGCGTCTCGTTGTATTCGCCAGTCAGAAAACGGCCGCGCCTCAGCACCGGCAAACGGTGGCGCAGCGTGGTCAGATTGCGCACGAACTCGGTCAGCGCGCGGCCGTCGTCGTCGATCGCATCCCAATCGACCCAGCTGATCTCGTTGTCCTGGCAATATGCGTTGTTGTTGCCCTGCTGCGTGCGGCCGAATTCGTCGCCGGCGAGGATCATCGGCGTGCCCTGCGAGAGCAGCAGCGTCGCGAGGAGATTGCGCTTCTGGCGCTCGCGTTGCTGGCGGATGTCGGCGTCGTCGGTCGGTCCTTCGACGCCCATGTTCCACGACTTGTTGTCCGAATGGCCGTCGCGGTTGTCCTCGCCGTTTGCCTCGTTGTGCTTGTCGTTGTACGAGACCAGATCGTTCAGCGTGAAGCCGTCGTGCGCGGCGATGAAGTTCACGCTCGCCCACGGCCGCCGGCCGCGATGATTGAACTTGTCGCCCGACGCGGTGACGCGCGTCGCGAGATCGGCGGCGGTGCCCTCGTCACCCTTCCAGTACGCCCGCGCGGTGTCGCGGAAGCGATCGTTCCATTCGGCCCAGCCCGGCGGAAAACCGCCCACCTGATAGCCGCCGGGGCCGCAATCCCACGGCTCGGCGATCAGCCGGATGCTGGAGAGCACCGGGTCCTGGCGGCAGCTGTCGAGAAAGCCGCCGCCCTCGTCGAAGCCGTGATCTTCGCGGCCGAGGATCGTCGCGAGATCGAAGCGGAAGCCGTCCACTTTCATTTCGGTGACCCAGTAGCGCAGGCTGTCGGTCACCATCTGCAGCACGCGCGGATGCGACAGGTTCAGCGTATTGCCGGTGCCGGTGTCGTTGATGTAGTAGCGCGGCTCGTCGGGCATCAGCCGGTAGTACGACGCGTTGTCGATGCCCTTGAACGAGACCGTCGGGCCGCGTTCGTTGCCTTCGGCCGTGTGGTTGTACACGACGTCGAGTATCACTTCGAGATCGGCCTGGTGAAACCGGTCGACCATCTCCTTGAATTCGCCGACCGACTCGGTCGATGACGCGAAAAAGCGCGGATCGGCCGCGAAAAAGCCGATCGTGTTGTAACCCCAGTAGTTCGTGAGACCCTTGTCGAGCAGATGGCTGTCGTTGACGAAAGTCTGGATCGGCATCAGCTCGACCGAGGTCACGCCAAGGCTGCGGATATGGTCGAGCACCGGCTGCTGCGCCAGACCCGCGAACGTGCCGCGCAGACGCTCGGGCACCCGCGGATGACGTTTCGTGTAGCCGCGTACGTGCGTCTCGTAGAGAATCACGCGCTCCCACGGCAGCGCGTTGCGCTCCGGATGGCTCCACGAAAAATTCGCGTCGACCACCTTGCACTTCGGCACGAAAGGCGCGCTGTCGCGTTCATCGAATGACAGGTCGAGCTCTTCCGAGCCGAGCGTATAGCCGAAGATTTCCGGCGCCCATATAAGCTCGCCGATGTGCGCCTTCGCATATGGATCGAGCAGCAGCTTGTTCGGATTGAAGCGATGCCCGTTTTCGGGCTCGTAGGGACCATGCACGCGATATCCATAGACGGCACCCGGTTTCAGATTCGGTACGAACACATGCCATACCTCGTCGGTGTATTCGGGCAGCTCGATCCGTTCGAGTTCGTGTTGGCCAGTTTCATCGAACAGACACAGTTCGACTTTGGTTGCGTGCGCGGAGAACAACGCGAAGTTGACGCCACTGCCGTTCCATGTCGCGCCGAGCGGAAAAGGCGTGCCTTCGGCAATGCGCGTCGAGTAGCTGGCTGGGGATGACATAGGTGTTCTCAGTGGCTGCAAGGAGGTTGGTATCTCAGGGTCATGCATGTGTTTTTTTCAACTGCCTTTCCACGTGTTCTTTGCTGCTGATTGTTCCAGTGTAGGCATTCGAGGCCCGCGCGCCGGACATTGCACCGCGCGCAAGCAGCGCGCCGGTGCGTGTAGCAACTTACGGGCCTGATCCGCCTCGCTTTCCCTCAGCTCAAAGTCGCGGCATGAGATTTGCAGCATACCGGCAAGGCGCACGCATTGCGCGCCGTCGAAACGCCACCACACCAAACCGGGAGAACACAGATGATGCGCAACACGCAGATCACACCGCTGGCCGCTTCCGCATCGCTTCTCGCCGCCATTACGCTGATTTCCGCGTTGGGCACGTGCGGCAGCGCGTTCGCGCAAGGCGCGCCGCAGGCGATCACCGAAAAACGCACGGACGTCGTGCAGCTCGCGAGCGGCTATCGCGCGTCGAAGCTGTCGGGCGCGGACGTGTACAACCGCAACAAGGACAACATCGGCACGCTCGATGATCTGATCGTGTCGCCGGGCACCGAGCGCACCACGTATGCGATCCTGTCGGTCGGCGGCTTTCTCGGCATGGGCAAGCATCTGGTCGCCGTGCCGTTCAACGATCTGCAGATCGACAACCGGCGCGTCGTGCTGCCCGAGGCGACGAAGAAATCGCTCGAGGCGTTGCCGGAGTTCAAGTACGCGAATTGAGCGCGGCGTTGCCGCGTCGAATCGATCGACGCGGCAACGGGCCATCCATGCACATGCGTTCAGGGGCGTAGTCAGCCGAGCAGCTTGTCGGGCGTAATGGGCAAATCGCGGATGCGTTTGCCGGTCGCATGCCAGATCGCGTTGCACACTGCCGCGGCCACGCCCACCACGCCGATTTCGCCGACACCTTTGACGCCGAGCGGATTGACGATGTCATCGCGCTCGTCGACGAACAGCACGTCGATCTCGTGAATGTCGGCATTCACCGGCATGTGATATTCGGCGAGGTTGTGATTCATCTGCCGTCCTAGCGCGTGATCGAACTGGCCGTGCTCGTGCAGCGCCATGCTGATGCCCCACACGACGCCGCCCGCGACCTGATGGCCCGCCGTCTTCGGATTGACGATGCGTCCCGCCGCGACCGCGCTGACCACGCGCGTCACCCGCACAGTGCCGAGCGCTTCGTCGACGCGCACTTCGGCGAACACCGCCGAATGCGTGCCCATCGAATACGCCTGCTGCTTTTCGTGCGGCTTCACGCTGGCCTGCTCTTCGAGTTCGTCCAGCCCGGCGCGCTGCAACAGCGTCGCAATCGCGATCGAGTCGTCCGCGTGTGGGCCGCACACGAGCCGGTTGCGCTCGCGCCGCACGTGTTCGCGAGTCGCCGACGCGAACCGTGCCCCACCATGTTCGCGCGCCAGTTCAACCAGACGGTTGTGCAGGCGCGTACACGCGGCATCGACTGCGCTGCCCACCGACGACACCGTCCACGATCCGCCCTCGATCGGCGCCTTCGGCAGCCGGGTGTCGCCGAGTTCGAAGCTGACGTCGCCGAGCGGCACGCCGAGCGCGTCGGCGGCGATCTGCGTCATCGCGGTGTAGGTTCCGGTGCCGATATCGGCGGTCGAACTCGACACGCTGACGCGGCCATCGGGCGTCAACACCGCGCGTGCGGCCGCTTCGTTCTGCATCGCGTCCCACACACCGGTCGCCATGCCCCAGCCGATCAACTCGTTGCCGTCGCGGCGTGCGCGCGCCTCGAGCGGCCGCCCCGCCCAGCCGAAGCGGGCCGCGCCTTCCCGATAGCAGTCGCGCAGCGCCTTGCTCGAAAACGGCAGATTCCTGTTCGCGTCGCGCTCTGCATAGTTGACGAGCCTCAATTCGAGCGGGTCCATCCGCAATGCCTCGGCCAGTTCGTCCATCGCGACTTCGAGCGCAAAGAGCCCTTGTGTCGCGCCGGGCGCGCGCATGTCGACCGGTGTCGGCACGTCGAGCTTCGCGACCCTGTAGCCCATCGACACGTTGTCGCATCGATACAGCTGCCCCGCCCAGTTGACCACCACGTCGCAGTAGTCCTCGTAGCGCGAGGTTTCCGACACCGCCTCGTGGATCACCGCCTGCAGGCGGCCATCCGCCGACGCGCCGAGCGCGACGCGCTGCACCGTTTGCGGACGATGCGCGAAGGTGAACATCTGCTGCCGGGTCAGCGTGACGCGCACGGGTTTGTTCAGTTCGCGCGCGGCCATTACCGCGAGCGCCAGATGATATTGCGGCCTCAAGCCGGAGCCGAACGCGCCGCCGACGAACGGCGACACCACCTGCACTTCGTCGTCTTTCAAACCGAACACACGCGTCAGATAGCCCTTCGTATTGACGACGCCCTGAGTCTTTTCATGGACGGTCAAGCGTCCTTGCGCATCGGGCACCACGGTGCATCCGTGCATTTCCATCGGATTGTGATACTCCGGTGGTGTCGTGTAGAACGCGTCCACGCGCGCCTTTGCATCGGCCAAGGCCTTGCGTGGGTCGCCGCGCTCGGGCGGAGGCGGATCGAAGCCGCCCTTCTCGGCCGACGGCGGCACGGCGCTCGTCAACGCTGCTTCGATATCGGTCTGGTGCGAGCCGGCCTCGTAACGCACCTGCACCAGCGACGCCGCGTAGCGCGCCAGTTCCAGCGACTGCGCGACCACCAGCGCAACCGGCTGCCCGCTGTACCACACGCGCTCGTCCCACAGCGGCCTCAATGGCGTGCCGCCGGGCGCGACCATGTCCTTGAACGCGTCGACGTCCGACGGCAGCGCCGGGCGCTTGCGATGCGTGAGCACGAGCAGCACGCCGGACAGCGCCTCGGCGGCCGAGGTATCGATCGACACGATCTTGCCTGTCGCGATCGTGCCCGACACGACGACGCCATACACGAGCCCTTCGACGCAGAACTCGGCGGCATATTGCGCGGCGCCGGTCACTTTGACGGGCCCGTCCACTCGCGAATGCGGCACGCCGGTGGCAGGCTTCGGGCTGCCTGTCGACGGCAAGGGTTCGGCACGGTTCATCGCGCGGCCTCCTCGAACGAACGTTGTGTGGCCTCGCCGAAGGCGCGCACGATCACGCGCGCCGCGAGTTCGATCTTGAACGCGTTGTCGCGCTGAGCGCGCGCACCGCGCAGCAGCGTCGCCGCAAAGTCGCGCAACGTTCGCGCGTTCAGCGTCTCGCCGCGCAGTGCGGCTTCGGCGGCGGGATCGCGCCACGGCTTGTGCGCGACCCCGCCGAGCGCACAACGCGCGTCGACGATCCGCGCCTCGTCATCGAGTTCGACGCCGACCGCGGCCGACACCAGCGCGAACGCATACGATGCGCGGTCGCGCACCTTCACGTACGCGTGATGCGCGGCAAAGCCTTGCGGCGGCAGTTCGATCGCGGTCACGAGTTCGTCGTCGCGCAGGTTGGTGTCGATCTGCGGCGTATCGCCGGGCAGCCGGTGAAAATCCGCGAACGGCAGCGTGCGTGCGCCGTCGGTGCCGATCAGATGCACGGTGGCGCCGAGCGCCGCCAACGCGACGCACATATCGGACGGATGCACGGCGATGCAGTGCTCGCTCGCACCGAGGATCGCGTGAATGCGGTTCACGCCATGCAGCGCCGGACAGCCGCTGCCGGGTTCGCGCTTGTTGCACGGCGTGCCAATGTCGTAGAAGTAGTAGCAGCGCGTACGTTGCAGCAGATTGCCGCCGACCGTCGCGACGTTGCGAATCTGCGGCGACGCGCCCGCCAGAATCGCTTTCGCGAGCAGCGGGTAGCGTGTCGCGACGGTATCGTCATACGCGAGCGCGCTATTGGTTACGAGCGCGCCGATCTTCAGGCCGCCCTGCGCCGACGCTTCGATCTGCCTGAGCGGCAAACGGTTGATGTCGACGAGCAAAGCCGGGCGCGCGACGTCTTCGCGCAGCAGGTCGACGAGATTTGTGCCGCCCGCGATGAACGCGGCGCCCGTGTCCGAACGATGCCGTTCGAGCGCATCCTGCACCGCATCGGCGCGCGTGTACGAGAAGCGGTTCATGGCCGCGCTCCAGATTGATTCGCGACCGCACTGTCTTGCCTTGCGTCATCGTCACCGAAATGCGCAGCGTCGAGAATCGCCGCGACGATGTTCGGATACGCGCCGCAGCGGCACAGATTGCCGCTCATCTGCTCGCGCACATCGTCCGCGCAGCGCGCATGTCCTTCTTCGAGCATCGCGTGCGCCGAGCAGATTTGTCCGGGCGTACAGTAGCCGCACTGGAACGCGTCGTGATCGATGAACGCCTGCTGCAGCGGATGCAACGTGTCGCCGTTCGCGAGACCTTCGATCGTCGTGATCGCTGCGCCGTCGTACACGACCGCGAGCGCGAGGCAGGTATTGATCCGCTGGCCATTGACGATCGCCGTACAAGCGCCGCATTGACCGTGATCGCAGCCCTTCTTGGTGCCGCTCAGGTGCGCATGCTCGCGCAGCAGATCGAGCAGCGAGGTCCACGCTTCGACGTCGAAGCGCCGCGTCTCGCCGTTGATCTCGAACGTCAATGCATGCGACGCGGGCGCGTCGGCCCGGGCGGTTTCAGCATCGGGGGTAGCCATCGGATTTCCTCCTCACAAGGCATCGCGCAAGCAGTGCGGCGCGCGACGGAACTCAACGCAACTCAAACCAATGCAAAGCGGCGACAGCGCGCGAGCGCGATGCCGCCGCGGCGTGCGGCGCGTCGGGAGGCAGGCCGACGCGCTCGACGGATCGCTTATTGCCCCGCCCCACTACCCGCGCGCGGCGGCGTCGCGCCTTTGAAGCGCTTGTGGGTGGTGGTGCGGCCATTGCCGCCGCCGGCGACGCCATTGGTGGCGCCCCCCGATTCGCCGACATTGCCGTTCGCGTTGTTCGCGCTGGTCGTGTCCGGCGTGCGCGACTCTTCCTGGCTTGCGCCGGGTTGCGCGGCAGACTTGCTGTTTTGCACGGACGGATTGGTACCGGTCTGCGCGAAGCCCGCCTGCGCAAAGCCTAGCGCGAGGCAGCCTGAAACGAGCGTGGCAGCCAGTTTGACGGATACATCGATCTTCATGGAACTCTCCCTTATGACGTTATGAAAACCCACTGCGCGAACCTCGTACGTGAGCGCAGGCGGCCATGCCGCCATCAGTTCGACAACCTAAATAATCGGCGCGCCGCCCGTTACCGCAATCGTCGCGCCCGAGATGTAGCTCGCTTCATCCGACGCGAGCATCACGTACGCGGCGGCCAGTTCGGCCGGTTGGCCGGGGCGCTTCATCGGCACCTGCTTGCCGAACTGCTCGACCTTGTCTGCCGGCATCGTCGATGGAATCAACGGCGTCCAGATCGGTCCCGGGGCCACGCAGTTCGCGCGAATGCCCTTTTCCGCGAGCAATTGCGCGAGGCCACCGGTGAAGTTCTGGATCGCGCCCTTGGTGGTCGCATACGCGATCAGGCCAGGATTCGGATGATCGGCATTGATCGACGAAGTATTGATGATCGCGCCGCCCGGCTTCATGTGGCGCACCGCCGCGCGCGTGATCCTGAACATCGCGCCGATGTTGGTATCGAAGGTCCGGTCCCATTCTTCGTCGCTGATCGCGTCGAGCGACGGATAGCTCATCTGATACGCGGCGTTGTTGACCACCACGTCGAGCCGGCCGAATGCCTCGATCGCCTTGTCGACGATCGCATCGCAATGCGTGCGATCGCGGATATCGCCGCCGAGCAGCACCGCCTTGCGACCCGCGTCCTCGACCCAGCGTGCGGTCTCGCGCGCATCGTCGTCTTCGTCGAGATAGGCGATCAGCACATCCGCGCCTTCGCGCGCGAACGCGATCGCGACCGCGCGGCCGATGCCGCTGTCGCCGCCGGTCACGATCGCCGCCTTGCCTGCGAGACGCCCCGATCCTTCATAGGTTTTCTCGCCGTGATCCGGTTGCGGGTTCATGTCGGCCGTGCGGCCGGGCCTCTGGTCCTGCTGCTGTTCAGGAAACGGCGGTGCCGGACGTTGCGTGTCGCTCATGTCGGATCTCCCTCGGTGCGAATGACCATGGGCGGCGCGCACGAGCGCGCCGCATCATCGGTTTTTCAGCAACGAGTGGGCCTGCATGCAATAGCGAGAGGAAACTCCTGCGCGCAGGACACGCATGGCTAAAGAAACTGCGTCGGACAGAACGGTGGCGAACAGATGGCAGATTGATGACAAACAGATTCGCAGAACGACGAGTGCGATTTTCTGGCGACGACCGTGCAGAAATAACAGAACTGTCAGCAAGTTTTCGCTAACAACGTGATTCAGATGATGGCTCCGCCGCATGCAACGCCGCCGCCGATTCGAGCACGCGCAGCAGACGCTCGGGTGTCAACGGTTTGGCGCAATGCGCGTCGAAGCCGGCCGCCTTCGCGAGCGCGCGATCGTCGCGCGACGCAAACGCGGTACACGCGACCAGCAGCATGTGCGAAGTCTGCGGATGCGCGCGCAGCCGCCGCGCGAGTTCGAGCCCGTCGAGTCCAGGCATCTTGATGTCGAGCACCACCGCGAACGGCTGCCATTCGCGCGCGGTCTCGCACACGGCAAACGGATCGTCGAGCGCGCGGCATTCGAAGCCGTCGGCCATCAATAGCATTTGCAGCGCATCGGCCGCTTCCCGGTAATCGTCGACTACCAGCACACGACGATGCGCGGCCATCGCATAGCGGATCGGTCGCCATACGAGCACGTCGTCGCTGCTGTCCACGTTGTCGTTGAACACTGTCATTATTTCTCGCCCTTTTACATTGGCCCTGAAGGGCATCCGCGCCACACGTGCAAGATTCGATCCCATTGCTTTTGCCGGACTACGATCAGCTTTTTGTTATTCCCGCTTCGCATCGGACGATGCCGCGGCCAGCACGCCTCGTCGCGCATTCCAGCGTTTCAATCAGCTGGAATGCGGGATTCAGCGTGCCCATTCATCACGGCATTTGAATGACGGCGCCTACGATGTGCGCGCTGCGCAACATCGATTGACGCTCTGTCTTTGTGCTATCCGCCTCGTTCCGGGGCGTCGCAGGTTATCGGTAATTTCAACGAATTGGGGGGCCACGCAATGCATGCCGCTTGCGCACTGATGGCGCGAATCGATGACGCGGTCTTAACAAAGAATAAGCGACGATGCCGATAAAAAAATGCTCGACATGTTAGGGGTTTGTGCTCTGCGGGTTATCCCGCACGATTATCGATGAACCCTTTCAACATCGCGAGCGTGTCTGCGTCGTCGATGTGTTTGTCCGTGCGCCAGCGCAGCATGCGTGGAAAACGCACGGCCACGCCGGACTTGTGACGCGAACTCGCCTGTATCCCTTCGAAGCCGATCTCGAACACGAGCGTTGGCGTCACGCTGCGCACGGGGCCGAATTTATCGACGGTGGTCTTGCGCACGATCGCATCGACCCGACGCATCTCTTCATCCGTGAGCCCTGAATAGGCCTTCGCGAACGGCACCAACGTGCGCACGCCGTCGGCCTCGTCCCACACCGCGAACGTGTAGTCCGTGTAAAGACTCGCGCGACGGCCATGACCGCGCTGCGCGTAAACAAGTACAGCGTCCACCGCATAAGGCTCGATCTTCCATTTCCACCACGTGCCCGAGGACTTGGTACGACCCACGCCGTACATCGACTCGCGCTCCTTGAGCATCAAACCTTCGACGCCGCGCGCGCGGCTCTCGTCGCGCAACGCCGCGAGCGCGGTCCAGTCCGCTGCAAGGACGAGCGGCGATATGCGCAGCAGACCACGCGCGAGCGTGCCATCGACGGAGCTGGCCAGCGCATCGAGGCGTGCGCGCCGTTCAGCGAGCGGGTTCATGCGCTGGTCCTGTCCGTTCGCTTCGAGCAGATCGTATGCGAGCAGCGCGGCGGGCGAATCCGCGAGTATCTTGCGCGTCAGCGTCTTGCGCGCGATGCGCGGTTGCAGCCGCGCGAACGGCAATGGCGCTGCCGCGCCGGGCTCCCACGCGAGAATCTCGCCATCGATCACGTAGCCATCGGGTAATGACTCGCCCAATGCCGCGACTTCGGGAAAACGATCGGTAATCAGATCCTCGCCGCGCGACCACAACCACACGCGGCCGCCGCGTTTGACGAGTTGCGCGCGTATGCCGTCCCACTTCCACTCGATCAGCCAGTGCGCGGGATCGCCGAGCGTCGCCGGATCGGTCTGCAAGGGATGCGCGAGAAAGAACGGATACGGCAGGCCGAGGTCGCTATCGTGTTCAGGCGCGTGCGCTTGCGTATCGTCGTCGGTCTGCGGCGCGATCAGACGCAGATAGCGCGCCGCATCGGGCTTCTGTCGCGAATCGGTCCAGCCGACCATTCGTTGCGCGATCCGCTTGTGATCGACGCCGGCCACTTCGGCGAGCGCACGCACCACCAGTTGCCGCGCGACGCCGACACGAAAGCCGCCGCCGATCAGCTTGGTCAGCAGGAAACGACCGCCCCAGTCGAGTTCGTCCCAGTAGCCGAGCAGACGCCTGCGCAACTCGTCGGGCGGCAGGCCGCGCAGCGGCAGCATGCGTTGCTCGATCCATTGCGTGAGACCCAGCTCGGAGTTGCGCGACGCCGGCGGCAGGATATGCGCGATGGTCTCGGCCAGATCGCCCACCGCGTGATACGACTCCTCGAACAGCCACTCGGGCAAGCCGGCGCGCTCGCGCGCGATTTCGGTCAGCAAACGCGTCGGCACGAGTTGACGCGGCTTGCCGCCCGCGAGGAAATACGACGCCCATGCCGCGTCTTCGGGGTCGGCCACCGAGAAATAACTGGTCAGCGCCGCGAGCTTGTCGTGCGTCGACGTGGTCGCATCGAGCGCGGTGTAGAGAGCCGCGAAGCGTTTCATACGGTGCCCGTCATGATTCGCTCGCCGCCGGCGCCTGGTCGGCGCCGGCCGCATCGGCTTCGACGGTATCGTCGCCGTATTGCGTTTCGAACGCGCTGGCGTGCAGGCCCTGCTCGTTGAGCCAGCGCACCATCGGTTCGATCGAGCCATGCGTGACGATCACGCGGGAGGCGCCGCTCTCGCGTATCGCCGTTTGCAAACCCGGCCAGTCCGCGTGATCCGACAGCACGAAGCCACGATCGACGCCGCGCCGGCGACGCGCGCCGCGCAGGCGCATCCAGCCCGACGCGAACGCATCGCTGTAGTCGCCGAAGCGCCTGAGCCACGCGCTGTTCTGCGCGGACGGCGGCGCGACGATCAGCGCCTGTTTGAATACGCCCTTGTCTTTCGCGGCAATCTCGCCGACCAGACCGACCGCCGGCAGACGCACGCCCGCGTCGCGATACGCGCGATTGAGCGGCTCGAGCGCGCCGTGGCAGAAGATCGGCCCGATCGCCGCATCGACACTCGCGAGCACGCGTTGCGCCTTGCCGAATGAATAGCAGAACAGCACCGACGCGCGCCCTTCGGAGGCGTTGTGACGCCACCATGAATCGATCGAATCGAACACGCTTTGCGGCGTATCCCAGCGATAGATCGGCAGACCGAACGTCGATTCGGTGATGAACGTATCGCAGCGCACCGGTTCGAACGCGGCGCAGGTCCGGTCGGCTTCGAGCTTGTAGTCGCCCGACGCCACCCACACGCGGCCCGCGTGCTCGATGCGCACCTGCGCCGAGCCGAGCACGTGCCCGGCCGGATGCAGCGACACGCGCGCCGCGCCAATCGTCAGCGGCTCGCCGTAGTCGAGCGGGTGCAGCGCGATGCCGGGCAGCCGCGATAGCAGCACGCTCGCGCCCGCGCGCGTGGCCAGGTAGCGCTGATGACCGAAACGCGCGTGGTCGGAATGCGCATGTGTGATCACCGCGCGTTCGACCGGCCGCCACGGATCGATGTAAAAATCGCCGGGCGGGCAATACAGTCCCTCCGGCCGCGCGATCACCAGATCGTTGGCTTGCGGCGCGGTGTCGGTCTGACGCGGCGGCTGATCCATCGGCTGTCCTCGGCAAGGGAACGCGATCTTGCGAACGCGGCCAAGCAAACTATATGCCGCACCATTGATGGCCCCGTTTCTGCTTACGGTATATAAAGCACACAGGCGTGTCGAGAGCGGCTGCCATCCGGCAGTGCCCGGCGCGCACCGCGAGGCCTCATGCCGATCCTGCTCGACCAGCAAGCGCTGTATATCGCCAGACATCCCTGGCGCTTCCTGCTGCAAACGCTGAAAGCGTTTCGCGCGAACCAGGGGCTGCTGCTCGCGGGCGCGGTCGCGTACTACGCGTTGCTGTCCATCGTGCCGCTGCTGATCCTGATCGTCATCGTGTTGTCGCGCGTGGTGCCGCAGCAGCTGGTGCTCGACGCGCTTGCGCATCTGCTGCGCTGGCTCGTGCCCGGACAATCGGCCGCGCTCGTGCGTGAGCTGTCGAACTTCCTGCTGCATCGCGCGGTAATCGGCTGGGTGCTGCTGCTGACGATGATCTTCTTCAGCTCGCTCGCGTTCACCGTGCTCGAAAACGCGATGTCGCTGATCTTCGTGCATCGGGTCGTCGTGAAGCGGCGCCACTTCCTGATCTCGGCGCTGCTGCCGTACTGCTACATCCTGTTTCTCGGCGTGGGGCTGCTGATCGTCACGTTCGTGTCGAGCGCGCTCGACACGATCGGCGCCGAAGGACTCCGACTGTTCGGCCTGCACGTGTCGTTGCAGGGCTTCTCGCGAGTGATGCTGTATCTGTTCGGGCTCGCCGGCGAAATCTTCGTGCTGACCTCGGTTTATCTGGTGATGCCGGTGGGACGGCCGTCGCTCAAACACGCGCTGATCGGCGGCGTGGTGGCCGGCGCATTGTGGGAGATCACGCGGCACGTGCTGGTCTGGTATTTCGCCACGCTGTCGCAGGTCAGCGTCGTCTATGGTTCGCTGACGATGGCGATCGTGATCCTGCTCAGCTTCGAATGGCTCGCCACCTTGCTGCTGTTCGGCGCGCAGGTGATATCGCAATACGAGCGCTTCGGCCACGAACCGCTCGACGCGCCGCAGCCGAGGATCAAGACCGGGTAGCAAGCCATTCGCAAGGAACAAGCCTTGCTCGCCGATACCGACGACGGCCGCCCATTTCGCGCGGCGGCATCGACTGGCTATCGAGGAGCGAGGATCATGGCTGAAACCGTCGGCGATTTCATCATCGGGCGACTGCACGCATGGGGTGTGCGGCGAATCTACGGCTATCCGGGCGACGGCATCAACGGCGTGTTCGGCGCGTTGAACCGCGCGCAGAGCGAAGCGAAGAAACGCCACAAAAGCACGGATCAGCCGGGCCCGATCGAATTCATTCAGGTCCGTCACGAAGAAATGGCCGCGTTCATGGCCTCCGCGCATGCGAAATTCACCGGCGAGTTGGGCGTGTGCATCGCCACCTCGGGGCCGGGCGCATCGCATCTGCTGACGGGGCTGTACGACGCGCGCATGGATCACATGCCGGTGCTGGCGATTACCGGTCAGCAGGCACGCGCGGCGATCGGCGGACATTATCAGCAGGAGCTCGATCTGCCCGCGATGTTCAAGGACGTGGCCGGCTCGTTCGTCGGCTTTGCGACGCTGCCCGCGCAGGTCCGTCATCTGGTCGATCGCGCAGTGCGCATCGCGCTCGCCGAGCGCGCGGTCACGGCGCTGATACTGCCGAACGATCTGCAGGACATTTCCTACGAGCCGCCGGGGCGCAAGCATGGCACGCTGCATTCGGGCATCGGTTACGCACGCCCGCGCGTCGTACCGAGCGACGAGCAATTGCGCCAGGCCGCCGACGTGCTGAACGCGGGCCGCAAGGTCGCGATCCTGGTCGGCGCGGGCGCGCTGCACGCGACCGACGAAGTGATCGCGATCGCCGAGAAACTCGGCGCCGGCGTCGCCAAGGCGCTGCTCGGCAAGGCCGCGCTGCCCGACGATCTGCCGTGGGTGACCGGTTCGATCGGCCTGCTCGGCACGAAGCCGAGCTACGACATGATGACCCATTGCGATACGTTGCTGATGATCGGCTCGGGCTTCCCCTACTCGGAATTTCTGCCGAAAGAAGGCGACGCGCGCGGCGTGCAGATCGACATCAAGGCCGACATGCTGAGCCTGCGTTATCCGATGGAAGTGAACCTCGTCGGCGATAGCGCCGAGACGCTGCGCGCGCTGCTGCCGCTGCTCGAGGAAAAGAAGGATCGGCTGTGGCGCGAGCGCATCGAAGGCTGGGTGTCCGACTGGTGGAAGACGCTGGAAAAACGCGCGCACGAACCCGCGAAAGATGGCCTGAATCCGCAGCTCTCGGTATGGGAGCTGTCGAAGCGCATTCCCTCGAACGCGATCGTCACCAGCGATTCGGGCTCGGTCGCGAACTGGTACGCACGCGATCTGCAAGTGCAGCGCGGCATGATGTGCTCGCTGTCGGGCGGGCTCGCGTCGATGGGCGCGGCCGTGCCCTATGCGATCGCCGCGAAGTTCGCGTACCCCGAGCGGCCCGTGATCGCGCTCGTCGGTGACGGCGCGATGCAGATGAACAACATGGCCGAACTGATCACGGTCGCGAAGTACTGGCAAGGCTGGAGCGATCCGCGCTGGATCTGCATGGTGCTCAACAATGGCGACCTGAATCAGGTCACATGGGAGCAGCGCGTGATGGAAGGCGATCCGAAGTTCGAGGCCTCGCAGAACATTCCGTCCGTGCCGTATCACCGCTTCGCGGAGCTGATCGGTCTGAAGGGCATCTATGTCGACAATCCCGATCAGATGGCCACCGCCTGGGACGACGCGCTCGCGTCGAATCGCCCGGTCGTGATCGAGGTGAAGGCCGATCCGAACGTGCCGCCGCTGCCGCCGCACGTCACGCTCGCGCAGGCGAAGGCGTTCGTCGAGACGTTGATGAAGGGCGATCCCGATCAGGGCAACGTGGTGGTCGAAACGGCGAAGCAGGTGCTCGGTGCCGTGCTGCCGGGGCATCACGACAAATGACGCGGTAGCGGCTCGACGACGCGTGTGCGCGCCAACGTTCGACGCAGAACGTGGCTGGTAAAATGGCGCGCGCTCCGTGCACGCGCTCATTGGGTCTGCTTCGCCGCAGGCCATCACGTCGGGCGTTATCTCATGCTCACACACATCCTCGCCGTTTTCGCGGCGGCCCACACTGCGTCATTCGCGTCATTCGCGCAAGTCGCGTCATTCGCGTCATTCGCGTCATCAGGCATGGACGCTCTTGCCCATGCTTGACGAAACCCGCATCGCGCGCGCACTGACCGCGCGCGGCATCTCTGCCGATGCACGGCAGCGCGAGGCCATCGGCGCGCTCGTCGGGTTGGTCGGCGCGCAGCAGCGCGCGCGGCAGGCATGGTCCACCGCCGCGTTCGGACCGCAAGGCGTCTACTGTCACGGACTGCCGGGCCGCGGTAAGAGCCTCGTCGTCGATACGCTGTTCGAGCTTGCGCCATGCCGCAAACGGCGCCTGCATTTCCACGAGTTCCTGCGCGCGATGAACCGCCGGCTCGTGCACGCGCCGCGTGGCGACGACCGGCTCGGCGACGTGTCGCGGCAATGGCTCGACGGTATCGAGCTGCTGTGCTTCGACGAATTCCATGTGCACGATATCGCCGACGCGTTCCTGATGGGCCGCTTTCTCGACACCGCGATCAACCTGGGCACGCGTATCGTGCTGACGTCGAACTACGCACCGGACGATCTGTTGCCCGACCCCGAGTTTCACGAGCGCTTTCTGCCGACCATCGCGCAGATCAAACGCGGCTTCACGGTGATCCATTTCGATGGCGTGCGCGATTACCGCTTCGGCGGCGAAGCGGCCGAGGTGCCGCGCTTTTTCGCGCCGCTCGACGCATCGAGCGAGGCCGCGTTGCGCGATATCTTCACGAGCCATGAACGCGACGCCGCGATCGAGCCGATCAGGCTGAGCGCGGCGGGCCGGCCGCTCGAAGCGCGGGCAGCCGGCCGCGCGCTGCTGTGGGCGGACTTCGAGCAGTTGTGCGTCGCAAGCCGCTCGCACCTCGACTACCTCGATCTCGCCGAGCAATGGCAAGGCTTGATCGTCGATCGTCTGCATACGGAAGCGCTGAGGCAGCCGCATACGCTGCAGCGCCTCGTCTGGCTGATCGACATCTTCTACGACCGCAAGCGTGCGCTCTTCATCGCCTCCGATCAGCCGATCGGGACCGCGTTGATCGGTCTCGAAGGCGCGCATGATCTGTCGCGTACGCTGAGCCGGCTTGCCGAGATGCAGTCGCGCGCATATCGCAGCACGCTTGAACGGGGCGGCGAGGACAACGCGCAAGACGGCATCAACGCCGAGGCTTGATGGCCGGGCATCGCACCCGCGCGCATTTCTGCAATTCTTGCAAAGCGACGGTAAAGCGTGCCAACGCCGTTTCGCCTCGACGCACGCGCCACGGCGCCGCGCGATGCATCGCCGGCCACCCGAAACAAGCCTACACTCAACCATGCCATGCCCCGCGGTACCGGAAAACTCGCCGCCAGATCAGTTCGATGGGCGTGGGCGAACATGCTCGTTCTTCATCGCGCCGCTCTTTCGCGGCAAAGGAGAAGCCATGGAAAAGATCCCAAAAGCCACGGCCTTGTTCATCGCAGGTTTTGGCCCGATTGTGATTGAAGCCCAGGCAAGCCGCGATCTCTACGGTCGGGCCTTCGGTATCCCCTTCAAGGAAGAGAACGGCGGCTATCTCCATACGGAGGGTCTGAACGGCGCAAACTCTTTCGCCTTGTGGCCGCTCTCCCACGCCTCCCAGTCGTGCTTCGGCACGGATTCGTGGCCTCGCGACGTACCCATCCCGCAAGCCTGGATCGAGTTTGATGTCGACGACGTCCAGGCGGCAACGGCGGAACTTGAATCGCAAGGGTATCGGATGCTGGTCAGGAACCGGAATGAGCCGTGGGGCCAGACGGTCAGTCGCTTCATCGGGCCGGAAGGATTGCTGGTCGGAATCACGTTTACGCCGTGGATGCGGGAAGAGAAATGATGGGCAACCACAGTGGCAGTCTTGCGCGCGTTGACTGATAGCCTCAGATCGGGGACCAGCGCGCGTCAGGTTACCCGGTTAGCGCCGAAAATCGATATTCACCATTGTGAATAATGCGCGTAACTATCAGCCATCGCTTTCCTAAACTTGGCATTAGGCGAGCACGACGGAAACGGTGCGGAAGCATCGTTTGCGTCGAAATCGCAGTCCAACCAAGGAGACGCGTGTCATGAACAAGGCAACCAGCACATTGATCGCGGCCGTCGCCGCACTCACGCTGTCGGGCAGCGTATATGCACAAAGCAACAACACGCTGGCGACTCCGACCACACAGTCGCCGGCCGCTGCAACGAGTGGATACGGCACGCCTGGCGCCACCAACACGGACAGCGGCGGCTCCGGGTCGCCGACCTCGGGCCAGCCGAATAGCGCGAACAGTAGCTCGACGTCCCGCCCCCCCGCTTACGGGGTTAACAACTCGCTGGCGACGCCAACCACAAAGTCGCCAGCCGGCCAATGAGAGCAATCAAGGCTGGCAACCGGGCGCAAATGAGCGCAAAGCGACCAGGCGGTTCAATTTCGTCGGGCGAAGCGTGACCGAATAGCAGCGACTGGAACACAGATCGCGACGGTAGAAAAAAGTTGGTGTGACTGGCCGGTCATAAACGCGCCAGAAGGCCGAGTTCGCCCCAACGTGTCGGCCTGTGTGCCAGGACGTCTCGATTGAGCTTCCCCCGAAATTTCGCCTTCCGGTAGGTCGTGTATAAAATCGACAATGAATCAAGGACGGACCTCGGTCAGTTAGGTGGTTTGCATCGCCGCTTGAAAACGGCCGCCGTCCCTGTATCCCCCTAACTTTCGGACAATCGGCGTGATATCGAACGTTCGCGCTCACCGGTGCCGGTTGTGATCCAGCGCTGCCTCGATTACGACGCGGGGCCGGCGGTCTGGCAATCCGCGGCCAGCGAAGACGGTTACTCGCGGCGGGTTTCAACCTGCGCTGAAAGCCTCCCTCGTCAAAAGTAACCGTCCTCCATGACGACGTTGCGGGCGCATGCTTCTCACCGTCTAGCAGACACTCGTGGATGTCCGATCACTGATCTACGATCGAACCGAACCGCGGCAAATTCAGTGCGACGAGACATAAGCCGTATCAGCGAATACTGCCGGGATCGCGAAGCTCTCGCGCATACGCTTTGCCTCTGCGGCAGGCGTCAAGCCAAACAGACGCCTGAATTCCCTGCTGAACTGGGACGGGCTCGCATAACCCACAGCGTGTCCCGCCGCCTCCGCGGTTAGCTCCTTGCGCACCATTAACAGGCGAGCCTGATGAAGGCGCGTCGACTTCACATATTGCATCGGCGACACCTGCGTAATTGCCTTGAAGTGACTGTGGAAACTCGGAATGCTCATACCCGCTTCGTCGGCCAGTTGCCTTACGTCGAGGGGCTGCGCATAGCTCGCATGAATCAGGCGGAGTGAGCGGCCTATCTGGCCGAACTGTCCTCGCATCGCCAAAGCCTCGCGCAACGAGCCTCCCTGGGCTCCGGTGAGCACCCGGAAATACAGTTCACGCAGCAGCCCGGCGCCCAACACAGCAGATTCGAGTGGCCGATGCATCGCCTCGAGGAAGCGCAGCACGGACGCTTGCATTGCGTCATCCATCGGCGTCGACATCATGCTTTGAGGTGCTGGTGCGCACTCCCCCACGCCTTCGCGGTCGATCCGCTCCGCAAGTTCGGCGGCCAATGCGAAATCGAGGTGCAGATACAGCGCGAGCAATGGGCGCTCCTCGGTTGCGTCGGTCTCCATGCTGAACGGCACGGGCACGGACACGGCCAGGTAGTGACGCTCGTCGTACAGGTAGAGCTGCTCGCCGAAATAACCTCGCTTGCGGCCCTGGCAGACGATCACGATACCGGGATCGTACAGAACGGGCGTGCGCGATAGCGCCCGGTTCGACCGCAAGATGCGGACGCTCGGCAGTGCCGTCAGGTTGTAGCCCTCGTCGGGCGCCAATGCGCGTAGCAGGACAATCATGCGTTTCTGGCTTCGAGAAGATAGACCTGGATGCTGGGTCGAAGCGCGTATCGTGTTCATAGTTTTATGCAAGAAAATCAGCGGAATTCGGCTTAATTTGCCTCGCTGGTCAGATTAGTATGCACTCTCCAATCGACATTCGGGAGAAGCTTCAATGGCAACCAGCAAAACTCTGCTCATCACCGGCGTCAGCAGCGGCTTTGGCCGCGCACTCGCACAGGAAGCGCTGTCGGTGGGTCACAAGGTCGTCGGTACGGTGAGAAGTGCCCAGGCAAAGCGTGAATTCGAGTCCGTATCCGCGAATGCCGCTTGGGGACGCGTGCTCGACGTGACCGACTTCGACGCCATCGACGGCGTCGTGGCGGAAATCGAGGCTGGCGTCGGACCAATCGATGTGCTGGTCAACAATGCCGGCTACGGCCACGAGGGCATCATGGAGGAATCGCCGCTCTCGGCTATGCGCCGACAGTTCGATGTGAATGTATTTGGTGCGGTCGCCATGATGAAGGCCGTCCTGCCGTTCATGCGTGAGCGCCGCCGCGGCCACATTCTGAATATCACATCGATGGGCGGCTACATCACGATGCCGGGAATCGCTTATTACTGCGGGAGCAAGTTTGCGTTGGAGGGCATCTCCGAGGCGCTTGGCAAAGAGGTCAAGCCCTTCGGTATTGCCGTGACGGCCGTGGCGCCGGGCTCATTTCGCACTGACTGGGCAGGTCGCTCGATGACGCGGACCCCCCGCTCAATTTCGGATTACGACGATATTTTCAATCCCATCCGCCAGGCCCGCGAGGAAAAAAGCGGCAAGCAGCTGGGAGATCCCAGGAAAGCGGCGCGCGCAATGCTGGCCGCCATGGCAGCGGATCATCCGCCCACGCGTCTTTTGCTCGGTAGCGACGCACTCGGGCTCGTTCGAGACAAGTTGTCGGCATTGAACGTGGAAATCGATGCGTGGGAGGCTACCACCGTTTCGACGGACGGCTGATGAGCGCCGAGGCTAAGAAGCTGTCGAGAACCGTATCCCGCGGCGTCGGGTGCGAACGAAGCGATGCTTGCCCGATCTGAAAGTCCGTTGGCAGCGAGGATTTGTTGAGCCAGACGCGAAAGCTCATCGAAGGCGGCTCGATGCTCGAATGGATTAAGGGGCGAAGGAGATGTATGACCAACGTCCCGAGGATCAGCAACATCGCGCCTGCAACGCTGTTGTTAGTGCGCAGCAATACATTGGCGACGTAAAGTGTCAACGAGGTCAACACCATGTGGCCGGCGATGCGTATCGACCGCGGGTTCATCATTTCACCTGGAATTCGTTGCGCAGGGTCCGAAGATTCGGACGCCACCGGTGAGGACGCCCCCAGACGATCCAGGCACGTTACCCGGATCGTCGGAGAGGTGTCGGGCGAGCCATCTCGCGGTCAATTACCGAAGAAAAGGTTGCAATAACTTGCGGGGCCGACGCACGACGATGGCGAGGGCGTCGACACATGCTGGACACTGCCGGAAGCTGCGGTGCCGTTGGTCGTCGTACCGCCAACGTCACTGTTGCCCGCCTGCTGGCTGTCCTGTGCAGCGATCTTCGCTTCAGCAGCCTGAATTTGCTCGGGATACTTCGTATGGTCGCCGTCGCCCATGTGATAGCCGGCCTGCTCGAGACGGATCAGTTCCGCGCGCACCTGCGCACGGGTGACGGGCGCGGTGCTCTGAGCGAAGCTGACGACTGGGCTGGCAAGCGCACAGCTGGCGAGGACAAGGCATGCAAGGGTTTTCATCATGGAGCTCCTTGATTCATGGCTAACTTAACAATCGGGAAACCGAATAGCACACTGCAGCCAGTTCTGCAGACAAACTGGAAGTTGTGGTTGATATGGGGTGTGGAGTCGTCCGCGACTCAGCTGGCTTAACTCGGTGGCGTATTGCGGATCATGTCGATCTCCCTGAAAGTGAGGTGGAAAACGTCGCGCATGTACGCACTGCGTTTTCCGCATCGGCCGGTTATAGAGCCGTACTCGTAACAGGCATTCGACAAGAGAAGAACGCGGGCCGTTGTGCGGTGATTGACGCCCTCCTTGTATCGAATTATGTTGCATTATTGCGCCGTGTAATCGTGTCAGTTGTAGTTACGTCGATAATTTGATGTTCGGCATTAAATGTTCCTTTTCGGGAGAATAAATGTTGGGTGTCGCTTTACGATTATTCGTTAGAGTGATTTCTTGAGAGTACGGCGCACGCCTGGTTACGGATGCAGTTCGACGCGGCACACACGGAGCGAGCACCCAATATCGCAATTGGCGAGCCGTGCTTGATCAGGACAACCGCGAGTTACTGGTACTGCGCAGCGCGAGAGATCAGCCTCATACTTACCCTCGTTCAGCAGCTTTGACGGTCTTCCGCCCAACGCTCGGCACAGCGGGCACAATCTCAGGTAGGGACCACCTGCGTGGATCACGAACTTTTGTTCGGCAAAAAACAGAACACTTGTCCATCGACTTGCTGGCGGACCGCTAGCACAATGGCGTGTAGCTGCACCTGATGCCCGGAGGCCTGTTATGGCGTCCTGTACCCGAACACCACGTGATTCCGACGCGGGCGAAAAGCCCGGGGCCAGAACATCACTGTGCGCGGGCGAAACGGCTCACACAATCGAGCGCCGCAGATTCGCTGAATTTATGAATCTTTTTGTGGGACCGGTTGCAGCACTCAGTACTGAGCAGAATCTCCTCGTCAAACGCGAGTTATTGCAATCGCTGTCCCGCCGATCGGTATATTGGATCGCGCTATTGCTGGTCGGAAGCCCGTTCTGGTTCGTATTTGGATCGTGGATCAAAACATCGGATATTTATCCCTTGTTCCGTGTCGTCTGGATCCTGGGACTGTGGGGGATAGCCGCTCCTTTGGCAGCATACTTGCTGAAAAAGACCATGACGCTCCCGAAGCACGCCAGCGTCAACGCGGTCGAGCAGATGCACTGGGCATGGGCTGCATTGGTCATGCTGACATCTTTCTGGTGGGCGGCGGCCAGCTTTGGGCTCATCCCACCCAAATTCGTGGTCCTCCATGGTTATTACTTTAGATTCGGCCGGTATGGCTTTCTGGAACTGACGATGATCTGCCAGGCATTTACGTTGCTGCTGCTCGCACCCAGTCTTCGTGCGGCTTTAGGGGCACTCGTGATTGGCACTATCCCATTCGGATTTAACATGGCACCACTGTTCTTTATTAACCGGCCAGGAATGTTTGACTGGTATACGGCTCAAATAATTGGCTATTGTGTCGTCGCATGGTTCATTTGCAACGATCAGCAACGCACATGTGTAAAAGAGGTTGTTCTCGAGGAGGCGCGATCTCAGGCTGTGGCGGCAACGGCGGAGAAGAACCAATTTATCGCCGCAATAAGCCATGACCTGCGTCAACCGCTCACCACGCTCGGCCTGAAGTTAGATTTCATCGAGCGGGGCATTAAATCGACCAATCTGGTTGAAGACGTCTCGATTGCGCAAAGGCAAGTGGATGCAATGGAAGGGATGATTAACGGGGCACTGGATATCTGCCGCCTCGAGTCCGGCACCTGGAATGTAGAAATTCAGGAGGTGGCGCTGCCTTCCCTTTTACGCGGCATAGTCGTGGATATGCAGCCGCTGGCTGAGGCAAAGGGGCTGAAGTTAAGACTCCGTAGTCGCCCCTATCTGGTCCGTACGGATCGACATGCGTTGGACAGGATCGTCCGGAATATGGTGATCAATGCGGTCCGTTACACGCCTTCCGAACAGGGAGGAAAGAAGGGACATGTTCTGGTGAGTTGCCAGAGGCGAGGCAGCCGCATAAAGATAAGCGTCTGGGACAACGGGATCGGTATCCCTGAAGGTCGACAGGCGGATATCTTCAAAAGCTATGTACAGGTCGATAATCCCGAGAGGAATCGTGAAAAAGGGTTCGGCCTGGGTCTGTCCATTGTCCAGGGTCTCGCGAACCTTCTTGGTCACAAACTGAACGTGGACTCGACACCAGGACGTGGATCGCGTTTTTCGGTTACGGTCCCGTTCATGGGACTCATACCGCCGGCGTTGCGCGAGGTTCAAACGGTTGAAGACGGCGACCCGGACCTGACCAATATGGTCGTGGCGATCATCGAGGACAACAGCGACTTAAGAATCGAAATATCGATGCGCCTGATCGAGCATGGCTGCTACGTCGTGGCGGGGGAATCATCATCCGGCGTCATCGAGCAGTTGCGCATTGAGGCTCTGGCAAGCGGTCCGCACTTCATCCTCTCCGACTACCGGCTGGAAAACGAGGACGGCATTGCGGCGATTACGGCGGTCCGCGCTGCTACCGACGCTTCGATCCCTGCGATCCTGTGGTCGGGAGACACCTCGTCAGCTGTGCTCAAAAAAGTAGCCGTCAGTGGCATCAAGCTTTTGTCGGGACCGGTTTCGGAACGAACCTTATTGACCGCACTTGCAGAACATAAGCCAAAAACATTGACCGAAGGCGGGTGAAAGAGATGGCAGGGGAACACAAAGCTTGCATAACGGAGCGTAGCTGCACTTGATTCTCGGAGGCCTGCTATGGCGTCCCGTATTCAAACACGACGTGATTCCGACGCGGGCGAAAAGCCCGGGGCCAGCACATCACTGTGCGCGGGCGAAACGGATCACACAATCGGGCGCCGCGTATTCGCTGAACTTGTGAATCCTTTTCTGGGACCGGTTGCGGCACTCAGTACCGAGCAGAATCTCTATGTCAAACGTGAGTTATTGAAATCGCTGTCCCGTCGGGCGGTATGTTGGACCGTGCTAGTGTCGGTCGGAGCCTCGCTGTTGTGCGTATATGGATCGTGGATCAAAACGTCGGATAGCTACCGTTGGTTCCGTGTCGTCTGGGTCCTGGGACTGTGGGGGATAGCCACTCCCATGGCAGCATACTTGCTGAAAAAGACCATGGCGCTCCCGAAGCACGCCAGCGTCGACGCGGTCGAGCAGATGCACTGGACGTGGGCTGCAGTCGTCACACTGACATCGTTCTGGTGGGCGACAGGTAGCTTTGGGCTAACCCCACCCGATTTCTCGGGCCATGCTCCCTACGTCAAATTGGCCAGTTTTGGCTTCCTTGAGTACACGCTAATCAGCCATACATTTACCTTGCTGCTGCTCGCACCGAGTCTTCGTGCGAATTTAGGTTCATTCGTGCTCGGCGCTATCCCGTTCGGATTTAGCTTGGGACCACCTCTATTTATTCACCGGCCAGCAATACTGGGCTTTTATACGGCTCAACTGATTGGCTATTGTTTCCTCGCGTGGTTTATTTTTTACAGTCAGAAACGCGCATATGTTAAAGAGATTCTTCTCGAGGAGGCGCGATCTCAGGCTGTAGCGGCAACGGCGGAGAAGAACCTGCTTATCGCTGCGATAAGCCATGACCTGCGTCAACCGCTCACCACGCTCGGCCTGAAGTTAAATTTCATCGGGCGGAGCATTAAATCGACCAATCTGGTCGAAGGCGTCTCGATTGCGCAAAGGCAAGTGGACGCGATGGAAGGAATGATTAACGGGGCACTGGATATCTGCCGCCTCGAGTCCGGCACCTGGAATGTAGAAATTCAGGAGGTGGCGCTGCCTTCCCTTTTACGCGGCATAGTCGTGGATATGCAGGCGCTGGCTGAGGCAAAGGGGCTGAAGTTAAGACTCCGTAGTCGCCCCTATCTGGTCCGTACGGATCGACATGCGTTGGACAGGATCGTCCGGAATATGGTGCTCAATGCGGTCCGTTACACGCCTTCCGAACAGGGAGGCAAGAAGGGACATGTTCTGGTGAGTTGCCAGAGGCGAGGCAGCGGCATAAAGATAAGCGTCTGGGACAACGGGATCGGTATCCCTGAAGGTCGACAGGCGGATATCTTCAAAAGCTATGTACAGGTCGATAATCCCGAGAGGAATCGTGAAAAAGGGTTCGGCCTGGGTCTGTCCATTGTCCAGGGTCTCGCGAACCTTCTTGGTCACAAACTGAACGTGGACTCGACACCAGGACGTGGATCGCGTTTTTCGGTTACGGTCCCGTTCATGGGACTCATACCGCCGGCGTTGCGCGAGGTTCAAACGGTTGAAGACGGCGACCCGGACCTGACCAATATGGTCGTGGCGATCATCGAGGACAACAGCGACTTAAGAATCGAAATATCGATGCGCCTGATCGAGCATGGCTGCTACGTCGTGGCGGGGGAATCGTCATCCGACGTCATCGAGCAGTTGCGCATTGAGGCTCTGGCAAGTGGTCCGCACTTCATCCTCTCCGACTACCGGCTGGAAAACGAGGACGGCATTGCGGCGATTACGGCGGTCCGCGCTGCTACCGACGCCTCGATCCCTGCGATCCTGTGGTCGGGGGACACCTCGTCAGCTGTGCTCAAAAAAGTAGCCGTCAGTGGCATCAAGCTTTTGTCGAAACCGGTTTCGGAACGAACCTTATTGACCACACTTGCAGAACATAAGCCAAAAACGTCGACCGAAGGCGGTTAAAAGTGATGGCAGGGAAACATGAAGAGCGGTGTAGCAGAGATCTTCACGACAGTCGCGTATCTGCTGCCCCACTTCCAAGGGTAAGCTCGGCATTGACTCGAAGTGCAGCTTCGACGCGGTTTCTGACTTGAAGTTTGTCGTAAATAACACAAGAAACCTGTCTGACATGTCCCTCGGAGACGCCAAGCTCTCTTGCGATCTGTTTACCTGAGAGGCCACGTGCAATGCAACGCGCCAAATCCCACTCTCGCGGAGAAAGCCCAAGATGATGCTGATTCTGGCTAGCTGAGGGCGCTTGTGTCGAGCAGGCAAAGCGGAGCAAGACTTCTTCCGGAATCCAGAGTTCACCTCCTAAGATCCTGCTCAGTCCAATGAACATTTTTTTGTACGCGCCTCCTTTCAACAGGATTCCCCGAGCGGCGTAGTCACGCATGCACATTCGCAAAATTTCAACTTCATGATCGTTTCCAGGAGCAAGTCCTGTGCAGATGACCACGGGAACATTGGATGGATTTCCGGCCTGAAAATGCTCAAGTGTCGCGGCGCCACGATTCTCACCATCCAGATTAAGATCCAGGAATACCAGGTCCGGGGGCGGTGTCTTGTTGACTTCTTCAAGCGCGCTGGCAAGCGTAAAGACGGGCGTGATGTCGATTGGGGCTGCGCTCAGCTCCGACGCGTGTGTTTGGACATATTCGGAAAGAGCAACGCAAAGAATTTCGTGGTCATCGACCCATAGGATTTTCATGGTCGCTTCTCCTCTTTATACATCCGAGAAAAGCATCGATCGTGCGCTACGTTTGTGCGGAGCACTGCCTGACAGCTTAGCATATCGAGCGAGGCCGCAGATCCTTGAACTGCAGAGTGTTGCGGACCCGCGGTCTCTAGCGCACAGGGTGTGCCATGTTCGCGCCGTGTGCCGCGCCCCGGGCGGCACACGGCTTTGCGCGATCGAATCGGTTTGCGCGGCAGCCGCGGGCATGAAGGCGATTCGCGAGTGGTGGTGGCGCACTGACAGACTCGCGGCGAAATGTCTGCGGCGTGCCGACAGTTCGATGCTCCGAACATGTGCGAAGTGCGTCGACGTATGCCCCTATCATTTCGTCCAGGCGGTGTTGAACGACCGATGTACCTTGGAAACGGTCGTTGTCCTTGCACTCGCGCGTAAGGCCGCTTCACGCCCTGAGTCAGTCCGTCAAGCGTTTCGAGGGGGAAGCGCGAGGCTTCCAGGAAGGGGCGAGCCCCGCTTCCTCAGTGCGTTCAGATTGATGCTTTCGTCGTAGCGTTACCTTGTCTGAGGTTCGCAGCACGCGCGCCTGTACTGAACAGGCGGACACGGTACCGCGCCGAACGAACAGAACACGCAGCAGTCGCCCGGCTTCGGACGCAGCAGCGCATGACAGGCCGGACACTCGTAGTAGAACTGGCATGCATCCGTGGGCATGGTTTCCGGCGTAGCGGTCCCGCATTGCGGGCAGGTCAGCACAGAAGCGAGAACGACATTGCTCACGGTGACGGTCCTCCTGTCGAAATCAACCATCACCGCGCTGACGCCGGACGCCGTCCGACGGAGCAGCGCTCCACCGTCGCTGACGTACCAGATGGTCGAGCGACAAGGCTCCGGCGCCCCGGCACAACAGGACGAGCAGCATGGCTGCCCACTGAATATGCGTCGGCCACGCCTGCGGGTACACAAACAGCTCTATCACGGAGGTCATCCCGAGCAAAATCAATGCGGCGGGCCTGACGCCCAGGCCGAGCACCAGCAACACCGGCATGCTCAGTTCTATCGATACGGTAATGTGTGCTGCCACATCCGGCGGCAACAACGGCAGCCTGTATTCGTCGCGAAACAGTTCGAGCGCCGCATCCCAGTTCGCGAGCTTGGTCATGGCCGAATTCCAGAAAATCGTTGCAACCGCGAGGCGCAGCGGAATGGCCAGCAGCCAGTAAGGCACGTTTTCCAGCAACTGAACTGCGCACTGAAATACGCTATGGCCGTCTGCAGGGTTGGAGAGGCGAGTCATGTCGATGATCCCTGGTCGATCCGAATACGGCTGGCAATCTGCGACGTCTGGGCGAAGCATCCGCGTGCAAGGTAGGCGCCAATGAGTGCAAGACCATCCGCTTCCGGCGCGCGTGCCAGCGCCGCGCCGAGCGCCTCGCCCGCAAAAAGCGCCTTGCTGATGCGCCACTCTCCAGCGCTCAAGCGCAGGGTATCGACGCCTTCATCGACACGTTGCACGAGCAGATGCACAGGCTCGTCCGCGAGGTCGATTGCGCGCAGCGCCGCGTCGTCCTGCTGGAGCACGGCGCGCCAGATCGCGTCAGCGGGAGCGTCGCAGCGCAGCAACCGCGTCGCCGGATGAGGCGATAACCGCAGCAAGCCGAGCGCGCCCTCGTCGAGCCGTGCGAGATGTACTGGATCGAGCGGCGCGATGTCGGGTGCGTGCAGCACGCCATTCACCTGCCATTCGAGCTGCGCGACGTCGACCACATAGGGTACCGATGCGAGTTGTGGCGTCCGCGCGAGGAAGGTCGGAAACTGTGCGCCGTAGTCGTCGAGCCATGCGCTGTGTGGCGGCGAAGCATGCATGAACAGGCGCACTGCGCCCTCAAAGAAGTCCCCGCCGACCAGCCGCTGCACGGCGGGAAAGGCAAGCCGCAGCGCATTGATCAGCACACCTTCCGCTGTGTTCCGATAAATGTTCAGGCATGCTTGCGGATCGAGACCATCGGCCAGCACGGTGGCGGCGGCGCTTTCATTGGCGCCTTCGAGCAGGCTGCGGCGCATGGCCTGTTGAAGATCAGCCATCGATGGCGTGTGCATGTTCATGGCGAACCGCCTCCAGTGCTGATTCCGCCGTTGCGGCTTCCTCGATGAGTACGTCGAGCGGCGGCACGTCGGTGTCCCATTCGATCAGCGTCGGCACCGGCCCGAAGCGTTGCAGCGCAGCCGCATAGAGCGCCCACACCTGCGCCGCGACGCGTGAGCCGTGATCGTCGATTCGCAAGACCTGGCCGCCTTCTAATTGCCTCACGCTGTGGCCGGCAAGATGGATTTCGTCGATGGCCGCCGGCGGCAGCGCGTCGAGATACGTGTGCGGATCCCATCCGTGATTGCACGCGCTGACGTAGATGTTGTTCACGTCGCACAGGAGCCCGCATCCCGTGCGTTGTGCGAGATGCGCGAGGAACTCCCACTCCGGTATTGTCGAATGCGCGAAGCGAAGATAAGTGGACGGGTTCTCCACGAGAATCCGCCTCCCGAGTGCCGTCTGCATCCGATCGACGTTCCGGCACACGACGTCGAGCGATTCTTCGGTCATCGGCAACGGCAGCAGATCGGCGAGATACGTACCGGCCGTCACGCTCCACGCAAGATGCTCGGAGACGAGGCCAGGCTGTACACGCGCGACGACCTCGCTCACGCGTGCAAGATGTGCGGCGTCGAGTCCATCGGCGCTGCCGAGCGAGAGGCCCACACCGTGCAGGGAGACCGGATAGTCGCGGCGAATCGCATCCAGATAACGCGTAGCGGGCCCGCCGCCCATGTAGTTTTCAGTGTGCACCTCGAACCACGCCGCGGCCGGTCGTTCATCGAGCACGGCCCGATGATGGCGAAAACGCAGTCCCACGCCGGCCCTCGAAGGAATCGGGCTGGCCGGCGCGCGCGTGCGGGCGATGGTTGCGCTCATGGCCGCAGCGCCCCTCAGCCTGCCTTCGTCTGGCCGCCCGCGATCTTGCTGCAATCGCCCGCGGGCAACAGCACGAATGACTTCGGGTCGCGCCCCTGAGTGGCCTGGCCGGCGCACGAGTGCGCCCCTTCTGCACAGTCGTTCTTCGCTACCGCGTTGATGCCGTAGCACTTTTCGAGGTGGTTCTGTGCCATTCTGGCCATATTGTCCTTCACGACCTGCGGCGGTTTGCCCATACCCTGCGCCTGCGCGGGCAACGCCTGCATTGCAAGCGCCATGCCGACCGCGGCGGACAGCGACGACATGGTCAAAGCGGACTTGCTCATAGTATCTTCTCCGAGGGTTGGGATCGCGAAGCTGCGATCTCCTAAGCAGATTCGGTCAGGCGCGGTCAAAGGTTACGCCGCGCACCAATAATTTTTTGCGCAGATCGCCTCTTCCACTGACTGCAACGATGTCCGACTATCGACACCGCAGCGTCGCGCGCATGCTGCCCGAGCGGTCCACACCGGCTGGCGGGGAACCGCGCAGCGCCACGCTGGATGACGCAACGCGGCCCGACGGCACGCCCGACTGGTCCGTTTTGATGGCGCGCGCGCAGCAAGGCGATCGCGACGCCTACCGCCGGCTGCTGCAGAGCATGACGCCGTATCTGCGCAACCTCGCGAACCGTCATGGGGTCCGTCCCGACGCAGTCGAGGACGTCGTGCAGGACGTCCTCGCCACCGTGCATCGCGTGCGCCATACCTATGACCCCGCGCGACCGTTCGGCCCCTGGCTGCTGACCGTCGCCATGCGCCGCATCGTCGATACGCTGCGCCACGCTGGGAGTCTTGACGCCCGCGAGGTGCCGCTCGACGATGAACATGAAACCTTGGCCGACCCCACAGCGAATCTGATGGAAGAGGCCACCGATGCGCGCATGCTGCGCGAGACGATCGAGCGTTTGCCGCCCGGGCAGCGCGACGCGATACGTATGCTCAAACTCGAGGAGATGTCTTTGAAAGAGGCGGCTGTGGCGAGTGGAATGACTGTTGCCGCGTTGAAGGTCGCTGTGCATCGCGGGCTGAAAGGCCTGCACAAGCTCCTGACGCAAGGAGACCGCAAATGAGTCCGACCTCCGATCTGATCGAGTCGCTGGTTGCCGATGCGAACCCGGTGCGCCCGCTGCGCCCGCCCGCCGTGCGGGCGGTCGGCTGGCTCCTGTTCGCAGCACTCGTGCTCACTCTGGTCGGCGTGGCGCACGGCATGCGGCCTGACCTCGCCGCGAAGCTCCATCAGCCGGTGTTCGTGACGGGCGTGGCGGCAGCCGCGTTGACGGGCATTCTCGCTGCCGTCGCGTCGTTCGTTGCCAGCGTGCCGGGAAGGTCGCTGCGCTGGCTACTGTTACCGCTGCCCGCGCTGGTGGCATGGGTTTCGACGATCGGCTACGGATGCTTGATCAACTGGGTGGAGATCGGCCCGGACGGCATGTCGCTGGGGGAAACCGCGCGCTGTTTTGCGACGCTCGGCCTCACGGGCATTCCGCTCTCGCTCGCCCTGCTGATCATGCTGCGTCACGTGGCGCGGCTCGCGCCCGCTCCCGTGGTGATGACGGGCAGCCTGGCCGTTGCCGCGCTCACGGCTGTGGCTCTGTCGATGTTTCATCCGCTCGACGCGACGGTCATGATCCTGGTCTGGAATTTCGGCGTCGCGGCGATGCTGTTGCTGGTCAGCGCGCGGTACTCACATCGATTGTTCGCGTGGGTCGCATCGCCTGTCCGATGACAGCCTTGTCGGATCTTGTTGCATCAAGCGCGCGCGGATATGGTGAACCGTTCGAAAGACAGGTTCTGCATAGTCTGCTAGCGAACGCGAGACACGTCACCCCTCGAATCAACGCTTCAGCGCAGATTGGCAGGCAACGCCTGAAGGCCATACACGAGCACATCGGGATTCTTCGTGATAATCCTGCGCAACGAGGCCTCCGCCCGTTTGATCGCCTTCTCCGCCTCACTAGCCGACAGACCTTCGATCGCGGCGCGCAGCCGCTCCGTCACCCATGCGTGGTATTCGGGGTGGTGACCATTGCGCATATAGATGAACTCCTGCTTTTCGGGATTCCATTTCATCCAGCCGCGCATCTGACCGTGTTCCTTGAATTCTTTGATCAGATTCATGTCGCTGTCGACTGTAAAGCCGAGCCGCTCAAACATCCGTTTGTTTTCGGCACCCAATGGACCGTACTTGGTACCGATATGGTGTGCCTCCGCCACATCGACGCCCGCCTGTTTCGCGCTCGTCGACGAAAAGGCGTTCATCTCGGCCTGCTGGGACGCAGGGTCGAACTGCCGCTGCGTCGATCTGATGTCCTCCACGATGCCGGCGCGCCGCAGATCCTCCTTCGTAGGTTCTTCCCCAGCCGCTTTCAGATCAGCGAAAAAGCCCCCTTCCGTCTTCTTGCCCTTTCGACCTTTCCCGCTGCCCATCCCCGGCGGACACGGAACCTTTGCGAACGGAGGCGGCGAATGAAATTCACAGCCGACGCCGGACGGCACAGTCGGATCCGGCACTTCGACGACTTCATGACCTCCGCCTACCGACGCCCTGCGATGCCCCGGCTCGCCGGCAATTTTCTCGGGCGGATGGTCTTTGACGAAGTTAGCGGCATCCGTGGGATCTAACTGTGCCGTCGGTGGCGTGCCGGGTTGGGGAGACGCCTCGCCCGCGCCTTGCGCCGCCGATTGCTGGGCGTTCTCGATATCTTCGACCGCTTTTTCCGCCTGGTTGATCGTCGAGTCGAGCGCCGCTTCGTCCGATGCGCTCAAGCCTCGCAGTTGCGCGCGTCGTACTCGCATGTCCTTGATCGCCTTGCGAAGCGCAAAGGCGCTCTTGCCCAACGCCGCCACGCCTCGCGCCAGGCCATAAATTCCGACGACGGTTTCAACAGTTCCCCATATCTCGAGGAAGCGCTCGCCATCCGCGCCGAAGTGCTCGAGAATCAACCCACGATGATCGTTGATCAACGTCCCCGCGACGCCGACCACCGCCGACGCGCGATCCGCGAACTGCAAGGCCTTGGCGCCGCGAAGTGCCCATGCGCCTCTGGCGGCCTTCGCTCCCGCAGAAACTTCGCCGCCGAAGCCCATCGTGAGTCCCGTGAAGACCGCCTCACCCGCCATGGTGTAGGCCTTCGTCGTTTCCTGGTTGCCAAGTTCAAGCAGATGCATCGCGGGAACGTAGATCACCTTTCCGCCTTCGTCGTACAGGTAGAGGCCCACGACCTGATCGGGATCGAGTTCGACGCCTTCGACACCGGCGGCAAACAGCATGCTCGGCAATCGTTTAGCGTCCTTCCAGTGCTCCGTCTTCATATGGCTTTTCACCCAGATCTTCCCGTTGTCGAGCCGTTCGACGCTCAGGCTCGCGGAGCTGAACTTCGTGAAGCCGATGCTGGAGAACGGAATCACCATCGCCTTGTCCTTGGCCTCGACGAATTTGTTGACGTCGATGCGCTGAGCGCGTGCCGTCATCAGGCGCTCCGCCTGTTCCTTCTCATCGTCGCCGAGATAGCCGGATGTCATCTCGTCGTAGAGCCGCAGAAGCAGCTTGCGGCCCTCCTCGGTCTGCGCCAGCGCATTCAGCTGTCCGTCGCTCGCGTGCGAGGCGAAGCCTAGCGCGACATCGTCGCGATCGGTCGAATGCAGTTCGTCGAGGGTCGCGTCGACTGTTGCGATGTCGCCCCGCGACGCGATGCCAAGCAGGTCGCTGCCGAGCTTGTCTTCGTCGAGGAAGTTGAAACGGGTTGAACTGTCGATCAGTTGCGCCGGGCTTTTTTGTGGCTCCGAGCGCGCATCCGCTTGCACCGGCGCTTTCGGTTCGGCGGGCGGGATCTGCGTGGCCGGCGCTTGTCGTTCGGCGCGATCAGGCGGGGGCGTGGCAGCGCGTTTGGCTGCTGGTGCAGCGGGTGCCGCCTGTTTGTGCGGAGTGGACGCGCCTTTCGTGGTGACGCCGAAACCGGCTCCGCTCGTCTGCGTAAATCCGTCCTCGGTTTGGACCTCCGTGTCGTAGATCGAGAGCTCTCCCGCTGCGCGTAGTGCGCCGTATCGTGGGTCGATGCTTCTGCTCGCGTCTGAATAGGCAGGGGTGACGATATGAACGGACTCGCCGCCGTCTCTTTCCCTGAAAATATCGACCTGCGCGGCGCCGGAGCTTGCTTTGTATTGAATGGTCATAAGCGCAGCGCCATCGAACACCACGACCAGGCGTCCTGGCTCCTGCTGCACGGACAGGCGCCCCGGTTCTTCCTTCGCATCGTTCTTTGCTTTGAGCGCGATTCGCACAGGTGACGCCGTCAGCGGCGGAAAGACTGCGCGATGTAACACGCTTTCGCCTGCGCGATCTGCCTCGGCTTCGAGCGAAGTTTCGCAAGCGTGCGCGGAACCGGGCCGGGACTGTTGCACGACGTGCGCCAACTCATGCGCCAGCAAGCGGTGGCCCGACGTCGTCTGCGGCGCATATTGGCCGCTCGCGAACACAATGTCATTGCCCACCGCAAAAGCGTGGGCATTCAACGCGCGCGCGGATGCGCCGGCCTGAGCGTCCGCGTGCACTTTCACTTTGGAGAAGTCGCGTGCAAAGCCTCGCTCCATCGGCCCGCGCACCGATGGGTCTAGCCCTTGACCGGGCGTCGCCAGAACCTGGTCGACGACGGGCGAAACGGCGCCGATCTCGCCGGCGTGAGCCGCTTTTCTTTGGATGGACGAGTTCTCGTGTGCACAGCTCGGACAATACGTTCCCGTTTTCCGGCATGCGCAATCGCCCCGCAAACCGGATGAGCCCGCTTCGGAACGCGCCGCGGCACTGCGCGACAGCAACATTGATCGGCTCATACGGTCACCTTGATATCTGATGGTCCGCAGGCACCATCGCGCAAGGAATGAAGCGAAAGCGCCTCATCGTTCCACCCTCGAATAGCGGAAGTTCTTCGACCCGCCAAGCGATAGCTCCACTGTTCAAATGCTATGTCAGATCCATCTGGATGCCAAAGTTATGGCCCCAGCACGACTCCTGTCAGCTCGTCGAAACCCATTGCTTGAGTGACGGGTCGCCTCCTGGGTTTCGGATCCAGCATGGATCGCACGCGCTGCCCGATCGCCGGATGGTCCCGCTCGACACGGTCGTTGAGATCGAGGGCACGCACCCGTCGTTGATGGGCTCATGTTCGCGGGTAGAATCGACAAGAGGTCCAGTGCCGTTTGAGAGAGTTACCGCAATGACACGTCAGATCTTTATTGCAGCCCCTTCGGGGATTCACGCCGGCATCGATTTCGGCTCGGTGTATGCCGCGCTGATCGAACCGGCAGTTGGGTCTGCAGAGTTCACGGTGTTCCATGCGGATGCAACGCCACCAGGGGGCGGCATAGCCGACGAGGTTCTACAAAACCTTCTGATCGCCGATATCGTGGTCGCCGACCTCACCCTGGAGAACGCCGCCGTAGCGTACATGCTGGGCGTGCGCCACGCGCTTCGTTCGCACGGCGTGGTCACGATCAGTGGCCGGCCGGCGGCCGCTTCACTCAACGCCGGCTACGCCGTGGCGCTCCACTATAGATTGAAAACCGGCAAGCCCGATCCGCGTTGGGTGCATGAGGATATTTCCTCGCTCGCGCGTCTGCTACGGGAGGCCACACAGGCGCCTGCCGGTTTTCCGCCGAACCCGCTTCGTGCAAGACTGCCCTTGCTCGAGGAGCCGGCAACGGAAATGCTGCGAGTCGACGGTACCCGCGAATTCTGGAGCAATGAGAAGCAATGGCGCGATCTGGTCGCGGTGGCGGGGCGCGAGCGCAGGCCAGGCGACCTCATGATGCTCGCCGAGGAAGCGCCCGTGACTTCGGCCAGCTGTGATGCCCACCTCGAGGCCGCGGCGCGCCTCAGGGAGCTTGGACAGGAAACGATCGCACTCGAACAGATCGAGCGCGCGCTCGCACTCGAACCGACTCATCTGCCGAGCCTGCGTGAGAAAGGTTTATTGTTGGGACGCCTCGGCCGATTCGACGAAGCGAACAGCCTGCTTCAACGGATCGCGCAAGATCCCCGCGATCACGGTCGGACTTTCCGCGTGCTTGCGAAGATCGCGAAATACCGGTGGACGCACGCGTGGCGGATCGATGCAGCCGATCCGGCGCACCGCAGGGAAAGGGCGGCCGCAAGCATCGACATGTTGCATGAAGCGCTTAAGGCTCATCTAACGGCGATCGCGCACGACGGCTGCGACCTTCCGCCTGGGATCGACATGGCGATCCTCGGTGATGCATGCCGGCGCCTGACAAGTGCCGCTCGACATGCCACGCCGCTCGCCGACTTCATCGGCGCCGCCCGCTGGGCGGCACAGCTCGCCCTCACCCATCAACCCTCGGAACCCGACAAGTTCTGGCAAACGGTGGCGCGCGCGGAGCTTTGCATACTTGCGGACGACATGGAAGGCGCGGCCTGTGCGTATCGGAGCGCGATCGCGGCGGCCGATCACGACTGGTACCGGCTTCATTGCGCAGAGCAACGACTCATGTGGATGGCGGATCTAGGCCTTTGGCCAGCGAACGTCGAACTGACGCTCCGCATGGTCCAGCAAGCGCTCGAGCACGTGAAATCGCCGCTTCGTCCTCGTCATGTCATGCTCTTCTCCGGCCACATGATCGACGGGCCTTCACGACATGAGAAGCGCTTTCCGGACGAAATGAAGGATCGAGCCAGAAAGGCCATTGGAGAAGCGCTCGACAAGCTCGGCGCAGGCCGCGGAGATCTTGCGCTTTGCGAGGGTGCGTGCGGAGGTGACCTGCTCTTTGCGCAAGCGGCGCTCGAGCGGAACATGGATCTGGAACTGCGCCTGCCATTCGACGAAAAGCTGTTTCTGGAGAAGTCGGTCGGCTTTGCGGGCCAAACGTGGCGGGACATGTACGTGAACGTCAAGAAGGATCTCCGCACCTGCGTCTACTGCATGCCGGACTCTCTCGGTCCGACGCCAGAGTCGGACAATCAGTACGAACGCGTGAACCGCTGGCAAATCTATTCGGCGTACGCGCTGGGGCGGCAGGCGGTGCATGTCATCGCCCTTTGGGACGGCCGGGAAAGCGAAAAGCGGGGTGGCACGGCCCACCTGGTCAGCGCCGCTTCCCAGCGCTTCGAATCGATCACGATCGTCGACACCCAGCGCCTGCTGCGTCAAAGCGCGTAGGTCAGTCCGAATTGAACGACATTGCGAATTGACTTGCGACGAGCCGCAGCCAGCGCGCATTGTTTTCATTGAGCCTGTTCAGTACCGATTCCAGCCTTTTACTCAATGGCTGATCAGCCGGCTGCGCGTCGCATTCTTGCGTGGAGAGTTCCGTCAACTCCGTGACTGTCTGCCGGAATTCGTCCCGCGCGGCAAACATTTCTTCATGCAGGCTTCTGTCAAAGAAAGAAGCAAATGTCGCGAATCCCGGGATACCGGCGCCGCGTGAGATATTCCTGGTGCCCTGATAATCGGCAAGCGTCCCTTTTGCCACCGCCCGGAATTCAGCAGCCGTGGCGGCACTGTAAAACTCATCTCGTCTTTTCTTCAGAATGACGAAGCGTGCATGCAACGTGACACGCATAATCCTGATCAGCATCGCCGGACGCTCCGGTATCGCCCGTGGCAACCTCAATGCGAGTACGTCGAGAAGTTTTTCGACATCCGGTTTCACGAAAATGACGCTTATCGAGGTCAGCCGGTAATGTACGGTGTCGTGTCGCGATATGACGGGAATGCAGACCTCTCCATCCTGTTCAAAAGGGGTTAGGGAGGACGGAATGGCATGCGGGTCAAAATGCGTCATGACCGCGTCCAGTTCCGACACCCAGGCATTTTTTTGCGCATGCGGTCCCTGCAACAGGGTCGCCCATGTGGTGGCGGCATGCGAGCCTGCCGCGAGCACGTTCAATCCCCCCTCGTTGCCCTTCACCATGCATTGCTCGGGCATCAGTCGACCGTTGCCGTCGTATTGTGTCGATACTTCAATTCGTTGCTCATGAAGGTGCGGATCCACCGCCGCTTCGGAGAACAATGCGGCGATGTCCTGCGCTGCCGCTTTTGCCAGTCCACGATAGCGGCTGTCGCCTGCCTCGTCTCTGATAGCCGGATTCAACGGCTCCCTGCACGAGAAGAGGCCCTCGACAAAAACCTTCTCGAAAAACTCGAGAAGCTTTGGAACCGTCGCGGAACTGGCCTGATAGCGGTCGAACACGTACTTGAGTTCGACATGCTCGTTCTTGATGGTCACGATGGCGCGGCTTTCCTCGCTCGATGCCGAGCCTTTCCCGCCGCGCTTGAAGCGCCCGACCTCGTAAAACGGCCAATGCATTTTCATGTCGGCATGCGGGTAAAGCAGGACGAAACCGTTGGCCGACGTGGTGTGCTTCTCGATCCACGCGAGCCAGTCTGTACCAGGGTCCATGTCCTCGTGGATCTTCACATCCAGACGCCTGTCCGGATCGAGCTCGACAAGCGCCTCGCGAAAGCGCTTGGCAATCGCACTATATTCCGAAGTGTGACTGACAAAGAGCTTGAATCGCTTTTTGCTTGAAATGTCCATTTCGCGCACTCCAGGCGGCTCGTCATCAGGAAGACACCTTTAATGAACCCCGAGGTAGCCTCGGAAATCATTTCTGCTCGGGACGGCGCTTCGCTAGCAGCGGCGCCCAACGTTTGGCGAATAACCTTGCACGATTTCAGGGCAATGAAGTGTGCGGCTCGTTCGTTTAAACAGAACTGAAGCGATCCAGCCGCGCCAGGATCTGCGGACGTTCCGACCCGGCATTTTTGACCAATTATAGGTGGGCTCAATCCCAAAGACCAGACATTGCAATGCTTACGACCGTGTCGCTGCGTCTCATTCGAAACTGCCTGCATCGCGTGCTTACAAACGAATTAGATAAAAAGGCGATTGCGTTACGCCGTTCCAGTCTTTATGCGCCAGGTAGCTACCCATTGCGCAGTGACTGTCCGATTTTTTCTGATCTGGACAACATGCTATGCGCTCCTCGCGACATTCTTTGATTCAATCGAAACATGTATGCCAGCTAACACCTTATGGCGACGTCCATTGATTTTCAGTACTCCAATAACAAATAATCGGCAAAGCAATAGAATTGCCGAGAGACGCGGCTCATACTAGAAAACCGTCGAGAAACCCGCGAAGCAGGCATGCTGAGCACTGGAAAAGTTTCTGTTCGCGGTCTTCCGTAATGGGACCGGTCCCGGGCTGAAGCACAGAGGCTGGAGAAGAATCATGGCGGCTAGCTCAGCTAATACTCTTACGTTCATCGTCCAATCGGAGAACGCCGCGCCGATCGCTTCAGGCGAGGGTTCGGCGGACGATTTTCTCGCGAAACTGGGCGAGCTCAAGGACACGGCGGTGGTGTCTACGCTGCGTGGCAACGCCAGCGAGCGGCGCCTCGACGCAACGGTGGGCAAGGACGTCGTGGTGCTGACGATCGCTCACGGCCCGAGCCTCGTGCTGCATCCCGAGACCGCTCGGGATCTGCTGCTTGGACAGCAGGACATCGCGCGCAACAGCCGCTCGGGCGGCGCGGTTCCGGCTCAGGACGACAGCGCACGCATACAGGAAATCCGCATGGGGCGGCGCCTCGAATGGCGCGGTCACGAACATGCCGGCATCATGCCCGCCGATCGCAGCCGCGGCATGGTGTCCGACGTCATCCTCTCTGCGATTCATATCCTGCGCGGACCGCTGGTCGACTTCGCCGCAGGCAGGATCGCGGAGAAGCTGATCGAGAAATTCGATGCTCAGGCCACTGCAGGTCTTCACAAACTGTCGGCGGCGCGCGCACCCGAGCCCGGCGGCGACATGCGCAACGACAAGCTCGTGCTGCACGCACGGGAGCAGCCCTTGCTCGTGTTGCTGCACGGCACCTTCTCCCACACGCATGGCAGCTTCGGCAAGTTGTGGGAAAAGCATCCGAAATTGCTCGTCGAATTGTTCCGCCGCTACGCCGATCAGGTCTACGCACTCGATCATCCGACGCTCGGCGCAAGTTCAATCACCAACGCGCTCGACCTGGTCAAAGCCATCCCAGCCGGCACGCGCCTGCATTTGCTGACTCACGGTCGCGGTGGCCTTGTCGCTGAAGTGCTCGCGCGCGTGTGCAGCGGCGTCAGTTTGAGCGACAGTGACCAGGCGCCATTCAAGGCCCCTGGGCACGCCGCCGAGCGGCGTGACTTGCGGGCCTTGATCTCGCTCGCGCGTGACAAAGGGATCCGCGTCGATCGCGTGGTGCGGGTGGCCTGCCCAGCTCGCGGCACGCTGCTCGCCTCGAAGCGCCTGGACGCGTATCTGTCCGTGCTGAAATGGATGCTCGACCTCGCCAACATCCCAGTCGCCGATGTGTTCGTCGAACTCCTCGGCAGCGTCGCACAGCATCGAATGAATCCGGAAGAGGCGCCGGGTCTTGCCGAGCAGATGCCCGACAGCCCGCTCATCAGGTGGCTGCACGCGGTGACTGATCCGATCCCCGGCGAGCTGCGCGTGATAGCCGGCGACCTGCACGGCGACTCGCTCGGTTCATGGATCAAGATACTGCTCGCGGACGCCTTCTACTGGACCGACAACGATCTCGCAGTGCAAACGCGCTCGATGTACGGCGGTGCGCCACGTGGACCTGGCGCGAGCTTTTATCTGGAGAGTGGCGGTCAGGCCAGCCACTTTTCGTACTTCAGTAACGATTCGACGGCGAACCGCATCGTCGCGGCGCTCGTCGACGACGAACCCCAGCAGGACTTCAGATCGATCGGTCCGCTGTCGTGGTCAGGCAAGTCCGCCGACGGGTTGCGCGCCGGCAGGCGCGCGACCCGCACTTCCGACCAGTCAAGGCCCGCGGTGTTCCTGCTGCCGGGCATGCTCGGCAGCCACCTGAAGGTCAACGGGGAGCGCGTCTGGTTGAGCTGGCGCACCTCGAACGGTCTCGAGAAGTTGCGCCTGTCGGACGAGGCGCCAGACAATGTGACGCCCGAGGCGCCAATCGGGATCATCTATGACGATCTCATCGACTTCATGTCCGAAACGCACGAGGTCATCGCCTTTCCATACGACTGGCGGCAGCCGATGGAAACGGAGGCGCGACGCCTCGGCAACGAAGTGCGCAAGGCGCTGACCGCCCGGGCGCAAACGGGGCTTCCGGTGCGTATCATCGCCCATTCGACGGGTGGTCTGCTCGCGCGCACGCTGCTGCTGGAATGCCCGGCGATCTGGGAGCGCATGGCGGCCCACCCCGATTCGCGCGTCCTGATGCTCGGCACGCCTAACGCCGGTTCGTTTGCCCCGATGCAGGTACTGACCGGCGACGATACGTTCGGCAACACGCTCGTCGCGACGAGCTCGCCCTATGCCGGCTCCGCGGCGCGCCAGGTGATGGCGGAGCTGCCGGGATTCCTTCAGCTGCAGGCGGGTTTGTTCGATGTCAGACGCCCGCTTCGCGACGTCAAAACGTGGCAGGAACTGGCGGCCAGTGACGAAGGCGCACTTCGCGCATACAACTGGTGGCACACGTGCCGTGAGCAAACCGACGCTTTCCGCTGGGGCATTCCCACCGAACAGGTGCTCGAGCTGGCCTCGGCCTGGCGCGCGCGGCTCGACGAACAGCACAGCCGAATAGCCGAGCTGGCCCATGGCAAGCTCCTACAGGTGGTAGGCGAGGCGCAGCTTACGCCTTGCGGCTATGAAACGGGCGAGCGCGGTCTCACCTATCTGCATGTCGAGCAAGCCGAAGGAGACGGACGCGTCACGCTCGAAAGCGCTCTGCTGCCCAACGTACCGACCTGGCAGGTTCCCTACGCACATGGTGACCTGCCAAAAGCCAGGGACTGCTTCGCGCTGTATCGCGACCTGTTGTCGACAGGAACCACAGCGCTCGCGTCGCGCCTCCAGCTCGACGCGAAACGCTCCGGCCACGCCGACGGCGTTGCGCCAGTGCGGCTACGCCCGTCCCGGATGCGCGTAGCCAACACGCCGCCTTGCAGCGAAGGTGACACGCAGGCCATCGCCTGCGGCGACAACGCTACCCGGGCGAACGGCGCCGAACAGGCACCGCTCGCGATCAGCGTCGTCAACGGCAATCTTAAGTTCGTTCACCAACCGGTATTGATGGGCCACTATCGCGGCGCCTCGCTGGCAGGCAGTGAACTCGCCGTCGACCAACTGATCGGTGGCACGATGAGCGCCTCACTGCGGCTCGGCCGCTATCCGCAACAACTCGACAGTCAGCAGGTGTTTCTGAATACCGGCGTCAACAGGGTGTGCGAAGCGGAGAAGCTTCGGCCCGCTGGCGTCATCGTCATCGGGCTCGGCGAAGAGGGGCAACTGCGCGGCAGCGCGTTGATCTCCGCGGTCCGCCAGGGGGTGATTGCCTGGTCACAGCGGCTCGCGGAGCAGACTCCTGCCGCGGCCCCCATTTTCGATCTTGCGGCCACGCTCGTCGGCAGCGGCGGGATCAACGTGTCGGCCGGGGAATCGGCGCGGCTCGTGGCCGAGGGCGTGTACCAGGCGAATCAAAGGCTGGCGGCGTCCAACTGGCCGCGCGTGGGCAGGCTTCGGATCATCGAGTGGTATCTCGATCGCGCGACCGATGCGTGGCGATCGCTCCAATTGCTGTCTGACGCCGACGTCGGACACTATCTGATCGACGATGTCGTGGAGTCCACCGAAGGCGCGCGCAGGCGTCCGCTCGATTCGAGCTATCGCGGCGCCGACTACGACCTGATCAGCGCAATCTCCCAGGAGAACAAACACGGCGAAGCGTCGATCGCGTACACGCTCGACACCCGCCGCGCTCGCACGGAGGTGCGGGCGGTAGCGACGCAAAGCTCGCTGCTGCGTGAGCTGGTGAGCACCGCGTCCAATGACGGTAACCGCGACCCGCAGATCGGGCGCACGCTGTTCCAACTGGTCATTCCACTCGAGATGCGGCCGTTCATGACCGGTTCCACGGAGATGCAGATCGAGCTCGACGCAGGTACCGCAGGTATTCCCTGGGAATTGCTCGACAGCGGCAGCGGCGCTGCGACCGGCAGCGATACCCAACGCCCGTGGGCAATCCGCTCGAAGCTGCTGCGAAAGTTGCGCATCGAGGATTTCAGGCGCCAGGTCAACGACGCGGGAACGCAAGCCCATGTGCTCGTAGTCGGCGAGCCGGACACCGCCCCGCGCAACTACCCTCGTTTGCCGGATGCGCGAGCGGAAGCCGTGGCAGTCGCCGAGCTGTTCAAGAAGGAACTGGGCGAGGATCGGGTCTACGCGTGTTACAGCGCGACGGACGGCGCGCCCGGTCCAGGCGCCCGCGACGTAATCAACGCGCTGCTCGCGCGCGACTGGAAAATCGTGCACATCGCTGGACACGGGGAGGCGCCTGGACAGTACGGACCGTCGCGGCAAGAGGACGACAGTCTACGTGGCGTCGTTCTTTCGAATGGCACCTATCTCGGCCCACGCGAGATTCGCAACATGGAACGAGTGCCCGAACTCGTCTTCATCAATTGCTGCCATCTGGCGACGCGCAACGCCGGCCAGTTGCTGGCTGATCCGTTCAACAGCCGTTTCAATCGGCCGCAATTCGCCGCGACCGTGGCCGAAGAACTGATCAAGATCGGCGTGCGCTGCGTCATTGCGGCCGGATGGGCCGTGGACGACAAGGCCGCAAAGACGTTCGCCACCTCCTTCTACCGGGCTGTCGTAGCCGGACAGAGCTTCATCGAAGCGGTCGCGCTGGCCCGGGAAGCGGCGTGGCGGTTGCACACTAACACCTGGGCCGCATATCAATGCTATGGCGACGCGGACTGGCGGCTGGATCGCTCGCGCGAACAGGCCACGGCCCGCACCATCCCGGTCGACGTGCGCTATGCCAACGTGGCATCGCCGCCCGCGCTGACGCTTGCGCTCGAGGGACTCGTCCTGAAGTCCCGTTACGAAAAGCCGGATCCGGACGACCACCGGCAACGTCTCAATTATCTCGAACAGAAGTTCGGCGAGCGTTATCGCGACATCGGTGCAGTCGCGGAAGGCTTCGGCCTGGCATGGGCCGAAGCCGGCGACGAGGCAAGGGCGATCGATTGGTTCAAAATCGCGCTCGGCGCCAACGACGGCAGCGCGACGCTCGGCGCGGCTCATCAATATGTCAACCTGACCGCGAAGGGCGCGTGGACGACCTTGCGCGAGGAACTGAAGGAGATCGACAGGATTGCATCAGTCCAGAAGACCCGGACGGGGGCGAGGCAACACGATGCCGTGCGTGGCAAGGCGATCCAACGCGCGCGAGACAATGTACAGGCGGCACTCGCCCGGATGGAATCGCTGCTGACGTTTCCCCCGACCGCCGAACGGTTCAGCATCTGCGGCTCGGCATACAAGCGTCTCGCGATGATCGAAAGCAGAGCGACGCATGGACAGGACGAACGCGCGGCACTGGACAAGATGTCCTATTACTACGGACGGGCGATGGAATGCGCTCAGGAATCCAACCGATCCGCGTTCCTCTACGCGGCCATGAACCGCTTCGCCGCCGAACTGTCGCTGAGTATGCGGGGCAAGACCACTCGTGTGGACGCCGGCCTCGTCGCGCGCATACGCAATGAGCTTGCGCAACAGAACGAGGCGAGCGCCGATTTCTGGAGCGTGGCCAGCGAAGCGGAACTCGAGCTTTACACGACCCTTGAACAGCGTTGCCTCGCGGATCGCTGGCAGGAATTGGAGGCGGACTACCAGAGTCTGCACACGCGCGTGCCGTCCGTGAAGTATTGGCGCTCGATTTATGATCAGTGTGAATTCGTGCTGTCAAACTATGTGTTGCGTCAGACGAGCGCGCCAGAAAAAACCGCCGGACAGCGATTGCTGGACCGCCTGTGGGCATGGGCCGCGCCGGGAACGCGCAACTAAACGGTGACACGCGCCGCTGGGTCGCCACCATTGAGCAGCCACACCACCCGGCCATCCGGCGCATTCACTTCGACCACCCGATTCGCCTTCAGTCGCACCAGATACCCAGCGGGTAGCGTCAGGACCGCCAGCAACCCGGGGCGTGCATCGAGCAACCGGTGAACCGGGAGGGCTCGAAGGTTGTGCATGTCGATCGCCTGTCCGCCGGACGGAACGGGTGCGACCGACCAGCCGCTATCGCCCTGCTTCTGCACCTCCCCGCGCAGCGCGAAGATATTCGTGGCGTGAAGCGCGTCGCCGGCCACCACGATCTGCTGATCGAAGAACACGTCGCTACCCGCTTCGCCCAACTGGTGCAGCCACGCGGACTGTTCCACCAGCACCCGAAGCGTGGTGTCCAGTCGCGGGTTCAACTCGCGCTCGGGGTCGCCGCGAAAATGCGGCTCGCAGACTCGCAGCCCCGCCGGTTCCGTGCGCAGCGTCAGCAGCGACCAGCCGAAGCGAACGCGCAATCCATCGCGCAGCGGCGCATCCGGACGGCTCAGTTCCGCGAGCGTGCGCAACACGTCCTTGGCGGCTGGCTCTAACGCGACATCGCATTCGAGCAGAACCTCGTGAGTGTCGATGGTGGATGTCAGTATCATCGCGTGCGTACCTTGTCGAGAATCCACTTCTGTATCTGGGTGCGCAACCTGGCTTCGCGAAGGATCATGGCATCGCGCGTCGCGTCGTCATAAAACTCGGAGGCTTGCTGCCATGCCGCCCAGCGGCGCCCGCCCTTGGAGAAATTGGCCGAACCGTCCATGACCACGAGGTTGTCCTTCAGCTTGGCCAATTCATTGCGTTCGACCACTGTGAGTTTTTCGAAGCCGTCCATCTCCGAAATCTGCTTGATGGAAACGATATGATCGACCGTCAGTTTCTGGGCCGGTTTCCTTAATGTCCCGACCTGGTCGGTCAACACGCCTTCGATCACGGCAGCCCGTTCCTCCGATCCGTTGAATGCTTGCCGCATGATCTCCTTCGGGTCGACCGCGGCCCGTTCGGCGGCCTTCGCCGCCGACTCGGCAAGCTCGGTCGCCCGCGCGATGTCTCTTCCCGGCACCGTATATTTCCTGCCGGTGGCCGGATCGACCCTGTACTCGTCCTCGAGTCCCTTCAGTTGCTCCCTCAACTCTGCGATCGCTTCTTCATCGGGCGTGCCTTGAGGCGTTTTCGGACCCGCGCGCAGTTCGGCCTCCAGTTCCCGCTTGGTACGCCTGAGCGATGCCAGCGTGTCATACGCCTCGGTGAGCTGCTTTTGCGTCGCGATCTGTTGAGCGGTCGGTTTCCGCCAGGCCGCCATGTCTTTCGCGATTGCCTCGAAGGCACCCTCACCGCCTGAGCGCTCAGCCGCCACGCGGTCCACGTATGCGAGCACGGTCGCGTCGTCCATGCCTTTGCTCTTGCCGGTGTTCACCACTTTCCTGATCTGGGCGAAGACCGTCTTCAGCTCGTCTTTGCCTGCTCCCGGGAGCTTGCTTGCGTCGGCCATCAGCTCCGCTATCTGAGCCTCCTTGCGCAGTTTCGTGATGGAGTCGACGCCACGTTTGATCGCGTAGTAGACGGCCTCGAAGATTGGCGTGGTATCAACGACACCTCCAACGGAGCCCATCAGCGTGCCGCCCGCCTGGCCCAACGCCTTCTTGAACCCTGCTTCCGCCGCGGCGTGCGCCTTGAGCGCGTCCTTGACCTCCTGCTCCAGGCCATCCACCGCGTCGATGCTGGATTCGAGTTTGGCCAGTCGCGCAGCCGCGGTCTCGGCGTCGCTTGCCGCGGCGAACTCCTTCAATGGGGCTTCGAGTTCCTTGAGTCCGGCGGCAGACGCCTTGAAGACCTGGCTGGTCGCGAGCCCCAGGTCCAGCGCGGCCGCCGCAATCGCAACGCCAACCCACAGCAGCGAAGGTTCGTCCTGAATGAAGTTCAGTCGGTAGTCAGCCTCCTTCTCGCGATACTCGCTGATCGCCTCGTAAGCCTGATAGACACTCAGGCCAGCGCTGGCGATCAGCGCCGCGGCGGCGACCCAGCCGCCCCCTGGAACGAGCACGGCCAGCACCAGCGCGAGAATGCCCTTCGCGATTTCCGAGAACAGATGCAACGTCTTCTGTTCGTCGATATAGTCGCGCACGCTCATCGCGTAGACGGTGTTGTCGGCAATGCCGAGGCTGATCTGGGTGGCCTTCACCAGATCCGGAATGCTGAAGATCCGTTCCGGATCCTCGGTGAATTCGGCGCGCGCCTGGTTGGCGTCCTTCTGCCGTTGCTGGACGACTTCGAGCAGATACTGCTGTGCATCGGCGGCATTAAGGCCGGCCAGCTTCTCGCGATCGGTGCCGCGCCCCAGGCTCGCGGGGTCGACGAGCGCATCCTTGTCCGCGCCCTTGAGGACCTCGCTCTCGGCCTGCTCCCTGAACTTGCGTCCTTCCTCATCGAGCTGGGCGGCCTGCATGCCGGTGGTCAGCGCATCCTGCGTGTCCTCGGGATCGATCGTCCTGCGCGTGGCGCTCGCCTCGTCGAATTTCGCATTAGCCGCCGCATAGAATTCGCTCGCACGGGTCGCGCCGATGCCACGCACGAGTGCTTGCGCGTGACCCTGGTCCTGGAACTTCACGCGTTCCTGATAGAGCAGGTGATCGTAGTGCGCGAGTACTTCCAGCGCCAGATGCACCGCCTCGTCACGAAAACGCAGCCGGTAGGCCTCCAGCGCGTCGGTGAACTCCGCTTCGCTGCCAAAGTCGTTCTGCCGCAATGACTCGGTGAACTGGCGATCCGCGTCCATCATCTCCTGCAGAGCTCGCGGATCGTAGGCCCCACTGGCCGCGGTCACCGTATAGGCCGTGCGTGCCTGGTTTCTCGCCCGGTACAACGCGTAGAGATCTTCGAGGCCGAAAAGCTTTGCCGCCGCGTTCTCCGTCTTCTCCTCTTCGGCCTCGCGCACCGCGAGTTCTCGCTCGAAGCGCGTAATGGAGGCGTCCATATCGTTCCAGCTGTCGGTGCCCTCGTTGACCTTGTTCAGGTAGTCCTGGCGTTCGGCGGGCGTGAGCTTCGCGAGCCGGGCGGCAAGCTTGAGCACCGTTTCATATTCGTCGGGGCTGAGCTTGCGATCGCCGCCGAAGAGGATCCGCTTGATGTCGTCGGGCAGCGCATTGATGGCGCGGCTCTGCTCGTTCTCGATCAGGATATCGGTACGCACGCCGAGCCACTTCTGCGCCATTTCCTTGTCTTGCGCCGATTCGCCCAGCTTTTCTCCGGGCTTATAGCCCGTTTCCTGCCAGAAACGTTCGTCGGTCTGCCTGTTCAGCGCTTGCTGCTGCTGCTGCGACATTGACGCAATCTGCAATTGCGAATAGTCGGTCACGACGAGAAAGAGCCCATGTCGGGCCACGTCTGCGCTGGTGGCGCTGCGCGGTGCGGTCTGCCAGTTCCAGATCGCGAGCTTCTTCTGAATCTCCTTCTCGTCCGCTTCGTGGTAGTACTGCCGGACGAACTCGTGCAGCAACTCGTCAGGCGTCATCTCACGGGTGACTTCCACCCAGAACCGTCGGGGCTTCGGCCGGTTCGACGCGGCAGGTTTCGACGACTCCGGTGCGGCCTGAAGCGTGCCACTTCCGAGCCCGTCTGCCTGCTGAACGACATGGCTCAGTTCGTGTGCGAGGAGCAGGCGGCCGCTGTCGGATTCCATCGCGAGCTTGCGGTTGCCGAAGACGATATCGCTGCCCACCGTAAACGCCTGCGCCGCGACGCTCCTGGCAGCCTGCGCCGCGAGCGGCCCGGTGTGCACCCTGACGTCGGAAAAATCGCGGCCAAAGCGTGGTTCCATGAATGCGCGTGCGCCCGCATCCAAAGGCTGGCCTGGCGACGCGAGCGCGCGATGCACCAACTGCGGCGCCGCCGCCGGCGCGGCGAGAGCGCGAGCGCCTCGTGCGCCTCGTGCGCCTCGTGCGCCTCGACAACGCACGCTCGCGGCATCTCCTGCAGCGGCGTTGGCGCGCTCATCAGTCTGCATCGCGGGGGGCCCGTGAGCCGGGTTCACGCGCAGGCTCACCGCATCGGCACTGTCGCGCGAGCGAACGATGCGTTCCGCTTCGCGGTTGGCCTCGTGTTCCAGCGGATCGTCAGCACTCGCCGCCATGCGGCGACTTTCCAGCCCGCCTGATAATTCGTTTTCCTGTGGTTTGACAGGCTTTTGAGGAGGCCCGGTCGACGCTCGACTCGACGGCGGGAGCGCCGAGAACTCCCAGCCGAGATCCGCAACGGCTTGATGGTATGTCTGCGGGTCCTCCGCACCGTGTCCCGGACAGCGCGTGCCCAGAACCCGACCCGGTCCGGCAGACCGATCGGCCGCCGGTGTCGTGCTGGCTTTGGCGAGGACTGGGGCGGCGAGTGACATACGATCCTGCCTAGACCACCTGCAGCGACACCGAACGGCTATCCGCTGGCTGCTGGTTCAGGAAATAGACGGCCTCGACCCGATACCGCCCTTGCGGCATCGCGTTGGGCAACTCCACACTGAATTGTGCTTCGTACGCGCCGCTGCCCCCATCATGCGATACGTCCTGTCGGTGGACGAAGATCGGCTCGGTCTTGCCGTATGCGAAGAAACGAATTTCAGCGCTCACGTCATTGATTTGCGTGCTTTCCCCCCTGACAGCCTCGAGGTTGGAGACCACCAGAAACCGGCTGCCGTGCTGAACCACCTGGGACGGCTGAGTGCTGATATCGGCCCTGTAAATGATGGGCTGCGGCGGAAGCTGACCGTTGTGCGCCCGCAGATAGTCCGCTTCGACCTGAGGCGCGTCGCGAGTCTTACGCATCGCGAAGTGAATCGCGACGCATGCCGCCGCGCCCGCCCCCACACCGATGGCCGCGCCCTTGCCGCTGCCCGCCGCCGCGCCGATCAGCACCGACGCAGCCAGCGCGCCCGCGCAGGACAGTATCTCCGGTGTGCTCATGCTGTCGCACGCGCACAGCGCGGCGGACACCAGAACAGCGCACGCGCGCAAGCGTACCGACGCCCCGGTTGACTGCGGTGGCTCAACGATCGAAGCGTTCATCTGTAAATTGCTCCTCGATTCCTGGCTGCCCGGCTTACCGCTTGCAATCTTCGACCCGCACGCCCGCTTGCCCCTGCCGGATCAACTGTTGCGCCTGGCCGATTATGCGGTCCGCCTCGGCGATGTTGTTCGCGTCGTAGTTCTTCGCGTTCGACGCCAGCGCCACCGCGCAATCGAGGCCGCCCCGCGCGAGCTGAGCGTCCGCGGCACCGATCAGCATCGAGCCGAATTGCTTGTGCTGCTGGAGGAGCGCGGCGCGGATCGCGTCATTCGATGCGGCCGGCGGCGGAGTGGTCGCGGTTGGACAGACCGGCTGCTCCTGTCGTGGCGGCGTACGTTGCGCTCTCGCCGCCGCCGCGAGGCGCTCGGCCTCGACGCCAAGACGGCGCTCCTTGTCAGCCTGCGCCAGCGCCACCTGAACCTCACGCTGCGCCGCGAGCGCAACGGCGTTGCCGCTGTCGAGCACGAGCAGCCCCGATGCCGCGTTGTTCGCACACGTCCACTCCCCGTTCTGCAGACAGCTTTCGATCTGCATGACCAGCGCGTCGGTCTTTCGATAGACGGGGGGCGGCGGGCGATGCGCCAGCCATCCGCCGACGCCGCCCATCATCAGTCCGACCGCCGCGCCCATGCCGACCAACAGCATCTGGCGCTTGCGCAGCGCGGCAATCACACGCTGCTCGATATCACGACCGGCGCTCTCGATCTCCGCCTTGGCCCGCGCGAATTGGGTCCGCAGCGTTTCGTTCTCCTGTCGCAGCGCGGCCTGTCCGGCGAGCAACTTCGTGTTGTGTTGGCGTGTCGTGTCGAACTCGCTTTCGAGTCCGCGCATGTTGTCCTTGAGCGCGGCATGCAGGGTCGCGGCGTCGTGTGCGGCAATCCGCGCCTGTTCCGCGGACTTGCGCTGTTCTTCGAACGCCTGCTTGTGTTTCGCGATCTCGCTTTGCAAGTGCTGGACGACCCGCTCGCCCTCCGCCTGGACGCTTTTCAACCGCTCGGCCAGTTCTTCGGACAATCTCACCGCGGGATGCGGTCCTGCGGGTTCCGGCAGCGGCGGTGACCCGGTCGGCGTCGGCGCGACGATGGTCATATCGGAGTTCGTCGACTCGACCGGGCCGGGTGACTTCGATGGCTCGGTGTGGTGCCGTGTTTGCGCATGTTCGGGCGACTCTGTGTGCCCGCGTGTTTCCTTATGTTCAGGCGCCTCGGCACGCCGGCGTGCTTCAGCATCGCCAGGCTCCTCAGGCGGCTCCCGGGACTTCAGAGGTTCCGTTCGTTGCGACGGCTCACCGGAACGCGGCAGGTCCGGCGTTTCGTGCGGTTCAGCCGATGCCTGCTGCGACTGCTGCGACGAGATAACCTGCTGCTTGCGCCACGCACAGCGCAACACGTTGGCGTTTTGCGGCTGGTTGCACTCGTCGATCGCCCCTTCGACCTGAGCGATCCTGGGCCAACGCCCGCACCCTCTGCATCGCTTTTCGTCGTTCACGATATCGCGCTCCGCTCAGCTGTTCCCGCCGAACACGAATACTTCATCGGGGATGGACTCGACGGCGTCCCTGCCGAAAGTACGCGTCAAGGGCAGAATCATCTTCACGCCCTCGCCGTCGGCACCCACTTCGATGAGCGCCAGCGGCGCGTAATGATGTTCGACGCCGTGTGGTGGCAAAGCCGCGGGTTCTCCGTCGTGCTGCGGCCAGATCACATCGCCCGTCGCCACACGCGCCGCGATCAGCCAATAATCGCCGCTGCGATACACGTGCGTGGGCGCGCGCTCGAACATGATCTCGATGCCGTCTTCGAGTGTAAGCCACTCTTCCTCGACGATCTGCGCGGCGCCGTCCACCAGTTCGAGACCGCCCCTGCGCGGCTCGCCGGGCAGCTGATCCCAGCGCCGCAGGATCAAGCCCTCGCCCTCGCGCGAGCCATGCTTTCGCAACGGCGCGTCGACCTTGATCTGCCGGCTCGTCGGGTCGACCCACACCACCTTCGGTAAAGCCCCCGCACCGCCATGCTGCAAGCGCTCCTCGTCGACCAGTTCGACAACCTGGCCCACCGCGACCGCCAGCGTGTCGTCGCGCGCCCATTCGCGCAACGTTACGGTCTGGCCATCGTCCGTCAGGTTTTCCACGCGAAAGGCCACCACGCCGTTGTCGCGGGAAAACTTGAAGCTCGCACGCGGCCGGTCGCCGGCCTTCCCGCCCTGGTGAATCTCTACGCGATACAACTGGTTCTCGGGTCCGCGGTAAGTCGCGCGCGCTTCACCCATGGCGGCGGCGGATTGCGAATCGACTTCCCGGGCGCGCACCCGCAACGCGCCGCGGTGACGGTGTTGCCAGCCGCTCACGAGCTCCGGCCACGGCGGATTCATGTTCATGAAGCCACGGGCGCGCTCGCGCAGGGTGACCGTTCGCACCTGCCAGACCACTCGCAGACGCGCAGCCGTATCCGCGCCGCCCAACGCGACTTCGCTGATGGCTTGGTCCTCTAGCGCCGTGACTTCACGCTCCCACACATCGAGATATACGAGATAACAGCCCGCCGCTTCAATGCCGCGCCCGCGATGTTCGCCGCCTGCGTGCTGCGAGTAATGGAGAAACCGGGGGTTCTCGCACAGAATGCCGTCCACGTAGTAACGGCCTTTCGAGATGATCAGGTCGGTTCGCTCGAGCTGCCGCAACAGGACGACGACCTCGTCGCGATCTTGCGCGACCACTTCCTCGACCAGATCCTCCTCCGTGAGCAGCACGCGAAAGCCGCACGCCGCCACGGGGCCGCCGTGCCGCCCGGTGAGGTCGACCATCATCGTGCGCAGCGTATGCAGCATGATGGAAGCCTGCTCGTTCAGGTCCGCGTCGAGCTGGACGCGGCCCTGCTGCCAGACCACGCGGCTGAATCCATTGCCGGGATCGAAGCTGTCCCGTGAAATGTCGACGTTTTTCATAATGGCCTCCGTTCGTGCGTTCCGCATCCGGCCTGTTGCGCACTTTCGCTAAATGGCAATGATGATCCCGGCGTCCGCATCCGCCGGCACGTATTCGTCAAGGCGGGCGAGCAGATTCGCCATGCGCTGAGGCTGGTACAGGTCGTGGAAGACGCCCATTTCGGATTCGTCGTCGGCGCCTTGCGCAATTTCAGGCGCGCACCCTTGCGCAAGCTGGCAATAAGTGGGGGTCCCATAGCGCGTGCTGTTGAACATCGGGATGAGCCTGCGCCGCGCGCTTTCGCGCTCGTCGCCGCGCAGTTTCGCCACGGCGGTGTCGGGCTGGCATTCGTAGCGGCGCGGCGTGCGGGCACGCGCGGGCACGTAGCAAAAGCGCACGCAGCCCAGATGAATTCGCTCGACTTCGATTCCGTCGTTGAAAATGCAGTTTTCCGCAAGACTCACCGCGTTGACCCGTACGATGCCGAACACCGTGCAGCGCGCGATCGTCAGCACCGCGTGAGCAAAGCCGCCATCCGACGCACCGAGCGCCTCATGACGCGCCACCCTCGCGTCGACGATGCTGTCCGAGATCGACACTTGCAGCGGCTCCTGTTCCGGATCGTCCGAGGTAATGACCATCGGCCCGAGAATCGAGTGTTCGATGTTCACCCGCGTGCGTGTCTTGACGAGCGACAGACTCGGCGAGGTCTGCGCCTCGTTGGGGTTGACCGGGCGGTCGACGTCCCAGCCCGGTACCAGCGTGCAATGGCGGATGGTCAGTTGCGACAATTCCCCTTTGATCTGCAAGCCACGCCCCGTCACGAGCAGGCCGTCCAGCACGAGACGCGATCGTGCCTCGCCGGAAATCGCCATGAAATCGGGACGGTTCGCTTGCAGGTCGAGCAGCCGGATCACAGGACATATTTCAGCCGCGGCCCGGATCTCGAGACTCTGGGCAGCTTCAAGCACGATCCTTACCGCGTCGCCGTAGACCTCATTGGCCATCAATTCGATGATCGCGCAGGCTGGCTTGTCTTTGTGCCACGCGTGCAAGGCTTCCTGCAACGTGTGGAAGTCGCCATCGCTGCCCACGCCATAGCGCGCAACCGGCGCGATGCCCGCCGTCGTCGATGCACGCGGAGGCACCCACGACGGCATGGGGCGCACATAAGCACCGCCGCCAATGTCGGCCGGGAAGCCATAGTGATACGACACCACGAGGCCATGCTCGGGCGCCTCGCCGCGCGCAAAGGCAACGCGCCCCGTCTCTGGATCGATCGCGACGGTGCCGCTGCGCGGTTCGGCAAGCCATGCCGAAAGATCGGCGACGACGAGTTTGTCCACCGCAATGGGTGCGTTCGCCTCACTGTCCGTCCATAGCGCGAAGCTGCGCCCGGCGCCGTAGTAGCGCGGCTCGACGCGCCCGTCGGGCATCGCGACGTCGGCGCGCCGCAACATGACCGGTCGCGCCGCGGCGGCCTGCGCACGGGCGGAACCGGGATCGGCCGCCGCGTCGAACAGCGGGCAGTCATTGCCGAGCACGCTGAACGTAAAGCATTCGGGCGCCACCTCTTCGACGCAATAGGCCTTGCTGCGGATGACCGGGTACGAGCGCAGCCGCCAGACGAACAGACCGAGCGCCGCGATGCTGTAGCGGCCGGTGCGATAGCGCGATTGCGGTCGACGCAGATCCACCAGATGCGCCGTGATATCGGAGACGGAATTCACCCGCTCCATCGTGTGAGCATGGCGCACGTCAGCGGTCCCGCCGCGTCCGGGCCGCGGATGTTTGAGCGACTGGGTCGCCGCGATGAGTCCGGCGAATTCGACCGCGTGAGCGGGCCAACCCGACACTGTCGTCGCGAGATCGTCCAGCAGCGACAATGCGCCTTTGCGACGACGATAACGCAGTGTATTGGCGACATCCCGCCGCGGGTACAGTATCCGTGCGCGGCCGGCGGCGCGCGGCGCGGATTGCGCCGCGGGCACGGCAGCGGTGTGCAGCGCCCGGTAGCCGATCAGCTCGCCGATATACGGCACGACCCAATCGGCGCAGGTCTCGATGAACCAGTTGTCGTACAGGGCCGTCATGTCCTGCTCGACTGCGTTCACCTGCTCCGCGATCACCGCGAGCAGCGCGCGCAGCGGCTCGCCCACTTCACTGTCGCATTGCCGGTAGATGCTCGGCAGCAGGTTATACAGGCGGTCGTCGAAAGGGGTGCTCATGCGGCGATCTCCGTCAGTGTCAGCGTGCCCGGCACGTCCGCGCTCAGATAAGCGATCTGCGCCGCGCGCACCGAGCTCGCACCGTCGGTGCCGCGACGGCACCGCGCGAGTCGCGCCTCGATCGATTGACGGGGCGCCGCGGGCGGCGTGCCACCGATCCGCGCGAGGTCAGCGAAGAGCGTGTCCGGCGCGACCCGGTCGAACACATCGACGTCCGCATATTCGACGCCCGCAACGCTCTGGATCGACGCCAGTACTTCGCTCAGGGCCGCGGATTGCCCGAGCTCGCGCTTGTCGAAGCTGAACGTATCGAGCAGCGCGGCTCTGACGAGCGGTGCAATGTCGGTCCACTGACTGCCTTGCGCGACGCGCACGCGCGCGCTGATGACCAGCAGCACGACATCGCGCGGCGCGACCCGTACAGGCAGGTGCGGATCGCCGAACTGGGCGAGCGCGGCGCGCAGGTTCAGCAGCACCGCGTCGCCGTCGACCAGCTGCGCGTCGCCCGCGGCGGCGATCGTCACATGGACGAGCCACGCGCCGCCCACCGGCAGGCGACGCGCGCTCGCTTTGGCGACGCCAGCGAAGTTGCGGCTGAAGTCGCCGAAGTCGGCCACCGATACCAACCGGTCGAGCGACGCCAGGCCCCGCCCCATGTTGCGGCGGATGTCGTCGGGACCGTCCGGATTGGCGCCCCCGCTCGCGGCGATCGGATTCACCACGCTCATCACGCCCAGCGGCCGGGAGACGAGCTGGCTGAGTTGTCCGGTCTGCGCGTTGGCATCCGAACCGATGCCAGTGCGGTAGGTTGCCTGGATGTTCTCGACGCCGGACGGCAGATTCGCCCCCTGGGTACCATTGCCGAAAGTCACTCGCGTCGTTCCATCGGCCAATGTGTCCGCCACGAAGACGTGATCGTTCGGACCCGCGCCGCGGAAGCTCGTGACCTCTTGCCAGGCCACGCCGTTCACGCTGACCCGCAACGTGCTCGCGATGCCCGATGGCGTCGGGGCCGAGACATGGGTCAGCGGCGAGCGCCGCAATACGAAGCTGCGCTGCGCCGCGCGGCCGTCGCCGCTGCCGAGAATCTCGGTATGCGTTTCACCGTGGCTCGCGGTGGTCACGTTGCCCGCCACGCTGAGGCTATCGCGCCCATATGTGTAGGCGAGCGGCGCGGCCAGAGTCAGGGTGGTTCGCAGACGCCCGCCTGGAAGCAGCGCCGACGGGGTGGAGCTGGCGGTATCGGTGGAGCTGGTACCGGCGGCATCGGCGACGGTTTCCACCGCATGCTTCGCGCTCGCCAGCATGACGAGCTCCGCGCCGGGGACGCCCGTCGTACCGGGAACATCGGTGCGCGTACCCGTCACCACGAGCCATCGGCCCGGCGTCAAGTCCTCGTGCAGATCGTCCAGTTCGATGGTCGCGCCAGAAACCGGCGTCGTCACCGGCTCATTTGCGAGAACAAGCTTCTCGCTCAGCGCGTAGACCACGCTTCCACGGATCACCGTCTTGAACGACGGCTCGCTGGCATCGAACCAGGGCGGGCTCGCGAGCCGGATGCGCGTCGTCTTCGCCGAAATACCGTAATCGGCCCGGGACTCGTTGTGCACCTCCTGGACCTTGCTGATCACGGGCACTTTCGGTTCGTTGTTGTCGTCGACGCCGCAGACGACCACCCAACTGTCCGGGACGATCCTGTCGTAGGCGGCGTCCAGGTAAATCACGTCGGGCGATTCCCAGGCGGGCGGCAGGTCATTCTCATTGTCGCGCAACCGTTCATTCGCGCTGATGACCGGGCGCACCCCGAATTCCCATTCGACCTGGGTGATGGTGCCGTCCACCCGGGCGTTCTCCGCACGCCTGATCACGGTGTGCTTCGGCGCGCTGCTGCCGAACGGCGCGGCCTGCACGTTGAACGCGTAGACCTGGACGTCCGGTGTTGGTGCGATGTCGGTGTTGCGCAGTGCCGTGTCGAGCGATCCATACAGCGCGGGCGAAAACTTCACGAGCATTTGCCGCGTGGTGTCGGTGTCCGGCTGCATCGTCTGCGACAGGCTTTGCGGCAGCGCCGCCGCGCTGACTGGGTGCTTCGCCGGCGGGCGCGTCAGTGCCTTCGAAAACGAACGCGTGAGCGCCTCGGCAACCTCGGTGACGGTGACGGGCACCGTGCCCGACTTGATGGACGTAAGAGTGTTGGCGGTCGGAGCCGTCGCCGGGGACGCAATGGCGCTGGACGCTGGGGACGACCCCGTGGGCGAGAGCGGATTGGCACCCGGGGGCGATCCCGCAGGCGCAACGGCATCGGAAGCCGGCGACGATCCGGTGGGCGCAGCAGCTTCGGAAGTCGCGACCACGCCAGCGCCGGACGCTGGAGCAACGACGGATTGGAGCGTCAGCGTGATCCGCTTGTTGGGCACGTCGACATCGATCGACTCGATGCGCCGCAGGGTTTGCGACGAGCCGTTCACGATCAGCAGCGGATCATTGGCCTTGAGCCGTGTGGAAGTGCCGCTGACATAGATTGCCTTGGCCTGCTCCGTGACTTGCTGTGCCCTCGTCGTGAGCGGCGCGAGCGAGGTCCGGCTGGCGCGCGCCACGAGCGGCGTGTCCGTTTCGAATACGCGCGGCACTTCACCCGCCGACGGCATCGACATCAGGCCGCTGCCGGCCGGCACCGCGACATCGCTATCGGAGCCCTGATCCTGGACCGTATAGGCAACCGTCGCGGACGCCGCGACGCCCGGCCTCGGCACATATCCGACCATGCGCGCCAGTTCCTGCAGCGAGCGTTGTTCGGTCGCGGTGCGCACATAGCCTTCGTTGGCGATGCGTTCCTGGTAGAACGTCAGGACGTCCGCCACCATGGCCCAGGCGTCCAGCAGCGCGATGGCCGGATCACTGGGCTCGCGGGTCATCGGCGGCGCGGACGGGACCCCGACCGGACCATCCGGCACGGTTGGCAACTGACTGTAGAAATAGCCGAGCCGCCCTTTCATCACCTCCACGAACGTCGACCAGGTGCCGATGCGGTAACCGATCGCGCTCAATCCCGGGCGATTCGTGATCGTGTTCAGCGTGCTGGACGCGTCGCCCTGGTATGCCGTGCAATCGCAGGAAGAGTTCATCGACCGCCTCTCATCCGGAACCGGATCCGGCCATGCTCGGGAAAGTTCGGGTCGTTGTCGAGCCGGGCGATTTCCTGCGATGCGAGCGGCAACACACCGCTCCTCAGCGCATCGTGCGACGGCACGAACATCCGCTCGAAGCGCATGACGACCACTCGCACGACACCCTCGACCGCCTGCGCGGCAGCAACGATCCGGCTCAGATAGACGTCCTCGCCGAAGCCGAGGTTATCCGGCGCGAAGAGACCAAGCCCCGCGCGGCGCGCGGGGCCGGTGCCGAACGCGTCGAGGAGCGCGGCCTCGACATGGCCGCGCAGATAATCCGGCGCGATGTGGACCTCCAATTCGATGTCCAGTGAAACATAGGTGGCTGCGCACACCTCCAGCATGTGCCCGACGCGCCGATACCGTTCAAGAAAGCGGGCGACATCGTTCAGCATCGCGATCGCGACCTGCTCGCCGCCGTACGGCGCAATCGCCACTCTTGCGGCATAGCCTGTTCCGGTCCAGCGCAAGCTCGCCGCAGCGCGGCGCACTTGCGGAGCGCGCATCGCCAGCGTCGCATAGTCGTCGGCGGTGACCGCCCGCTCGATCGTGTCCAGGAACGCCGTAGGGGCGTTGGTGCGGACATCGTCGAGCGTCTGCGGCGCAGTCCCGCCAACGGCAGGGAACGGATTCCACACGCGCCGGATCGTCGGCAACGCGGCGATCGTCCGGCACTGCAAATGGATGATCGTCTCAGCGCCGACATTGCCCTGCGGCCCTGTGCCGACCCGGTAGGCAATGCGAAACGCAGTGCCGGCCGTCGGCTGCATACCGTTCTGCCCATCGCCAAAGCGCAGTTGCGCACGGCCGTCATCGTCGATGTCGACGACATAGTCGCGGTCGTCCGGACCGCTCGACAGCAGATCGGGCTGCACCGACCACGGCGTGACGATGGCGGCGAGCTGAGCCTGCAGCAGCTGCACTAGCGCGGGAGGCGGCGTGGCGCCGTCGTACTTGCGGATCGCCGCACGCGTCGCGTGGGACAAGCGGTCGAGTAGCGCACTGGTTGCCGGGTCGCGATTTTTCAACCGCGTCAGCAGTGCTTGCGGCGCTGCGAGGTCGTCGAACGAAAACAGTGCGCCGGAACCATCCGGCAAGCCCGGTATCGACGACACAACGACTTGCGGTCCGGCTTCGCGTGGATCCTGTGCCAGCAGCGCCGATGCGGGCAGGCTCGCGCCCGGCGGTACGCGAAACGTAAGCGCTGAGCGTTGCAGCGCCGGACCGAACCGGCCGGGCACGATGTCCGCCTGGGCAGGCTCGCCGAAGTCTTCACATCCTTGCAGGATGACGATCGCGGGCACCTGATCCTCGACATCTTCTTCGACGTAGGTGCCCGCGTCGATCAGCCATACGTTCGCACGGGCCACCATGATGTCTCGGGACACCGCATAGGCTCGCCGGGGTCCGAGGTAGCGGCACTCGGGTGCGGGCCCGATGGCCGCCACCACGAGCGCGAACGTGAGCGCGTCGGCCGGCTCCCATTCGACGTTCACGACAGGCTGCTCATAGAGAGGATCGATCGTCGGGTTCACGTGTGTCAGACGCACCACCTGGCGATGTGCCGGATCGGCGTCCTCCTCCAGTCCGGTGATCGGACTGCAGACTTCCTCGATGAACAGGAAGGCGCCCGGCTTCAGATGCGCAAGCTTGCGCATGCGTTGCGGCGGCTTTGGCGCATTTCCGTGGGATTCTTCTCGAGGATGGGCAAAGACGTGCTGGCCCGCTTCGCCGGTGACGCCTTTGCCGTTCTGCGCAGCTTGCCCAGGTTGGCTGCCGGGATCGCCCGTGTTGACAGTCGGGTCCCCGGGCTTCGGTTTCACCGCACCGCTGTCCTGCCATCCGTCGACCAGCGTCGCCGCTGTCGCGCCGGGCGGCAACACATATTGGCTCGCGCCCCACGCATAGAAGCTGATCAGACTGTGAGCCGCGCGCACCAGCAACGGGGCGCTATCAGCCGGTGCGAACGCCTGATAAGCGTCCGCGGGTACGTTCTCGAGCGCCGCTGGACTCAATACCGGCGACGGATCGGGCAGCAACGAATGGCAGTCCGTGACGAAACGGCAATCCGCGGCCGCCAGTGGCGGCAGATCCGCGCTGCTGTCGATGCAGATCCAGGTGCGTGCGTTGCAGCCTTCGTGCATCGCATAGTCGAGCAGGCGCGCATGGCGGCGCACGGAGAGGCGCCGGCGCGCCGTGCCGAGATAGGCCTCGGTTGCGACCGCGTCCTGGTAGTAGCTCAGATAATCGCCGACGTACGCGAGTATCTCGACCAGCGCGATACCTTCGTCCGGCTCGTGGCTCTCGCTCCATTCCGGCATGATCAGCCCCAGCCGGTTGACGATCAGTTGCCGGAAGCTCGCATAGTCCTTCGACAGATAGTCGATCTCCGGTTCGGCGCGAGCCGCGATTACGCTGACGGGCGCGCTCACGCAGTCGAGTTCCTTCGGCTCGCTCACCCAGAAACTGAAACCACAGCGCAAATAGTGCGGATCGAAACCAGCTACGCCCCTGATCACGAGCGTATAGGTCGAAAAATCGCCGGCGCGGTCCAGCGTCAGGGTTGCGGATCGTGGCTCCGGTTCGTGGTCCCCGGCGGACTCGCGCACGCTGAGCACGCGAATGGCGCGAACGCGCTCGCCGCCTTCTATCGTGCAGTGGGAGGCTTCGAGCGCGTCGGGCGCATCGAGAAAGAACACGACCCGCAGCTTGCGCGGATCGTCGCCGACCTCGATGTAGTCGATACCGTTCAGCCCTTTGTGGCGCGCGTCGACGCGCCGCTGACGGTCGTCCTCCAAGGCGGGCTTGAGCGTGGCCATGTCAGATCGCCCTCACGAACTGCGCGTTGGTGGTTTGCGTCGTACCGCGGATCATGTACTGCACGTTCACCGTCAAGCTTGCTTCCGTGGCGGTCACGACCAGCGAGCGGATGTCGATCAGATCGCCCAGCCAGCGTTGCAACGATGCTTGCACCGTGAACTGCAGCGCCGCCGCGAGCTCGGCGCTGTTTGGCGCGAACACCATTTGCTGCAAGCCCGAGCCGAGATCCGGCAGGTTGACCCGTTCGCCGGGATTGGTGAACAACATCTGCTCGATGAGGTCGCGCACATGGTCGGCATCCAGCGCCTGCGCGGTGCGCCCGAGCGGGTCATAGCGAAACGGATACGCGATGTTCATCGCCTAGCACCCCTTGACCAGAAGTTGCGTGACGCCGAGGAGGAGCGGCGTCTGGGTTGGTTCGCAGGTCGACGTGCTGTCGGTCAACACCACCGGCGCACCATCGGCGAAGACCTGCTGCGCGGCGGCGAGCCAACTCCCGCTGACGCATGGCGGAGCGCCCGTCGTCACCGTCGGCAACTGGCAGCCGGTCACACCATACGTCGTGATTTGCGTGATAACGGCGCAGCCGCTCACCGATACTTTCGTGCTCGCCCCAACCGGCGTTGCCGGGCCCAGATGAGTGCAGGTAACGATCACGCCTTCGTGCATCAGGTAGCCGGGCATCGTGCGTCTCCTTTCGAGCGGCGGCGACGCCGCTTCATACCGGCACGGGCGAGACGGTCAACGCCTCGCCGCAGATCTTGACGCCTGTCGTCGACAACTCGATGGACACCATCGGCCCGAAGGACAACGTGACACTGTCGAGCGCCAGCACGATCCGCGGGCCCAGTTCGGCGAGCGCGGTTTCGAGCGTGATGCATTTGTCGCCAAGCGTATTGATGACGACCCGGTTGCCGGCCGCCGACTGCATCGCGAGCGGCAACTGCGTCAGATCGATCTGCGTGCCGAGCGACGCCGACAATTGCCCCTCCGGCCACCAGCAGCCTGTCCAGATCGGCCTGTTGAGATCGCCCTCCTCGAATTCGATCCACACCCCGGCCTTAGGCGGAGGCATGCCGTAAAAGCCCATGTTCAGCCCGGCGAATGGCGTACAAACTTCGGCCGCGACGATCACCGGTGTGCCGCCGACGGTGACGGTTGCAGTGAGGCGCCCATTGGTCTCAGGGGTCGCGGAATTGACGACGACCCCTCGATACTTACCGTAATAGCGATTGTTGTCGTTCATGTCGGCACCACCGGTGTCAGAGAACCGAATCCCTCGCGGGTCAACGTGAAGCGCTGCTTGTACTCGCCTTTGCCGATGCTGTGCGTCACGCTCTGCACGTAATAGAAGCCGTCGTGCATATAGCCCGCTCCGCGCACGCTCACGAGTCGCCGTGGCCGCAGAATGGTTCCGTAGCGCAGCATGTCGAGCTCGCCCGTCGCGAGGACAGCGTGACTCGCGCGATTGGTCAGCGCCTGCGCGCGCAGGAGCGCTTCGGCATAGGACAGGCCGCTCATGTCCGCCGCCATCACGGTGCGCAGGGTTTGCGGCTGCACGGCGAGCGCCGGCAGCGCGGCGAGCGGTGGCAGCGTCGGAGTCATGGTCACGAGCGGGATCGGCAGCCCCGTCGTTTTGTCAATGACCGAACCGGCCACCAGCGACGGTTTGCGTGAGTCGTAGCGAAAATCGATTTTCGCGTTCGTTTCCGGCCCCATGTTCACCGATAGCACCGTCTGCGGCTGCGACGTCAGATCGAGCGGTCCCCAGTACGCCTGGTTCACCATCGGCACGGGGGTCGGCTCCACGTAGAACACGCAGCAATAGTCGCGCGCGAGTTGCAGCAGATAGCTCAAGTCGGTATCGGTCTTGACGGGAATCTGTTCGGTCGGCGGAGCAATGCTCGGGTCGGCGGGCAGGATGATTGGTGGCGTGCCCAGGTACATCATGTAGGTCAGCAGCGTCTGCTGGATGATCGAATAAACGCTTTCCGCGGGGTAGCTGAGCGCGGTCTGCCGTATGTCCATCATCACGCGCACGTCTTCGCCTATCACAGTGAGCGTCGACGCGCCGGGCTGGTCGCTCGGTTCGAGATGGGTGTCCATGATGATGCCGTCGATCAGCACCTGCGGAAACACGCCGAGCCACACCTGCACGACGACGCGCGTCGAAGGTCTGAGCAAGGGGTTGCCCATCAGCGTGTAGTCGAGCGCCAGAGCGCCGGTACGGCCCACCGTGAAGACCAGTTGGAAGCCGTCGCGCGGGCCGTCGCTCAATGTGACCTCCACGTGCGACAGCGCCTCGACGATCGGAGCGGGCGCCGGCACCGCGATCGTCGGACCCAGCCAGAGGGTGAGCCGCGTACCCAGCAGACTGGCGGCGCTCGACATGACGTCCATGGCTCGTCACCCCTGCGGCGTTTGCGGCATCGGCACGCGCACCAACGTGCCGACCGCGGCATCGCCCGTCAGATCGAACGGGTTCATCGCGCTATTGGCGTCGCAGATCTGCCAGTATTGCGTCGCGACGCCGAGCGTGCGCGCGGCGATCAGATCGAGACGGTCCCCCTGCGTGACGCCGACCTGTGCAAGCAGCACGAGGTTGCCGCCCTGCGGCAGAAAACGCCGCGTCACATAGGGGAGCTGGCGCCCGTCGCTCGTGGCGTAGACCGCCGTGGCGAGCGAATAGTAGCGACTCGTGTAGTCGAACATGGCGCGCTCCGTCACGTGAGCGAAATGCTCGTATTGCCGCCGAGCACCGCGCCGATGTTGTTCACGCTGGCGATGGTGGCCATCGTCTCCTTGACGATCTGATGCGTGAGAAACAGGTGATAGCCCGGGTTGGTGATCGACAGGTCGTTATAGCTGAGCACGCGCAGACCTAGCGACGCTTTCGCGCGGAGCGGATTCAAATGCTCGTCGTGGGCTTCCTCGCTGATGCTGAAATCGGTCAGGCGCACCGGCAGAACGCGCTTGACGCCCCAGATGAACAGCGTGAACGGTGCCATCGGCGGAATGATTTCGATCGTGCCGGTCGCGAGCAGAACGGTATTGGCGATGACCTGTGCGCTCTTTGGATAGATCAGCATTTCGAGCTGCGAAAGCTGCGGGTAGATACCCATCGAGAGCGCGATGCTGTCGCCGCTTTCCAACTGGTCTGTCGCATCGATCTCGATATCGACCTTGATGGTCTCGACGGGTGCGCCCTTCAGGCGCATCACTTCGTCGCGGTCGCCCTGTTCGCCGCCCATCCCCTGCGCCTGCAGCGTACGCGTCAAGGTCTCGGGGTTGTACTGGAACATGATGACGCTCGCGAGCGGATTGAACAGATCGATGCCGACGATCGCTCCTTTCAGCAGCCGTGGGCCCATTGGGTAAGCGCTCATCGCGTCCCTCCGCCGATGCATGCGTGGACCGACGCCGCGATTCGCGCACCCAGCGCATCAACGTGGCGCCCTGACGGTTCGGTCGGCGGCAAGGTCAGCGTCGGGCCGCGCAGATACGGCGACGCCCCGCCGCTGCGCCAGTTCGCCGCGAGCCCCCCGGCGGCGAGCAGCCGGCCGAGTTCGGCCAGCATGGCCTCCGCGAGCACCGCGCCGCCGGGCGGACCGAGACTCAGCTCTTCCAGCACGAGGCGTTCAATATGCAATACGATCTTCATCCCCTGGCTCCCAGGCTACCCGCGATGCGCAGCTCGCCTTCGTTGACAGGCCGGCCGAGCTTCGTCAGCTCGGTTCGCACCGCGGCCATGATCCGCTCCATCGTCACGGGTTCGCCGGCACGCGCCGCCAGGAATGCGGCGCTCAATGCGGCGCTGTGGATGTTGCCGCCCGACAGCGTGAGCCATGCGAGCCGTTCGAAATCGAGCTGCCGGCACGGCGTTTCCCGAGGAAACACCTTCTGCCAGATCGCTTTGCGTTCCGCCATGGCCGGAAAGGGAAAATGGACGACGAAGCGAAGGCGCCGCGTGAATGCGGTGTCGAGCGCCGCGCGCATATTGGTCGCGAGAATGGCCAGTCCGCGATAGCTCTCAAGCCGCTGCAGCAGATAGTTGATCTCGATGTTCGCGTATCGGTCGTGACTGTCCTTCACCTCGCTGCGCTTGCCGAACAACGCATCGCATTCGTCGAAAAGCAGGATCGCGCCACCGTCTTCGGCGGCGTCGAACAGGCGGCGCAGGTTCGCTTCGGTTTCGCCGATGTACTTGCTGACCACCGCAGAGAGATCGATCCGGTAGAGGCTCAAACGAAGATCATTGGCGATCACTTCGGCGGCCATGGTTTTGCCCGTGCCGCTATCGCCGCTGAACAGGGCGCTGATGCCTAAACCACGATTCATCTTGCGCGCGAAGCCCCAGTCCTCGTAGACCACGGCTCGCTGCCGGACCTGAGCGCTGATCTGCCGCAACAGCTCGAGTTGCTCGTGCGGCAGGACCAGATCGTCCCAGCCCGCGCGCGCATCGATGCGCGCCGCGAGCCGGTTCAACGCCGGACGGGCGCTCTCGCTGCAGGCTTGCCAGAGTTCCACGCCTAGCTGTTCGTCGTCGGCCTGCGGATTGCGCGCGAGCGTCTGCGCCGCGATGCGGCCGATCTGCCCGGCTTTCACATCGAACTGCGCGGCGAGCGCATTGCCCAGATGCTCATCGCGGCCAGGCAATGCCATGCTCCAGAGCTTGCGCTGCTCGGCGGGCGTCGGCCTGGCCACGTCGACTTCGACCGACTGCCGGCCCACCGACGACACCGGCTCGCGCGTGTCGATGAAGCACGGTCCATCGCAACGAGACAGGAAGCGGCGCAGCGTCGAGTGAAGCTTCGCTTCGTCGACGCCTTCCCGATCCGGCAATTCGATGTAGAGCGCGACCGGCCACAGCATGGCTTCGCGATACCACAGCCGCGCCAGTTGTTCGAGTTCGCCGGCGTGCTCGGGCAGGGTCTCCGCGACCAGCCTGTACAGGCGGCATCCGAGATGCTCCGCGACCCCGTGCGCAAGCGCGAGCTTGTCGGCACCCGCCGCGCCGAGCAACTGGATGACGGGTAACGCGCCGCCCTGCATCGCATACTTCAACGCATCGCTGACGCGCGTCAGCGCCGCTTTCTGCGACGGCTGCGCATCGGTCCAGACGCCGGCATCCGTCACCGGCACGACGAACCGGGCGAGCCGTTCGTCGAGGAAGTTGAGGCCCTTGATAAAGGACACGATGCGCTCGTCGACCCCTAGGGCCCGCGTGATGAAAGGCTCGCTGGCGTCGGCGGCGACGATCAGTTGCCAGTAGCGCAATGGGCGCTCGGGAGACATCAGATCCCAGGCGGCATCGTCGAATAGCGACATGGCGAGCGCGAAGGTCGGATACGGACGCCTCGCCGGATACTGTGCCCGCGCGCACAGGTCCGCGATGCGAGTGTCCAGCTCCATCCCGGCGCACAGAAGCAGCACGCTCTGTTCGAACGGCGACAGCTCGAAATGGCGGCTCAACGTCAGCAGCGAAGGCAGCGGACCGGTGGCGTCGAGCTCGCACGCGGCGAGCCGGGCTTCGGCCTCGCGCAGCGCCTCGCCGTCAGCCAGTCCCGGCTCTTGCGTGTCTCCGCCGCGCACGTTCTGCGTCTCGCCCACGGCCTGCGCCAGCATGGTCAAACGTACGCGCAGCCATGCCAGCGCGGCGGACAGCCATGCCGCATTGGTTTCATGCCAGCTTGCCGGCGCGTTCATTTGAAAATCACCTTGTGATTGCGGTACACCGGCGGCGTTACCGTGCGGTCGACCAGCAGGCTATCGACGCCGTCGACGCGCAGCCGCATCAGGTACGTCCCGGCAACCGCCGGCGACACCGGGAACGACAGACTCGCACCCGGGTCCGTGCGCGCCGCAGACGGGATTTCCTGATCGCCGAGCAGCAGCGCGACGCGTTGTCCCGGCTGCACATCCGGCGCACATTTCAGCTTGACGGTCGCTGTGCCGTTGGGCGAAATCGCTGCCTTCAGCGGCATCGTGTTCGTCATCGCAGGTGCCAGCGCCATCGGCAGCGCATTGGTCGAGTGCACCGGTGGATCGGGCTGGTCCGGCGTCGTGGTGATCTCCACCGTCACCGCGTACCAACCCGCTACCCACGGAAACTGCGTCGTATCGAGTTGCACGTCGATGCGCGTGGCCGTCGCGTTCGGGCCGGCCGGAACACGGATGGGATCCTGCAGCGCCGCATGGGCGAATACGACCTCGACCTTGTCGCCGACCAGCAAGCTGCCCGAAATCGTCACGACATCGTCGATCACCGCGGCGGACTGCTGGTTGGGCGGCGTCACGGACCGAAGTGTCGGCAGCCCGGGGTCCATCCGCGCCATTGCGACGGGCCCGACGTCGCCGGTCCCCCGTGTCAGCACCGGTAACGGCGTACGCGCCGCCCGCGTGCTCTCGATCAGCACGACCGACGCCTCGTAGGAAGCGGAGAGCCGGTACTGCGTCTGAAATCCGGACCAGAGCTTGAAGATGTCTTCGACGGACAACGGCTGCAAGGAAAAGCGAATGCGCTCCACCTGAAGGTAGGCATCGTTGCCTGGCAACGCGAGCCGGATCTCGTCGCTGCCGAGGAGTGGGTGGTCGTGCATCACGCTCATCGCGCGGCCCAGCAGAAAATGGCTGAAGGGACTTTGCGCGTCGTTGTCGCGGCCCCATGCGGTAATCAGGTAGTACAGGTTCAGCGCAAGCGGCGGAAAGCCGGTTTCGAGTGACTGAACCTGAGTGGGCATCGCCAGGTTGCGCCATGCGGCATTGGGCGTCGCCTGATACAGGAAAACGTTCAGTTGGTTACCGCTGCCGCTCGCATCGCGGGCACGGTCCATCGGCAGCGTGGTGACGACTGTGTCCTCGAGGCCGGCTTCCACCTTCACGCCGTCCGACAGCAAATTGCGCAATGCGGCGGTGACAGCGGCAATCGCGTTCGCGCTCACGATCCGCTCCCAGCCGCGCGATTTTTCAGGTACCGGTCCAGCGACGTCGGCTCATGCGAACTGCGTGCGGTCTTCGTCCCGAGGTTCGTCGGCGCCGGCGTCGCGCGGATTTCAACGCGCCCGATAGTGACGTGGACCGTCTGCTCCGCGCTTTTCTGCGAGCGCATCGCCGCGCCTGGTCGATCCCGCACCGGCGCCGTGCGTTGCTGAGGCGGCACGGAATCCGCCGAGCGTCGCGCCAGAGGGACGAACGGTTTCTGGTGCGATGTCGCGCGGTACGGGTCGGGCGGCGACTCGAAGGCCGGGTTCGTCTCAATGGAACGAGTGACGGGGACGGGGACGGCGTCGTCTTCGCTCGCGCGTTCGTCAAGCGATAGCGCACGGCCGCGTGAATCTGGTGCGTCGCGACCGTGCCCGTGGTCAGATCGGGCCGCGACCGGCAAGTGGGTCGATTTTGATGCGGCACCGTCGTGCCGGGACGGATCGTACGCAACGCCATCGCTATCCGCGTCCGCCGATGGCCTCGCAAACGGGCTGGTGGAGTTCCGACCGGGTAATGGCAGTGCCATCGGCTCCGTCGCGGCGTACTGCTCCTGCAAGCGGCGGACGACCGGCTGCGATGGTCCCGCAGGCGCAGCCCCGTCATGTCGATCGGCCGAGGGATACGGCACGCCATCGACGGGTTCCGGCTCAACGCTTTCCGGCATGGCGCGGGGGAGCTCGCGCATCGATAACGGCATCGCGCCGGGCCGCGTCTCATCCACGCTGGGTTCGTCACCCGACACCAGCGGCAGCGCCTCGTGCAAGTCCACCGGCGCGGCGCGATCGGAACGAGCATCCTGCGTCGCTTGCGCCCCAGCTTCGGCTTCGCGTGCCCGATCTTTTGCGCGAATCGCATACGGCTCAGGATCAGCCAGTGCCCGCCCGCTCGGCACGCTTTGCTCATCGGGCTCGTCGGCCATCTCGAATGGGGCGGCGCGTCCAGCAGCAAACATCGGCGCGAGCCGCGGCCTGACGACTTCAGCCTTGCCCAGCGTGCGCGCCGCCAGGTTGAACAGGAAATCGCTCATGACGTCAGCATCCCGAGGTAGTACTGCCGCCGGGAAGGCCGGAGCGCCAGGATCTCCGCCTCGCTCCATCCGTATGCCGAGGCGAGCTCATGCACCTCACCCAGCAGCCGCCGCACCCGGTCGGACACCTCCTTCCAAAGAAACGAAACGATGTCGAAACCCGCCTGCCATTCGTGCCCGCACGCGGGACACTGGATATGCAGGCGCAGGTCGGCTTGCGGGTCTGCCCGTTCGAGATAATCGTTCACCGCAACCCGCACGGCAGACGGCACGCTGCCTGCGCAGAGTCTCACGCCGTCCTGCCCGGTAACCACCACGCAGCGATCGAACAACGCATCGGCCACGCTTTCGACGTCGGCGCCCGCGTCGATCGCGAGCAGATCGTCGGTATTCACCGGCCGGCATTCGACTCGCAGACCCTCGATATCGAACTGCGCCGCGCCGATGCCCGACGGCGCAGCGATCAGCGCGTCGGCCGGCAACTCGAACTCCGCGTCGGCGCCGCAGCGCGGACATCCGGCCAGTCCTTCGAGGCGCGCGCCAAACTGCGCCTCGCGCAGGCGCAACAGTTCACGGTCGCGCACGCCGACCGGCCAGTAGCACAGATCGTCGGCCGACCTGCCCTCCTGCGCCAGCGCCTTGCCGAGCAGCCAGAGCGCCCACGCGTCGGCCGGCAGCATATGCCCGCGGTCCCACGCGTCGATCAGCACGAACGTATCGAGACGCCGCATGATTGCTCCGTTCACGGTGAAGGCACGGTGAACGTCGGCTCCTTCGGCTCGGTTACGCTCAAGTCGCGCTCCCATCCCTCGTTCTCCAGCTTGATATGCTGGATCGCGACCGCGTTGGCGTTCGCGTCGAAGTCGGGCAGCGCCTGATATTCCGAAACCCAGCAGCGATAGAGCTTGTAGGAGATCGCCAACTGTCCCGCTTCGTTATAGACCTCGATGATGAGATCCTTGCGAAAGTCCTGCAGCGACACCTCCATGCCGAGCCCCGCGCCGTACTGCCAGATCTTGTTGGCCCATTTCTCGAATTCGGTGTCGTGCGTGACGCCTCGCTCGAGCGTGACCGCTTCGAATTCATTCTTACCGGGCGATTTGCGGCTGCTGCTCGGATCGCCCCCTTCGCGATGCTTGACGACTTCCGTCGTGCGCTTGAGGGCGCCCATCTTGCTGATACCCGCCACGTATTTCGCGTCCCACTTGATTCGAAACTTGAAGTTCTTGTACGGATCGAAGCGCTGGGCATTCACGGTGAACTCGGCCATCATTGTCTCCGTCGAGGGTTGGTTTAGACCTGGATCTGCCCAGCGATCTGCTGCAACTGAATGACCACGAATTCCGCGGGCTTGAGCGGCGCAAAGCCGACAATGATGTTCACGACGCCCAGGTTGATATCGTTTTGCGTCGTGGATTCGCTGTCGCACTTCACGAAGTACGCGTCGGTCGGCTTTTGCCCCTGGAATGCGCTTTGCCGGAACAGGGTCTGCATGAAAGCCCCGACGTTTAGTCGGATCTGCGACCACAGCGGTTCGTCGTTCGGCTCGAAGACCACCCACTGCGTCCCGCGATACAGGCTTTCTTCGATGTAGAGCGCGAGCCGTCGTACCGGTATGTATTTGTAGTCGTCCGCCACGATGTCCGCGCCCTTGGTGGTGCGCGCGCCCCACACGACCCGGCCGATCACTGGGAAGGTACGCAGACAGTTCACGCCCAGCGGGTTAAGGCTGCCGTTTTCGCCGTCATGCAGCGGCACGGTGAGCTGCGGCACGCCGACCAGCGTCGCCTCGACGCCGGCGGGCGCTTTCCATACGCCGCGCTGGCCATCGGTGCGGGCAAACACGCCGGCTATCGCGCCGCACGGCACGAACTCCTGCATCTGGTTGTTCATCAGCGGATTCGGCTGCATGAAGCGCGGGAAGAAGATCGCCGCGTTGCGACTGAATGCGCCGATGTTCGTGGCGAGATCGCTCGCGGCGTCCAGCGCCGTCTGCGCTTTGCCCCACGAGTGCGGCGGATCGACGATCATCATCGCGCGGCGCTGCTCGCAATAGGCGACCGCCTGTGTCACGACATCTGCGGACAGCGTCGTACCTTGTGCGAATGGCGGAATGCAAAGCAGATTGAAGATATCCGCCTTTGCGAGCGCATAGAGGCCGCGCTTGTCTTGCTGGAAATTGTCGATTCCCTCTCCCGTCACATCGATATCCTGCAGTGGCCCTCCGTCACTGCCCTTGCCATCGGCGATTGCCGGACCCTTGATCGTGTCGGACGGCACGGGCAGCGGCACCGGTAGCGGATCGGTCATCGATGACGCCAGACGCACGAGCGACGACTGGTCAACCAGCACGTTCTTGATGTAGTTGGGACTGGCCGGGTCGATGGACAGGTTGAGAAACTTCTCCTGAGCGATGACTGTCGTCGCACTGGACGAGTTCGACGACGCGGTCGGCACCGTGGTGTTCTGCACGATCGTCAGATTGAAGGTCTTGCGCTTCGTCGGGTCCGAGACCGGCAACATCGTGTAGTCGACCATCGCGCTCAGCGTGTTGCCCCAACTGCCGACGCTCGCGGCTTCCAGTAACAGATCGGCGGATGTCCCTTTGAGCGCAATCTGCGCGGCGACCGGGGTTGGCGGCGGCGCGGGCGCGGGCGCAGGGGCTGGCCCAGGGGCTGGCGCGGGCGCAGGGGCTGGCGCGGGTGCCGGTCCCGGTGCGGGTGCCGGGCCCGGTGCGGGTGCTGGACCCGGCGCGGGTGCTGCGGTCGGCGTAGCGCCTCCGACGAGCCGGACGATGATCGCTTCGCTGCCACCGTTCACGAAGAAGTCGCGCACGGCAAACCCGAGCATCATCGAGACGTTCAGGCCGCCGAACGCCGCTTCGAAATCGCCGTAGCAATAGACATGGGTCGGATCTTCCACAGGCCCCTTTGGCGTCTGGCCGACAAAGGCAGCGATCGATGTCGCAACGCCCGTGATGGTGTGCACTCCGCTCGGCACCTCTTCGATGTAGACACCTGGGTAAGTCAACGTAACAGGCATGGATCACTCCCAGCAAAATGCGGTTAGCTCTGCTCCTACCGCGAGCCCATCGAACAGGCGACGCCAGCGCGCCACAGCACCCGCAGATGTGCTTCGCCCCGGTCTTCAGCGCGCTTTGCCGTCCTGTTTCGCCACGCGATGCGCGTACAGTACGGAGCCATCGACCAGCACGTATTTCGTCACCCGCCCGGCCTCGACCAGACGATCGAGCGCACGCTCGATCATGCGTTCGCTGACGTCACGCTCTGATTCAGGCAGCCACCAGTTCGCGATTCCGCAAACGGTGTCCGCTGCGTCCGGGTGTCGAGCCAGATAGCGCAGAATCGCGTGACACAGGCATCGGAGAATCGCTTCGTCTGGTTCCACTCGTTAGCCGCCTTCGGGTGTCTTTGGCGCGGCCGAGCAACCTAAGCAAAAGATGGGCCGTCGAGGCGACCGATCGGGCTCTTGCATCGCGATGCCGGCCTGACGCCCGTGCGGGTTTCTCCCGCACGAAACAGACGGCGTGCCGGTGACGCGCTGGGTGGTTTGCGGTGGGGCAAATGGAACGCACTGTGCGCTGCGATTGACCCAGTCGGGACCAGCCACGCTCCGGCGCAGCTCGCGCCACCCCGCAGACGCACGGCCGGCGGGTTGGTCCGCACCACGCATCGTGCCAACTCTGTCGAGGAATTGCGCAATCAGGAATGGCGCCCCCAAGGCCGAGCAGGGCCATGTCCGGCCTGCGCTTCGCCTGGATCGCCGTGGTGAAGACTGACGCGCGCGTCGCGCACGCTGATGCACCGGGTCGCTGATGCCCCGATCACGCACTACAAGCGTTCGATGCCGTGCTTCTTGAGCAGCTTGCCGAATGCTCGCCGCTCCTTGCCGACGAGGCGCGCCGCTCGCGTCACGTTGCCTCCGGCCGCGCTGAGCGCGCTCGCCAGATAGCGCGATTCGAACTCCGCGATGGCGCGGGTCTTGGCGGTGCGAAAGTCTTCGACATGCATGGACGGCGCAAGCCCGGCGTTGCCGTCGAGCGCTTTGCCGCCGATCCCGATCGGTGCGTCGACCTGGATGGTGACGGCGTCGGATAGCAGGTACTCGCGATAGATGAGGTTCTCGAGCTCACGCACGTTGCCGGGCCAACGGTAGCGGTTCATCCAGTCGAGCGTCTCGGGATGGATCTGCTTGTCGCCGAGCCCGAACCGTTCACTGCACTGGCCAAGAAACGCCTGGACCAGCAAAGGGACATCGCCACACCGATCGCGCAGCGGCGGCAGTGTCACGAACATGATCCGCAGGCGGAATAGCAGGTCGAGCCGAAACCCGCCGCACGCGACCAACGCCGACAGATCGCAATTCGCCGCGGCGATCAGCCGGACGTCTGCCCTGATGCTTTCGGAGCCGCCCAATGGTCGGTAGTGCTGATCCTGCAGGAAGCGCAACAAAGCCACTTGCGCCTTGAGCGACAACGCGTCGATTTCGTCGAGAAACAGGGTGCCGTGACGGGCGTGGGCGACAAGGCCGATCTGTTCGACGTTGGCGTCGGTGAACGCCCCCCGCTTGTGGCCGAAAAGTTCGTTTTCCACAAGGTCGCCTGGCACTGCGCCGCAATTGACCGGCACGAACGGGCCGTCACGCCGGCTTCCACCATAATGGATCGCGCGCGCCGCGAGTTCCTTGCCGGTACCGGTTTCTCCTTCGATCAGCACAGGCGCCTCGCACCGCGCGATTCTCTCGATGCGCCTTACCATATCGACAAAGGCTGGCGATTGTCCAATCATCGGAGGTCGCTCCCGCTATTGGGCTCGCCCGATCCGCATTGCCGCACGATCAAATCGACCGGCGCGAAACGCACGAGTTAGCGCGAATTATTTTGGCCCGGAACTTTACACGGACAGCCGGTCCGTGTTTTCGTCTTCGTTGCATCCGCCGGAACCTGCATTCGACAATGCGGAGGCAAAAATCAGTCTAGTACGCAAACTCCCGGTTATCCAGCGAGTCGAGCCTTCTCGACAAATTCGATAGAGCGAAAATATCTATCCCGTAAACGAAGCTGCTCACCTCTTTTTCAAGTTTGTCGTCACGCGCGAATTTATCGTTCTTCACGCAATTGCTTGCCATGTTTTGTACGCATTTTAAACATACATGCAAACACTGTTAGCGAGCATCCGCCAAGCTCTCCCTTTGTGGCCGCGGTCGTCTACGGACTGCCGGTTCAAACGCTTTTCATGGCAGAACTGGTATCGTTTCCATGCACTCATGGAAGACTTCGCGAGCCCGAATTCAGGTTTTCACAGTACATTTCTGTCGAAATTTTTGCCCCATCTTTTGATGTCCTTATTTGATCGCGGGTTTAAGGCCGCAGGCATTGCGAATCGTTTTATGACAGTCCGGCAGGTCGACGAAAAAACACTTCGTCATCCACGCAGTATCGGGGCTGTTCTTTTAGCGGAAAGCGCTCTTTGAGGGCGCCCGTTGTGACTCCATCAGTGCATTTTCGTCGGCAGACCCGAGCCGGGATTAACGGCGAATGAAAAATAATTCGACACGATTCTGGTTTGATTCCGGCAACGCACGTTTATCCGTGCGCCTCGGCCAAACATTCGCCGAATCCGGACACCCGCGCGTTGATTGGAAACATCGGTCGAGGCGATCAAGGGCTCCCGCAATTATTTCGAGCGCGTGACCTCAAGCCCCCCTTCCTCACCCGCCCGATCTGCTGCTTTGCCGCCTCATGCAGAGCTTCCGGCGCGAAGCCAATCTTCCTATTCAGGTCCGCAATCCCTCTTAAAACCGATGCCGCAGCCCCGCCAGCACCGCGATCTGACTGTTACGCCCTGCGCCCGCCGGTCCGAAGAAGTTGATTGCAACCGTGCTCGCATCGCCGGCCAGACGCTGATAGACCATCGACATATGCAGATCGGTGCGCTTCGACAGCAGGTAGCTGATGCCCGCGTCCACCTGATGCCATCTCGGCCGGTCGCCGGTTGCGAACGACGTCGCGCCGCTGCCGGTATAACCATGGCCATCGGTGAAGATGTAGCCGACTCCCGCGATCAGCACCGGCGTGAAGTTGTAGCGCCCGTTGATCTCGTAGTTGTCGACGCGCAGGCTGTGGCCGCCACGATAGTCGAGCCGCGTGTCGGTGACGACCGGCGGCGGACTGGCCAGAAACCGTATTCCGCGCATCGGCGAGCGCGCGGATGAGGCCGACGTACTCGTCGGTACGATCGAACAAGGCGCGGAATTCGGCCTCCTGTGATGCGTCCAGGCTGGGCGCGCGCAGCAGATGCGCAGTGCCGCCGCTTTCGCCGATCGCGACCGAAAGTTCGCGCAACGCGGGTTCGCCCTCCTGCGTGTACGGCAGCAGATAAATGCCGTCCCGAAGGACATTGCAGCCACGGGCCTTGAGCGCACGCCAGTAACGCATGCGCGCGGTAGCGTTCTCTGTCGGAAGCGTCAACACCAGTTAGCGACCACGTCGAAAGTGCGTTCATGTAGATGACGTTACGTCGCGGTAACGTCGTCTACAAGCTAACTTTTGCTGCGCTCGGCGAATTTCGTCCGGCACCCCAGCGATGGTCTGTAAACTGTCCCTTCTGCTGCGGACAAGAGGTTGGAGTGGTGAGATCAGGATACGGCGCGATATTCACCGCCTTAATCGCCGCGGCGCTGTTCGGCGCCGCGACACCGTTGGCCAAGGCGCTGCTCGGCTCAGTCAACCCCTTCATGCTCGCAGGACTGTTTTATCTCGGTAGCGGCCTGGGGCTTGGGGTCGGCATCGCGTGGCGTGCCTTCCGATCGCGCGGACTTCAGTCCGCCGCGGACCACCGCATCACCAAAGGCGAGTTGCCTTGGCTGATCGGGGCGATAGCGATGGGTGGCGTCGCCGGCCCCGCATTGCTGATGCTGGGCCTGTCCACCACACCAGCGGCAACGAGTTCGTTATTGCTCAACCTTGAGGGTGTGTTGACCGCAGTGATTGCCTGGGTGGTCTTCCGGGAAAATGTCGACATTCAGGTTTTTCTCGGGATGGTGGCGATCGTTGCGGGCGGCGTGCTTCTGTCGTGGCATCCGGGACAGTCAGGCGTGCCGGTGGGTGCGTTACTGATCGTCGGCGCGTGTCTGTGCTGGGCAATCGACAACAACCTGACGCGCAAGGTCTCGGCGAACGACGCGATGGTGATCGCGTGTCTCAAAGGGATGGTGGCCGGTCCCGTGAATCTCGGCATTGCGATCGCGGCGGGCGCTTCGCTTCCGTCAGCAGGAACCATGGCGACAGCGATGCTGACCGGGCTTGGCGGTTACGGCATCAGCCTCGTGCTGTTCGTTGTTGCACTTCGCCATCTCGGTACGGCGCGTACAGGCGCGTACTTTTCCGTTGCGCCGCTGTTCGGTGTCATGCTTTCGCTGATCATATGGCCCGCGCTACCCAATCTGTCTTTCTGGATTGCCGCCGCCCTGATGGCGCTGGGTATCTGGCTACATGTGCGCGAGCGGCATGAGCATGAGCACAGCCATGAGTTTCTGGAACACACGCACCGGCATCGCCATGACGAGCACCATCAGCACGCGCATGAGTTTCCTTATGCCGGTGAAGATCCGCACACGCACGCTCACGTGCATCTGCCTATTACACATTCGCACGCGCATTTCCCCGATATCCATCATCGGCATCAGCACTAGCTGTCCTCCGACGTCGTCATTTCCCCAGGGCGGCGCAGCATCTTGTCGACTTCGCCCGCGTGCATCTCCTCGACGTGGATCATCTGACGGGCGAATTCCTCGAGTGCAACCGAGCGGTCCTCGACGAGCGCCAGCAGGTCGCGATACAACTGCAACGCAAGATTCTCGGCTTGCAACGACTCGCGGAGGATCGAAGAGATATCGAAGGTGTGCGAGTCGAGCAGAGGACCGATCGCAAGCGACGGATAGGCACCCAGAGTCGTGATCCATTCGCCGGCCTGCTGTGCGTGCAACAACGATTCATCGGCCTGCGCGCGCAACCACGACCTGATCGGAATGCGTCCGAATCCGAACACAAGGAACGAATAGTGCGTATATCGGACGACGCCGGCCAACTCGGATTCGAGAATCCGGTTCAGCACCGCAACAACGTCTTCCTTATTGATCTCGGCCATTTGAAGTCTCCTTTCATGGCGCGGCGAGGCGTCCGGCCTCGCGACCGAGTAGGCCGGCAAGCGGCCGCAAACCGTGGCCGCATGCCTGATCGAAACGGATAGATCCCGCCGGCCCACCCCTTTTCGCATCAAGCGTTCACGACGTCGTCGAGCGCCGCACGCTCAAGTGCCCTTCCCCTTCTTCACCCGCTCGATCTGCTGCTTCGCCGCCTGATACACGGCTTCCGGCGTGAAACCGAATTTCTTCTTCAGATCCGCGATCGGCGCCGACGCGCCGAACGTATGCATGACGACCTGCGCACCGAGCCGTCCTGTATACCGATCCCAGCCGAGCGACGCAGCCTGCTCGACCGCGACGCGCGCCTCGACGTCCGCAGGCAGCACCGACTCCTGATACGCGCTGTCCTCGCGCTCGAAGATGTCCCACGACGGCATCGACACGACGCGCGCCGCGATGCCCTCGCTCTTCAGCTTCTCGTACACGTCGGCGCAGATCGATAGCTCGCTGCCGGTCGCCATCAGGATCACCTCGGGCTTCTTGCCAGCGGGCGCATCGGCGAGCACATACGCACCGTGCCTGACGCCGCTCGCGGGCGCATAGCGGCTCCGGTCGAGCGTCGGCAGCGGCTGGCGCGACAAGACGATGCACGCCGGCCGATGCGGCTGCGTCAGCGCAACACGCCATGCCTCGGCCGCTTCGTTCGCGTCGCCGGGACGCAGCACCGTTAGGCCGGGCACGCCGCGCAGCGACGCGAGCTGCTCGATCGGCTGATGTGTCGGACCGTCTTCGCCGAGGCCGATCGAATCGTGCGTGAACACAAAGATGGCCGGCACTTCCATGATCGCGGACAGGCGGATCGGCGGCTTCATGTAGTCGCTGAAGATCAGGAACGTCGAGCCGTACGCGCGCAGATTCGATAGCGCAAGACCGTTGACCACCGCGCCCATCGCATGCTCGCGAATGCCGAAGTGCAGATTGCGGCCGGCATAGTTATCCGCCTGGAAGCTGCCGGCGCCTTCGAACTTCAGGTTGGTTTTCGTCGACGGCGACAGGTCCGCCGCGCCGCCGATCATCCACGGCACACGCGCGGCAATCGCATTGAGCACCTTGCCCGACGATTCGCGTGTCGCGATGCCCTTCGGGTCCGCGTTGAAGCTCGGGATGTCGCTGTCCCAGCCCTGCGGCAATTCGTGCGCCTCGATCTGCGCGAATTCGCGCGCGAGCTCCGCATACTGCTTTTTGTAGCTGTCGAACTTCGACTGCCATTGTTCGCGCGCCGCCTTGCCGCGCGCGCCGATGCCCTGCGCGAAGCGCTCGTGCACGCCCTCGGGCACGTAGAAGAACCTGTCCTCGGGCCAGCCGTAGAATTTCTTGGCGAGCGCGACTTCCTCGACGCCGAGCGCTTCGCCATGCGCGGACGCGGTGTCCTGCTTGTTCGGCGCCCCCCAACCGATGATGCTGTGGACCACGATCAGCGTCGGCCGGTCGGTCACGCTCTTTGCTTCGACCAGCGCCTTTTCCAGCGCGGCGGTGTCGTTCGCATCGCCGACGTGCAGCGTGTGCCAGTTGTAGCCGTGAAAGCGGCTTGCCACATCGTCGCTATACGCGAGGTCCGTATGGCCTTCGATCGTCACGCGGTTGCTGTCGTAAATCCAGATCAAGTTCGACAGCTTCAGATGCCCCGCGAGCGAGGCCGCTTCGTGCGAGATGCCTTCCATCATGTCGCCGTCGCCGCAAATCGCGTACACGCGGTAGTCGAACAGCGGCGCGTCCGAGCGATTGAAGTGGCTCTCGTACCAGCGCGCGGCCATCGCCATGCCGACGCTATTGCCGAGCCCTTGCCCAAGCGGTCCCGTGGTGGTCTCGACGCCGGTCGTCATCCGGTACTCGGGGTGGCCCGGCGTATTGCTGTCGATCTGGCGGAAATGCTCGATGTCGTCGAGCGACACGGCCGGCGCGCCGGTCGGCTTGCCGTGTTCGTCGACGGCTTTCACGTTGGCCAGATGCAGCAGCGAATACAGCAGCATTGACGCATGCCCGGCCGACAGCACGAAGCGGTCGCGATTCGGCCACAGCGGCTCGTCAGGGTCGTAACGCAGATGGTGTTGCCACAGGTGATAGGCGACCGGCGCGAGCGCCATCGGCGTGCCGGGGTGGCCGGAATTGGCTTTCTGCACGGCGTCCATCGACAGCGTGCGGATCGTGTTGATGCACAACTGATCGAGGGCGGAATCGTTTTGCATGGGACGCTCCTTGTTCGGCAATTCGGAAGACGGCCGACGCGCGCCGCGGAGCGCGCGGACGGATCGGCGCATCGTGTCGACATGGAATCGCGCGCGTCCGGGCATGTCGATAAGGACGCCAAGCCGCACGTGGAACCGCCCACGTGCCAGCGTCAGCGCCGAAAGCGCGCGGGAAAATCGCGGCAAAGCCCACAGATGATGCGCCTAACCGCGCAACTCTGCACGCCACGCCGCGGCAGGTCGGTTGCTTCGCGAACGACGAAGTTCAGGCCGACTGCAGCCAAAACTCGATGACGGGACCATGCTTGCCGTCGATCGGATCGAGCGGCGGAAACGGCAACGCCAGCATCTCGGTGAGTTCCTGCGGCGTCAGCGCTTCGCGGCGAATGTCCCATTGCTGCCCTAACGGATAGCCCCCCACCACCTGAAAATGCCGCTCGAACGATTGCAGACAATGGCCGGTGCCGGCCGGCAGCAGCAGCACGTCGCCCGCGTGCACCGTCACCACGCGTCCGCCCGGTCCGCCGACGATCACCTCGGCGCTCGCGTCTGTCACGCCGAGCACCTCGTGCGCGGTCGCGTGAAAGTGATGGAAGTCGAAGATGCCGTTGCGCCACTGCGCGGGCCATGCATTGCGCTCGAAGAGGATTTCGAACGCGGCGGGCAGATTGCCGCTGCCGGGCGACAGCGCGCGCCGGTACAGCACGACCGGCAGCTTGCCGTTGTTCGGCACCCAGTCGTGCGGCTCCAGCATGAACGCTTCGTATTCGGTCTGCGCGGCGTCGAAGCCGTGCCTGGACTCGTTGAACATGGTTGCTCCTGGCTTGTGATGCGGTTGCCGCGAACCTGCGGACCAGCAGCCGGCTAGCCTCCGCCGATGCCCTGCAGCACCTTGCCCGTGCCGCCGCACACCGCGCAGCGAGCGCCCTCGACCTTGCCCGTGCCGTGGCAGGCGGCGCACAGGTCTTCGCCAGCGCCCGGCGTGTTGGGCGGCGCTTCGTCGCCGGGGTTCATCGATTGGGTTGGATTGTCCGGTTGCATGCGCTTTCTCCGGTTGGGTGCTGACGGATTGGATGCACGGCTGGCACGCAACGCGCCGCGTCATTGCTCGCCCGGCTGCTTGTGATGCGATTCGCGCCCGCCGCCGCCCGGCGGCTCGGCGTGCTCGCCGCTGCCGAGCGGCACTTCGGCGCCCTGGCGCGGCCGCTCGCTCGACCGTGGCGGATTGGTCGCTTGGTCCACGCCGGTCTGCACGACCGGTTCGATGCCGAGCGGACTCGGCTCGACGTAGTGCGTACCGCTCGGCTTGTTGCGGGCTTTGACTTCGTCGGACATCGTGGGCGCGGCGCGGTTATCTGGCCTCGCGGACTGCTCGCCGCCTGGCGTCGCGCTCTGCTGCGGGGTGTCGGTCGATTGGGGATCTTGCATCGCGCCCTCCTCGTTTGTTCTGCCGTCGATTCGCGTCATCACGCGCCATCTCGAACGGGCATCTGGTTCATGCAGCAACATTCGAGCCTTGCCGGAGAAGTCCGCGCGCAGCGCAACAGGCACGGCCATTGCGATCTCGAAGGCGGTAGCGCGGCACGTTCGCTTTGTAAAAAAGCGCCCCCGAAGGAGAACCTCATGAGCATTACGACAATTCGCGTATCCGATACCCGAGGTGCAGGTCGAGCGCACGCTGTACACGTTCGCGCAAAAGAGCGAGCCGATGCGTTCCAGAACTGCCTCGTCGACGGTTCGGTCGACACCTGCTATCGCGATCATCCGCCGCTGTCGGCGCGCCCTACCGTGCCCGACGAACATCCGGACGATCCCGCGCGCGGCAGCACGATTTCACCGTCGCTCGGCGGTCTGCCTTGATGGCTCTGCGCCTCTCACGGAAGCACGGCCAAGCCGGCTGCGCCCGCTCAGCCTTCGGGCGCGGCACGATCGGCCGCGACGAGCTTGCGGCCGTACGCAATCGCGGCGCGGCGTGCTTCGTCGGCGGTCGCATAGGGGCCGATCTGCGGTGCGCCCTCGAACGGGAACAGAATCCGCCTGTCCGCTTTCCTCACAACCTTCAGCCCACCTATGTATCGGCCGTCACCTGTTCCGTGATAGCTGGCGAAAATCTCGAAGTCGTCGTCGGCAACGTCGGCCTTGTGTCGCGCCATATGCGCTCCTCGTCCAGTGCTTTGCGTGGGCGATGTCCAATGTGTGAGCCGGGCGCGCGCAGTCATCGCGATGCGGCGCGCGTGCCGGGTTCCAGCAATTGGCGTTCCACGCGAACGACATCCGTCGGCATGCGGCACGAGCATTGCGCCTCTGAACCAAGACTATGTGGAGAGGACTGATGGATTTACCTGATACGAGCCGGCAAGCGCCCGGTGCAATCGGCACATTCGACCTGAACGCGCCAACCCACGCGCAAATTTCGTTGCAGTCGCTGCCACTGCCGCTGCATCCGCATGCGCCGATGCCGCCCGAAGTCGACCCCGACATCGCGCCGAACACGCCGCCGCCGAAGATCGACCCCGATCCGATCCCGGACGATCCGGTCGACGTTCCGCACGAACCACCCGAAGGCGATCCACCGGCGGCGCCGCCGCCACAGCATGCATGGCGCCGGCATGCGGCGCTAGCCCGCCGGCGGGCGCATCGTCGCGATCGGAATCAGGAATTCGGACACGCCGGTCAGAATGATCTGCACGCCGATGCATAGCAGCAGGAACGCCGACACCCGCAACGCGACCTTGGTGCCATCGACGCCGAGATAGCGCGCGAGGATCGTCGCGCGGCTGTAGATCAGATACACGCAGACGGCCACCGCGAACGTGATGGCGACCGACGCGATGCCCGACATCACGAACGCCGACAGCTTGTGCGTGCGATTCGCCGACAGCGCGATCGCGGTCGCGATCGAGCCGGGGCCAGTGGTCAGCGGCACGGTCAGAGGAAAGAACGCGCGCGATTTCGCGGTTTCGGCGTCGACGCGCTTGACTTCCGTCTGCTCGACCGCCGGCGTGTCCGGCGCATTGAGCATTTGCCAGCCGCCCACGGCAAGCGCGAGCCCGCCGCCGATGCGCAGCGCCTCCATCGAGATACCAAAGAAATGCAGGATCGGCGTGCCGATGAAGAATGCCACCAGCAGCACAACGGCGGCGTTGATCGCGATCTTGCGGGCGAGTACGGTGCGCTCGTCGAGGGTCAACGACGCGGTCCGGTCCAGAAACACAAACGCGCCGCTGAACGGATTGATGATGCTGATTAAGCCGATAAAGCCAAACATGATGTCCGAGATCAGACTTTCGACCATGTGCGTGTCCGTGTGCCTGCTTGTCTGCGTGTGCTCGCGCGAGTTCGCGCCTGGGCGCGCCGCCGGTCATAACCCGGCTGGAATCGCGCGGTCCGGAAAATGCTGCAATGCTCGCAGATCATATCGCGGCGCGCCAGTCGGCCTGCAGAAAAGCCGCGCGACACCTTGCGCGCCACGGCGCGTCCCGCTTTGCACTGCAGCAATCCGGGCTGGAAAGATGCAATTGCAGCGGTCGAAACTCCGACATTTATTTTGACCTGCTTTACGGGACCGAAGGATCCGGCATACAGTCCTCAGCGAAGCCGGAATTTCAACGACACATACCTACTGGTTCGAGGAGTTGTCCACATGCTGCTTCGTGTACTTGCCGCGTTGCCGTTCGTCGGCATCCTGGTCGGCGTTTCGTTTGTCAATCGTGTCGAGCCGATCGTGCTCGGCATGCCGTTCGTGCTGGCCTGGATCGTCATGTGGGTGGTGTTGAGCGCGATCATCATGGCGATCATCTACAACCTCGATCCGTCCAACCGACACGTCGTCGCCGATGGCGAGGAGGTTCGCCCATGAGCGCACTCGTCATCATCGCCGCCGTTACGCTATTCGCGCTGTTCCTCGGCGTGCGCGCAAGGCGCGGCCACGACATGAGCCTCGAGCAGTGGAGCGTGGGCGGCCGCAGCTTCGGCACCGCGTTCGTGTTCCTGCTGATGGCCGGCGAAATCTATACGACCTTCACGTTCCTCGGCGGCAGCGGCTTCGCGTACGGCAAGGGGGCGCCGGTCTACTACATCCTCGCGTACGGCACGCTCGCGTACATCCTGTCGTACTGGATGCTGCCGCCGATCTGGCGCTACGCGAAGACGCACCGCCTGGTCTCGCAGCCGCACTTCTTGACGCGCAAATACGAGAGCCCGGCGCTCGGCACGCTGGTCGCGCTGGTCGGCGTGGCCGCGCTGATCCCGTACCTGGTGCTGCAATTGAAGGGCCTCGGCATCATCGTCTCGACCGCGTCGTACGGTGCGATCTCGTCGACGGCGGCGATCTGGATCGGCGCGATCGTCGTGACCTCTTACGTGATCGTGTCGGGCGTGCGCGGCTCCGCCTGGAACTCGGTGGCCAAGGATCTGCTGATTCTCGCGATCGTGCTGTTCCTCGGCATCTATCTGCCGCTGCATTACTACGGCGGCATCGGCGCGATGTTCCGCACGATCGACGCCGCCCGTCCCGGCTTCCTGACCTTCCCGGCGCGCGGTTCGAGCGTCGTGTGGTTCCAGTCGACGGTGCTGCTGACCGCGCTCGGCTTCTTCATGTGGCCGCACACGTTCGGTTCGATCTTCACGGCGAAGGACGAGCGAATCTTCCGCCGCAATGCCGCGATTCTGCCGCTCTATCAACTGATCCTGCTGTTCGTGTTCTTCGTCGGCTTCGCGGCGACGCTGCGCGTGCCGGGCCTGAAGGGCGCCGACATCGACCTGTCGTTGTTCCGCCTGTCGCTGCAGACGTTCGATCCGTGGTTCGTCGGCGTGATCGGCGCGGCCGGTATCCTGACCGCGCTGGTGCCGGGCTCGATGATCCTGACCTCGGCGTCGACGCTGCTCGCCAACGACGTGTATCGCGGCATGGTGAACCGCAACGCGTCGGATGCGTCGGTCGCGGTGATCGCGCGCTTCCTCGTACCGGTCGTGGCGCTGGTCGCGGTCACCTTCACGCTGAACGGCGGCGAAACCATCGTCGCGCTGCTGCTGATGGGCTACAGCTTCGTCACGCAATTGTTCCCGGCCGTGCTCTGCAGCCTGTTCCCGCACAACCGCGCGACCAGGCAAGGCGCGTTCTGCGGCATCGTCGCGGGTGTCGCGGTGGTCACACTGACCACGACGCTGCACTGGAGCGTCGGTCAACTGATGCCGTTCCTGCCCGATGCGCTGAAGGACGTCAACATCGGCTTCCTTGCGCTCGCGGTCAACGTGATCGTGTTCGTGATCGTCAGCGCGGTGACGCAGCCGAGCGCAGCCGAGCAGGAGAAGCACGCGTCGGCGCATTGAAAGAGACCTGGCCGCGGGCGTGATTCGAGGCTTGATGTTTCGAAGCGCCCGCATTTGCGTACGCTGGCGCCTGACGCATCTGAAGGGGCTGTTCGTTTCGGCGACAGCCCCTGATTCTTTCTGTTCACGGCTCGACCGCGCTCTCAACGATCCACGGAGCCCCGAATGTCCTACGTTCTCTACTACTCGCCCGGCGCGGCCAGCATGCCCGTGCACTGGATGCTGCTCGAAATGGGCGTGCCGTTCGAAGCGCGCCTCGTCGATATCGACGCGGGCCAGCAGCACGATCCCGAGTATCTGCGTCTGAATCCGGCCGGGCGCGTGCCCACGCTGGTCGTCGATGGCGTGCCGCGGCATGAATCGGCCGCGCTGCTGATGCTGCTCGCCGAGCGCCACGCCGAGGCCGACCTCGCGCCCGCGCCCGGCTCGGCCGCACGCGCGGAATGGCTCGAATGGATGATCTACCTCGCGAATACGCTGCTGCCCGCGATGCGCGACTGGTTCTACGCCGGCAGCGACGGCGACCCCGCGGGCGCCGAGGCGGTGCGCGCGCTCGCGCAACGCCGCATCGAACAAGCGTGTGCGCGGCTCGACGGGCATTTCGCCGACGGCCACGCATACCTCGCGGGCGGCAAGCTCAGCACCGCCGATCTGCTCGCGCTCGTGCTGATGCGCTGGACCCGCAACATGCCTAACCCCGCGACGGTGGGCTGGCCGCATCTCGCGAGCTATATCCGCAGGCTGCGCGCACGGCCGGCGTTCATCGAACTCAACGAGCGCGAAAAGCTGACGGAGTGGCGCAACGAAGGCCAGTGACGTTCAGGCGGTTCACAACGTCGCTTCCCTGCCCGTCTGCGCCGCGAACGCGAAGCCGTTCTTGCCGTCGCGCTTGACCTGATACATCGCGGCATCGGCGGCGGCGACCAGACGGCGGTGATCCTCGACGTCGTCGGGATAACTCGCGATGCCCACGCTCGCGCGCACGCCGCCGATTCCCATCTGTGCGTCGGTGTCGACCACGCAGGCCATCAGCCGGCGCGCGATCTCGGCGAGCTCGTCATCGCCCGCAAAGGTGCGCACCAGCACCGCGAACTCGTCGCCGCCAATGCGCGCGACCAGATCGCCTTTGCGCACCGACGCGCGAAACCGGGCGGATACCGCGGCGAGAAATTCGTCGCCGGTGCGATGCCCGAACGAATCGTTGACCTGCTTGAAGCCATCGAGGTCGATATACAGCACGGCGAGACGCCGCTCGACGGCCGCGGTCCGCGCGTGCCTGGCGGCAGAGTCGAGCGCGGCCAGCAGCTTGCGGCGGTTCGACAGGCCCGTCAGCGAATCGTGCAGCGACGCCAGCTCGAACTCGTGCGACTGCCCCGCGAGCTGGCGGTTGCGCTTCGCGTACATGCCGAGCGCCGTGATCAGCATGCAGAACAGCAGCGCGGCGAGCGCGATCAGCGTGCGCGCGACGTGCGCGACGCGCAGCCGCACGTCGGCGCTCGACGCGTCGCGCTGCGCGCGCCAATAGGCCGATACGCTGCCGAGCGCCGCCGCGACGGCTTCGGGCGTCGCCTGTGTCGGTGACATCGACGGAATGGGCGGCGCCGGCGACGGACTCGCGTTGACGAGCGCCGCGAGCGCCGCGAAACGCCGCGCGAGTTCGGCGCGCGCCGCGTCATAGGCCGGCACGAACGACGCGTCGTGACTCGCCGGGGTGTCGGCCATACGCTGCCACGCGGCCAACTGTTCGCGCGCGCTGTCGACGCGCCCGGCGGCTTCGAGCACGAGACCCGCGTACTCCTGCTTCAACTGATCGGAAAACACCGTGCGGATCTGCATCGCTACATACAGCAGGCCGAACAGCAGACACAACAGCGCGGCCACGGCGACGCTCGCGGGCCCCGGCCGGAAGCGCCACACCGGCACGCGCGCGCGTGCGGCGCCGCGCAGCCCCGCTCGCCCCGCTGGCCCGACGACCGCGTGCTCAGGGATGGGAGTAGGTATCTTGTTGCCGTCGGCCGTTGTCATGTTGACGATAGCTCACGCGTCGAAAGAACTGTCCGATCCGCGCAAACAGACTGCCCTTGTGCTGCGACGGCGCGCGCCGCTCCTGCTGTGCGAGCCGCGTTTCTTTCGCGTCGTGACCGGCCGCGGGCTTCGCGGTGGAATTGGCGGCATTGGCGACGTGCCGCGTGTAGCCCGGCGGTGGCGTGGGAACAATGGGGGCTGTGGGTGGGTTGGCCGACATATCCGCCGACATATCCGCCGAGGTATCGACCGGCGTATCGGCCAGCGTGGCGGTGAGATTCGGGGCAGGCGTACTCGCGTGGATCTGCCCGGACCACACAGCCGGGTTGGTGTCCTCGAAGCCGCCGCTCGCGCCGGCCGCTTCGAGCGCGACGTCTGGCGCGGCGGGCTGCCTGGCTGACGGCATGGCGAAGGGCGCGGCGGCCTCCTCCGGCGCGTGCGCGACGGCCACCGTCGGCACCCGGGCCGATGCCGATGAGCCGAGCGCCCGGCGCGCGCCCGCAATGGCATCCGCGTACGTCTGCTGATCCTGGTTGAACCAGACGCCGTAGGCGACGGTGCCGATCACACCGAAGGTCAGCGCGCCGGCCGCCGCGAGGCACAGGGCGAGGCGGCCGAAGCGCGGGGGCGGCACGCCCGATTCGTCAGGGCCGTCGGGTTCGAAGGAGGCCCGGCCGTCCGTTGTGGAATGACGCAAGTCGATATCGTCGGGATCGGTAGCCATCGCAATACGCTCCGGGTATGCCACTTCTTGCAGACAAACTGGCGCGCTGACGAGCCGGCGCGCAAACCGAACTCGCAGGCTGCCGCTGCACGCAATGCTCAATGAATGTAATCCTGTCGCGAACGGCCGACAACATAGCAGCGTTGCGTTTCCGCCTCGCTTCGGCGGTGCTTCAAACGACGCTGCCTGATGCCGTGTGAGTTGGCAAAAAAGCGTGCAAAGCCGGTAAAAACTCCAACCCGGCACAGAGCCCGACAGTCAGCCGTGCACCTGCCGTAGGCCGCTACGCCCGATGCGACGCGGATTCTGCGAAACGCGCCAACGCGGTCGCCGTTTCGCATGCAACAAGCGGGCCTGGCGACGAACGCGCGCGCGACGCCGAAACCGCCGCTTGAAACCCGCGTTGGACTGCGCGCGCCGCGCGCTTCGAGCAGCATTCCGCGAACCTGCTGCCGTGCGAATTCCCGAAGCCGTCCGCTCCGGATGATAAGGTCACGTGCGCGCATGTCGCGAACGCCGCGCCGTGCCGGGCCCAACGGTGCCCGGCCCAACGTCATCGCTCAGCATAAAAATTATGTCGAACAGGTATCAGCACCAGCCACTCACGCCGTTGCACCGCGCGCTCGCGCGCTTTTCTCTGTCGGAAACCGCCAAGTACACGAAGCTGACGCTCGGCCTGTGGATCGGTTTCGGCATCCCATACCTGCTCGGCTTTCCCGACGCGGCCGTGCCGCTCGCCGGTTCGACGATGCTGACGCTGGCGCTCGGTAGCTCGATTTCGGCGGCTCGAAGCTACTTCTACAAGCGGGTGTTTTCGAACGTGGTGGCGATGCCGATCGGCACGCTGCTGATCTGGCTGACCGCGCCGCACCTGTGGATGGGCGCGGCGCTGCTGCCGGTCGTGATCTTCGGCATCGTCGCGCTGCGGCCGTCGCTGTTCCAGATGACCAGCATCACGGTGCCGATCACGCTCGTGCTCTATACCGGCGAACATCTTCCGCTGCTCGAACAGCGCCTGATTGGCGTGGTACTCGGCATGTTGCTCGGCTTCGTCATCCAGCAGATCGCGTTTCCGCCCGATCACGGCTACTGGGCGAACACGCTCGTCAACGACGGCAACGAACAGGCCACCGATGTCGTCGCGCAGCTGGCCGCGGGACAGCTCGACAAAGCGCAGATCAAGCCGGCGGCCTCCAGGCTGCGCACGCTGAGCACGAACCTGAAGCAGGCGCACCTGCTGCTGAAGACCGACCTCGAGCAGGCGTGGGTGTCGCCACATCTGAAGCGCAACGCGGCACGGCTGCCGGTGTTCGCGAGCTATCAGGAGACCTTCGATTCGCTGGTCAATTTTCTTGAAACGATGGACACGTTTCACGATCAGTTCGCCGCGCTCGACGCCGCGTGGCGCGAAATGTTTCTCGCGCGGCTCGCGCGGCTCGTCAACGCGCACCGGCAACTGGCCGAGGCGGCGGACCTGCGCGTCGAGCGCCCGCCGCTCGAGGCGCCGCCGCTGCATTTGGAGGACCTGCGTCAGCTGACCGAGGACCTGCCCGCGTCGGACGTGTTTACGAGCGTGTACCTCGGGCATCTGACCGGCTATGGGATTCTGCTGTGCCGGTTGAGCGAGCTGCATACCGCGTGAGCGGCGTTCCGCACAGTCAGAACTACCAGGGCCGCAACACGATGCACGATGGACAACTTCCAGTCGCGCACTACCTGTGTTGACAGTTTTCCACGATGTTCCAGGGTGCAGGAATTCGTCGAGCGGTGCCCTCCCGTACCGGCCAAGGCTTGCTCTCGCATTCGCGGCGGCCTCAGCGACTCATTCTTCTTGCGGTACGCAATTCGACGCCATGATAGGTTCGCTGGCGGATCTGACATGTACATGGAAGACAGATGGCGATCGATTTCAAAGTCGGAAACCACCGGAGCTGCACGCTCCATACTCGGCAGGAATATCGCGGCAACGTCTTTAGCGACGAGGTGGATACCGGGCGCCGTCTCATTATCTCGGCAAGTTCATGGGAGCTTACACACAACACGCGCCAGCTAGCGCAGCTCGCCGAGTTCATGCGCAATTCGCCGGGCCGCGCATATGCGAGCGGCGCTGCTCCGGAGCAGATCGCCCGCACGCTACAGACCGCCGTCGAGCGCGGCGATGTGATTGCGGTCGCGCCCACGCTCCGGACCTCGCGCGGAGGGAGCGCACCCATCCAGCAGCAGATCCGGCCGTACTACCCAACCATCACGCCGTCACAGCTCGTGCGAGGCGCACTGCCCGTAGTGCGTGCCGCGCGCTCGTTCGAGCGCCCCAAATTGCCGCGGCTGCCAGCCGAAGATGGCCTGGCGATCTGGTATGCCCGCCCCGGCGACGTGCTGCCGGACGGAACCATCGCTACGCCAGTATCAACGCCACTCGGCAATGAGCGGCCGTTTGAGTACACTGAAGATCCGCAGTTCGGCGATGTGCAGGAACTGGCCGCGCGTGGCGTCAGTGAAGTGCATGAGGCAAATTGTTTTGCCGAGTACGAATTTGATTTGGAGCAATGCAACTTCGTACGAGCGATGACCCAAGACCCCCGTGCTTATGCCATGTGCAAACAGACGGCATTTCAAAATTACCAGAGCTGCAGAGGTTTCTGAGATGACAAAGCGCCAGCGTGCCACCGTGATTTTTTATAACGAGGATGCCTGTGAAATCCAGGTATGTACCGTGTCGCGCGAGGAAGTCGAGGGGGCAATAGATCGGCAGATCGCGCGCGGAATGGCAATGACTGTGCCTCTGGGTTCGGACGATTGCCGCGCGCCGATCACGGACGAAACCTTGCGTCAAATCGGAGGCATGGCTGTTCTCAACCAAGCGTCTGTCCATCCCGAATTGCGCGATCGTCTGCAGATTTCGCTGCACCACCCCGTCGACTGGGGACAGGCCAAGCCGCCTACGGAATAACAGTGCTCGCGATCCAGGGTTGAGTTCGGAGCAAAATCCGAACTGCCCTTGCCGAGCAAGGGCTTGGCGACAATCGGATCACTGCACGGTAATGGTCGCCTTCATGTTCGGATGGATGCCGCAAAAGATCTTGTACACGCCCGGTTTATCGAATTTGAACTGATAGGTGTCGTCCTGATCGAGCGCGGCAGAGCGGAACAGGCCCGCGTCGTTGACCACGCTGTGCGGCTCGCCGTCGAGATTCTTCCATGTGACCGTCGTGCCCGCCTTGATGGTCAGTTCCATCGGCGAGAACATGAAGTTCTTGATGACGATCGCGTTAGGCGTCGACGCGACGGTCTGTTTCTGCACCTGCATCGGCATCGTCGTTTGCGCAAAACCGGGCCCCCCCGACACCGCCAGAATCGCGACACTGCCGAGCAGAATCGCGAGCGCGCGGCCCATCATCCTGGTTAGCATCATTGATCTCCTCAAGCGTAAAAGTAGCGCGTGTCGTCAGGCGAGCGTCGTGTCGTCGAGCGTCGCCTTCAGCGGATGACGCGCGATGCTGACGCTCGTCACGCCGAGCATCTTCGGCAGCTGGTCGCTCGCGACCTTCAGCGGCCCAGGGCCATCGCCCTGGCCGGCGCTCGGCTGCGGATAGGCGGTCGAGCGCGCGGTATGGAACGTCACGTTGCCCTCGACCTTCGTCACGATCTGATGAATGTGGCCGTTCAACACCGTCACGGAACCGAAGCGCTTCAGATAGCTCATCGCCTGTCCCGCGTCGCCCGTGCCCCAGCCCCACGGCTCGTAGATGGTCCACATCGGCATGTGCGCGAACACCACGACCGGGGTGCTCGACGAGCGGCCTTTCAGATCGTTTTCGAGCCATTCGAGCTGCTCGTCGCCGAGACCGCCGAGGCCGTTCGGCTTGAAATGCATCACGTTGACGAGCCCGACGAAATGCACGCCCTGGTGATCGAAGCTGTAATAGCCGCGGTTGTCCGAAGCCTTGCCGAAGCGGCTGAAGTACTCCGTGCCGGGGCCGTCGGTGACGTCATGCTCGCCGGGGACCGTGTGCAGCTCGGTGATCTTCAGTCCCGACATCAGCTGCGCGGCCAGATCGAATTCCGCGGGCTTCGACAGATGCGTGATGTCGCCGGTGTGAATCGCGAGCGGCGGACGCGCCGGCATCGCGTTGACGTAATCGATCGTCTGTTTCAGCGTGCCCGCGACGTCGGGATTCGCCTCCTTGTTGAAGCCGATATGCGTGTCGCTGATCTGCAGGAAAAGCGGCGTGCCAGCCGCTGGCGTCGCGGTGTTCGCGTCGGCCGCGAGCGCGAGTTCGACCGGCGTCAGCACGCCGCCCGACAGCATGAACACGGTGCCGAGGCCACCGAACGCAAGACACTTCAGCGCGCCGCGACGCGCCGGATCGAATGAATGATGTGACGACATGATGACCTCACGATAAGGATTCGCCGAACCGAACCCGGTTCGTGAGGCATGACTGGCGTGTGGCGGGATTTATTCCCGTGTCGTGCGGCGTTGGTGGGAGGCGGCACCTGTATGCGAATAGCAAGCGGCAAGTAATCGCCGTGGCGGATTGCGCCCTGGATTGCGCATCAAGTCAGCCGCCGACCGCCGCGATGATCCGCGCGCGCATCGCGTCGTCGGGTAGCGGTCCCGATCCCGCGCGTACGTTGTCCGCCATGTATTGCGGCCGCCCGGTGCCCGGAATCACGACCGTCACCGACGGTTGCGCGAGCACGAATTTCAACAGAATCTGCGCCCAGCTCGTGCAGCCGATTTCGCCGGCCCATGCGGGCAACGGCATTTTCATCACGCGCGCGAGCAAACCGCCGCCGCCGAACGGCTGATTGATCACGACGCCGATGCCGAGATCGGCCGCGAGCGGCAGGATGCGCTGCTCGGCCGCGCGATCGTCGGCGGCGTAGTTGATCTGCACGAAGTCGGGCTTCTCGCTGCGCATCACCGCCGCGACTTCGTCGAACGCGCTCGACGTGTAATGCGTGATGCCGAGATAGCGAATCCGGTCGCGCGCTTTCCAGTCGCGCAAGGTCGCGAGCTGCGTGCGCCAGTCGAGCAGATTGTGGATCTGCATCAGATCGACATGCGGCTGCTGAAAACGCCGCAGCGATTCCTCCATCTGCGCGATGCCGGCTTCGCGTCCCTCGGTCCAGACCTTGGTGGCGACGAACGCCTTGCGATGCGCGTCGAGCTGCGTGAGCAGCGCGCCCGCGACCGCTTCTGACGAACCGTACATCGGCGAGGAATCGATCACTGAGCCGCCCGCTTCGAACAGGATGCGCAGCACCTCGGCGAGTTGGGCGCGGGCGGCGGCATCGTCGCCGACGTCGAAGGTGCGCCACGTGCCGCAGCCGATCACCGGCAGCGCTTCGCCGGTGGACGGGATCGCGCGGCGGCTCATGCGGGGTAAGGTGGTGCCGGATTGCGCGTGCGCCTCGGTTTGCGCCGACGTGACGCGCGACAACGTAAGCGCCGCCGGCAGCCCGAGCGCCGTGCGCAGAAAACGGCGGCGGTGATCGTGGTTCGACGAATGTGCCATAGCGTGTATGGTGCCCTCGTGCATGAAAGTTCGACCGTCATCGCAACTGCTATAACACACCGCGCCGCGCGAGTTCGATCGACAAGCTCGCCGCGTCGACGCACCGGAAGCACTGAAAACCGGCCGCGAGCGCGCCGTCCACGCTGGCCTGGCTGTCGTCGATGAATAGCGTGTCCGTTGCGGCCGCGCCGAGGCGTTCGACGCGCGCCGAATGAATAAAAAAGGTGGCATGAGCCGCCTTCGCCGTTAGTGATCGACGCGGCCTAGCGCGCTTTCTGCCGCAACGGCCTGAAGAACTTTCGAATCTCGGCCGCGAGCAACGCGGGTTTCTCCATCGCCGCGAAGTGCCCGCCGGCTGGCATTTCGCTCCACTGCGCGACGTTGAAGGTTCGTTCGAGCCAGCTTCGCGGCGGATGATTGATCTCCTTCGGAAACAGCGCGAAGCCGACTGGTGTGTCGATGCGCTCGCCGTCGGAGAAACGCATCGGCTGCAGGCGGTTTTCCCAATACGTCTGCATCGCCGGGCCGATGCACTGCGTGAACCAGTACAGCGAGATATTGGTCAGCAGATCGTCTTTCGAGAACACGCTTTCCACCTCGCCGCCGCAATCGCTCCACGCGCGAAACTTCTCGCCGATCCATGCGGCGAGTCCCACCGGCGAATCGTTCAGCGACGCGGCGACCGTCAGCGGTTTGGTGCCGTGCTGATGCGCGTAACCGCCTTCGAGTGCGGCCCAGTCGTTCTTCTCGCGCAGATAGTCCTGCTCGGCCGGCGTCAGCTCCCGCTGCGCCGCCCCGATCGCGGGCTCATAGGAACTCGGCAGGAAGTTCAGATGGATGCCGTCGACCACACGCGGATGATGCGCGGCCAACGCGATCGACACGCCCGCGCCAAGATCGCCGCCCTGCGCGCCGAAGCGCTCGTAGCCGAGCCCGCGCATCAGTAACACCCACAGGTCCGCGACCTGGAACGCGGACATGCCGGCCTGCGCGGGCGCAGGCGAAAACGCGAAGCCCGGCAGCGACGGCGCGACGACGTCGAAGGCGTCGGCGGGATCGGCGCCGAACGCGACCGGATCGCACAACTGATCGAGCAGCGCGTGAAACTCGAAGAAGGAACCGGGCCAGCCGTGCGTGATCAACAGCGGATAAGCCCGAAAGCCGGGCGCGACACTGGCGGCGCGCCGATGCGCGAAGTGCACGGTCTGGCCGTTCACGTCGGCGAGAAATTGCGGCAGCTGGTTCAACCTGCGTTCGGCCGCGCGCCAGTCGAATTGCCCGGCCCAATAGGTCGCGAGTTCGCGCAGCCAGGCCTGGTCGGCGCCCTGCTGCCAGGCGGGCGCGGGCGTCGCGGGCGCCCAGCGGGTGGCGTGGATGCGGCGGCGCAGATCGTCGATGTCCTGATCGGCGATCGCAATCTCAAACGGGTCGATCTGCATGGGGGTCGTCCTGGGTCATTGGCGGCTCACCGTCATCGTACGCGCGTCCGACGAAAGCCCGATAATGGGCGTCCCTTCCCTACGATTCATTCACCGAGCCACAGGAGATTGACGCGATGTCCGCTTACGAATCCAAGCTGCCGCGAGTGCTGCTGACGAACGACGACGGTATCGACGCGCCCGGCCTCGCCGTGCTCGAAGCCGTGGCCGCCGAGCTCGCGCACGAAGTCTGGGTGGTCGCGCCCGAGCACGACCAGAGCGGTACGTCGCATTCCATCAGCCTGCATTCGCCGCTGCGCGTGAGCCGCCAGGGCGAACGCCGTTTCGGCGTGACCGGCACGCCCGGCGATTGCGTCGTGATGGGCGTGCGTCATCTGATGCGCGAGGCGCCGCCGTCGCTGGTGCTGTCCGGCGTCAATCGCGGCGGCAACCTCGGCATCGAAACGATGTTCTCGGGCACGGTCGGCGCGGCGATGACGGGTCTGCTGCTCGGGCTGCCGTCGTTCGCGCTGAGCCAGGCGTTCAGCGATCGCGAGCGCGTGCGCTGGGACACCGCGCGCACGCTCGCACCCGGCGTGATCCGTCAATTGCTCGCGATCGAGCATGCGGCGCCGACCTGCCTGAACATCAACTTTCCCGACGTCGATGCCGCCGACGCAGGTCCGCTGACGCCGACGCGCCAGGGCGTCGGGCTCGTCAGGGACATCGAGGTGCTGCCGGAAGTCGATCCGCGCGGCATCGCGTATCACTGGCTGCGCTTCGATCGTGGCCCGCGCGAGAACGATGCCGACAGCGAAACGGCAACCGTCGCGGCGGGGCTCGTATCGGTCACGCCGCTTGCGTTCGATCGCACCGACGAAGCCACCTTCGCGCGGCTCGCCGCGTCGTTGATCTAACGGTTGCCGGGGACACGGCGCGAGGCCCGCTTCAGTGCGCCCCAGGTCCCGATGGCTCGGGTCTGCCGAACGCGGGCATCGTGCCGTTCTCACGCGCGCGCACGAGTTCGGCCTCTACTTCGGCGCGGGTTTTGGGGCCGTTGCTGGCGACCGCTTGATTTGCGGACTGGCTGGTCAGCCCCGCGCGCGACATCGACCATGGCGACTCGACGCCTTGCGTTGCATATTGCGGCAACGGCCGCGCCTCTGGCACGACGCTGGCCGCTTTCTTCCCAGACCGCTCGGCAGTAGAACTTTTCCGGTGGCTGCCGCCCCGCGCATGACTACCCGATGTCGTCGCAACACTTTGCGCTGAGCGAGGTTTCGTCGTGGTACCCGACGCAACGCGGCTATGGTGTGCGTGCCCGGTCTTTGCCGTGGGTGGCGCCTGGGTCCGGTTCGAAGTCACCGCAGGCTGCGGCGGCAAACTCGTCGGCTGCGGCTGCGGCTGCGGGTGCGGGAGCTGCTGTTGCTGCGCCTTGTTCGACTCCCGCGCGAACTGTAGCGCCGCGATGGCCAGAGCATCGCCCGCCTGCGCTCCAATCGACGCGGCCGGCTGAGCCCGCAAGGCCGCCACGTCGTCGCGCAGCGCATGGCGGCGCGTTGCCGGCGCGACCGTCGCCGCGCCGGGCCGGCCTTCGCTCTGCCCCGCCGCCGCCGTCGCGCTGACACCCCGTCCGCCGTCGGCGACGAGACTCACGTCCCGACCGGACGACCAGTCGTTGTCCAGCTGTGACACATAGGCCCCAATCGTCACCGCGCCGAAGACGAGGCCCATCAACACGATCATTCTCGGTTCGCTATACAAGGCACGCTCCCCATTCCAACCGATCGACCGACCCATTGGTCAAAGTTTGGTCCATACGAATGACAGTGTTTTCCCTTTTAGACCCAACAACCGACGAATCGGCGGATCTGGTCGGGGATGTGTCCGAAATCGACGGGTATTCTTCCGTTCAAACGCGCGCCTTAATCGGAGTCCCAAGCGATTCTTCCGGCGCCGCCTTCGACCCTGTTTTCAGCGACGCAAGCGCAGCTCAGACGAGCGGCCCTTCCTCCGGCTTGCGGCGCATCGCGACGCCGATCGAACTGCCGACGATCAACAGCGACAACGTCGCGCGTCTGTGGATCGACGGCGTGAAGGTGATCGACAAGACGAGCACGACGCCAGGCAGCGCGACCGGGAAGGTCCATCTCGCCGCGAACCAGAGCGCGTCGATCAAGGTCGAGTACGTGCACGGCACGGGCGCGGCGAGCATGCATCTGCTGTGGTCGAACCCGGCTGCGAAGAGCCCTGGTGTGTTGAAGATCGTGCCGTCGGATTCGCTGGTGACGTCGAGCTGATAGAGGTGGTTGTGGCGGGCGGCGCGGTGGGGTTGAAACCGCGCCGCCGCGCCGGCTTTTAGCAAGCCGAGTGTTAATCCTTCAAACTAAAAACCCGTTTTAATGCCGCTTTAACCCGCACAAATTTCCCGATTATCCGCAAGCGGCAAGAAGTTACCGGTCTTGCCATCGAGCGCAAGCATTTCACCGCTTTCGATATTGAAGATCCAGCCATGCAGCCGCAGCGTCTTGTTCACGAGTCCGACCGCCACCGACGGATGCGTGCGGATGTTGCTGAGCTGCGCGATCACGTTGTCCTTGACCAGCGCCTCGAGACGCTCCGCATCCGAGCCGTAGTGGCGCGACGCGTTGATCGCCTTCGCCGCATCCGCGTGACGCAGCCAGCTCGCGACCGCCGGCATGTGCTCCAGATTCGTGCAGCACGAGATCGCCGTCATCGCGCCGCAGTTCGAATGGCCGCAGATCACGATGTCGGTCACGCCGAGCACGGCAATCGCATATTCGACGGTCGCCGACACGCCGCCCGGCTCCGGACCGTACGACGGCACGATGTTGCCCGCATTGCGGATCACGAACAGCGACCCCGGTTCGGTCTGCGTCAGCAATTCCGGCACCACGCGGCTGTCCGAACACGTCACGAAGAGCGTGCTGGGATTCTGCGCGGTCGACAAACGCTTGAAGAGCGCGCTTTGCTGTGGAAAGACCTCGCGTTGAAAGCGGATCAGACCTTCGATGATTTCCTGCACGATATTCTCCAGAGAATCGAAGAGACGGATTTAAAGTTGCCGCGACTATACCGCAGCCTTTCAATCGTCGCGCGAATCACCGTGCTAATCGTCGCACGCTCCTGCGGCGAATTGCCAGCGAAATAATGGCGTGCTCGCACGCGCCATAAAAAAAGACCCGGTTGCCGGCAGCCGGGTCCAACTCTCTCGCTCACACGCGTTAAGCGGTGTGTGCGTCGATACGGTAGCCGCGCCGACATCGCGGATATAGTCGCCGCGATGGAAGAGTCCTTTCCACCGCGGCACGAATCGCTTGACCCGATACAAGCAAGCGGGTCGCTTAATCGAAGTCGCGCGTCTCGAGCTCCACGGACCGTCCCCCGTTGCGTTCGAGCACCCGCCGCGTAGCATTTTCAATGCGGGCGCGGTTCGCCTCGAACGCTCCCACCAGATCGTGAGCAGACGGGGCGCCGTTGCCGAGGCTGCCATTGCCGAAATGGTCATTGAGCGCGTCGAGCGACACGCTGCACCATACGTCCTTCCCGTCCACATTGGCCTCGTAGGCGACGCGCGCAGCAGCCACCACTTCCCGGCGTCCGGTGAATTCGATCCTCATGATTGTCCTCCGTGTGTCAAAGGGAAATCCGAATACGCAACGGTCGTGCCCAATCCGGCCGGCTCGCCGGCTGCCCGGGCGCGAGCACGCATTCTGCGCAAGGTGCATACTCCTGAGCGGCCGCCACGCGCGGCCGCGCCGATGCGTCGCAGCAAGGCCTCCTCCGGGCTGTCGACGCATTCAACATATCGATACTACGCCCTTCATGTCCCGCAATATTCAATCTTCGCGCCCGCTCGTGATCGCCGCCGTGATGGCCTCGATGGCGATGGTCGCGATCGAAGCGACCATCGTGTCGACCGCGATGCCGCAGATCGTCTCGCAACTCGGCGACCTGCATTTATACAGTTGGGTGTTCTCGTCGTTCCTGCTGACGCAGACCGCAATGACCGTGGTGTTCGGCAAGCTCGCCGACCTCTATGGGCGCAAGCCCGTGATCCTCGCGGGCATCGCGATCTTCCTCGTCGGCTCGGTGCTCGCCGGCTTCGCGTGGTCGATGCCGGCGATGATCGTGTTCCGCCTGATCCAGGGGATCGGCGCGGGCGCGATCCAGCCGGTCACGCTGACCGTCGTCGCCGATCTGTACCCGGCGCGCGAACGCGGCAAGGTGCAGGGTTATCTCGCGAGCGTGTGGGCGATTTCGGCGGTCGTGGGTCCGATGGTCGGCGGCTTCATCATTCACAACCTGTCGTGGGCGTGGATCTTCTGGATGAACGTGCCGATCGGGCTCGCGTCGGCGGCGGGCTTCATCGCGTTCCTGCGCGAATCGGAACGGCACGCGCGGCCGTCCATCGACTTCGCCGGCGCCGCGCTGTTCATGGCCGCGATCGCAGCGCTGATGATGGCGCTGACCTACGCCGGCGACGACGCCTTGGCACCAGCCTCGTTCGCAGGCGGCGTCTTCGTGCTGTGCGTGCTGCTGTTCGTGCTGCAGGAGCGTCGCGCGGCCGAACCGATGATCTCGTTCGCGCTATGGAGCCGCCGCCCGATCGCCGCATGCAACAGCGCGACGGTGCTGGCCGGCATGATCCTGATGGGCGCGACCACGTTCCTGCCGATGTACGTGCAGGGCGTGCTGCATCGTTCGCCCGTGGTGGCCGGCCTCGCGCTGACGATGATGATGGTCGGCTGGCCCACCGGCGCGACGTTCGCGGCGAAGTCGTTTCACCGGCTCGGCTTGCGGCGCATCCTGATCTGCGGCAGCGCGTTCGTGCCGCTCGGCGCGGTGCTGCTGCTGTTGCTGTCGCCGGGCGCGTCGCCGCTCGTCGCCGGGTTCGCGTCGCTGATCATGGGCTTTGGCATGGGGACGTCGAGCGTCAGTTCGCTCGTGCTGATCCAGGAGATCGTCAGGATGGACGAACGCGGCAGCGCGACCGCGTCGAACCTGTTTTCGCGCAATCTCGGCAGCACGCTCGGCGCGACGCTGTTCGGCGCGGTGCTGAACTTCGGGCTCAGTCATTCGCAGGGCGTCGCGACGGTCACGTCGGATCAGCTGAAGGCGCTGCTGCAGAACCGCGCCGCCGATCTCGGCGACAGCGATCTGGTCCGGCTCGTGCTGCACCAGTCGCTGCATCTGACCTTCGTGTCGATGTTCGTGATCGCGCTATTCGTGGTCGCGCTGCTCGCGCTGGTCCCAACGATCCGATTCGGCGACGACCAGCCGGCACCACTCAAGGCCTTGTCGCCGCTCGAGGACTGAGTCGCGCGGCGTCGCGAACCACTTGCGTTCGCGAGCGCTACGAGCCGCCCGCCGGCAGCGTCGCCGCGAAGAAATCACGCACCGCGCTCGACAGCGCGGCACAGCTTCGACGCATCATGGTTAGTTCTCGCAAATGGGGATCAGCAGATCGGTGACGCAGGCGGTCTGCGCGCCGCGAGGCGGTGCAGAACTTGCGGATTTTCGCGTTTTCGCGCTTCGCGTTTTGCCAGCCGACGGGCGGCCAGGCTCGCGCGCTGCGTCACATTATGATCGACAATCCACGCCGCTTCCTGACGCCAGAAAGGCTTTCACGGCGCCGTCAACTGCCCTTCGCATACAGCGTCGAATCGGCGAACCCCTCGGCGGCCAGCACCTGGCCGACCAGAATCAGCGCGGTGCGCTCGATCGCGCTGCCCTGCACCTTCGCGACGATATCGTCGAGCGTGCCAGTGATCTTTTCCTCGTCGGGCCAGCTCGCGCGATAGATCACCGCGATCGGACACGCGCCGCCGTAATGCGGCCGCAACTCATCGACGATGCACGCGAGATGCCGCACGCCGAGGTGAATCGCCAGCGTCGCGCGATGCCGCGCGAGAGCGCCCAACTGCTCGCCTTCGGGCATCGACGTCTTGCTCGCGTAGCGCGTGAGGATCAGCGTCTGCGACACGCCGGGCAGCGTCAACTCGCAGCCGAGCGCCGCCGCGCATGCGGCCGTCGCGGTCACGCCGGGCACGATTTCGTAAGGAATGGCCAGCTCGCGCAAACGGCGGATCTGCTCGCCGATCGCACCGTACAGCGACGGATCGCCCGAATGCACGCGCGCGACATGCTGGCCCTTCGCGTGCGCCGCCGCGAGCAGCGCGACGATCTGGTCGAGATCGAGCTCCGCGGTGTTGATCACCTGTTGCGCGCTATGACCTTCGAGCACCGCGGCCGGCACCAGCGACCCCGCATACAGGATCACCGGACAACTGCGCACGAGACGCTGCCCTTTGACCGTGATCAGTTCCGGGTCGCCCGGACCCGCGCCGATAAAAAACACTGTCATTCAGTACTCCAATTATTTGCTCACTTACCCGAATCCGCATTCGCCTGCGCGGGCAACGCATCGAGAAGATCGGCAACGCTGGCGAACTCGCGATCGACCTCGGGCAACACCGGCCGTCGCAGCATGATCACCGGCAAGCCGCGCTCGCGCGCGACCTCGAGCTTCGCCTCGGTCGCGCCGCCGCCGCTGTTCTTGCTGACGACGACGTCGAACGCCTGCAGCGCGAACAGCGCGCGTTCGCCGTCGAGCGTGAACGGTCCGCGCGCCGCGAGGACGCGCGAGCGCGCGGTGTCCGGATGCGAATCGAGCACGCGCACGGTCCAGAATTGATGCGGCGCAATCTCGTCGAGATGCGCGAGCGGTTCGCGCCCGAGCGTGAAAAGCGGCCGCCTGAACGGCGCGAGCGTGTCGATCAGTTCGTTCCAGTCATCGACCATGCGCCAGTCGTCGCCGGCTTGCGGCTGCCACGCTGGACGCCGCAGCGCCCAGCACGGCACCTTCGCCACGCGGCACGCGTCTACGGCATTCGCGCTGATCCGCGCCGCGTACGGATGCGTCGCGTCGATCACGAGGCCGATCGCTTCGCTCGCGAGGTAACGCGCCAGACCCGCGCTGCCGCCGAAACCGCCGACGCGCACCGCGCACTTCAAGTCGTCGGGGACCTTGCCGAGTCCCGCGAGACTGTACACATGCGCGGGACCGAGTTGGCGCGCGATCTTCAGCGCGTCGCCGGTGCCGCCGAGCAGCAGGATGCGCGTCACCGCGCGACTCCGACGATGTTGCCCTGCCGGTCGATCGCGAAGATTTCGACGCTGACCTGCGGCGGCACGATATCGCGAGCAACGGCCAACGCGTGCTGACAGACGATATCGCCGAGCGGCACCTGCCGCGCGTGAGCGAACGCGAGCGCCTGCTGGCTCGTGTTGGCCGCGCGCATCGCCGCTTGCAGCGCGGCGTCGGCGCCATGCGCGGCAGCCCAGCCGGCGAGTTGTTCGAGATCGATGCTGGAGTTGCGGCTATGCAGATCCAGATGGCCGGCCGCGAGCTTGCTGAGCTTGCCGAAGCCGCCGCAAATGCTCAGTCGCTCGACCGGCGCGCGCTTCACATGCTTGAGCACCGCGCCGACAAAATCGCCCATTTCGATCAGCGCGATATCGGGCAGGCCGTAGTGCGCGCGCATCGCGTCCTCGCTCGCGTTGCCGGTGCAGGCGGCCACATGCGTATAGCCGTTCGCGCGCGCGACGTCGATGCCCTGATGGATCGACGCGATATACGCCGAGCACGAAAACGGCCGCACGATGCCGGTGGTGCCGAGTATCGACAGCCCACCGACAATCCCGAGTCGCGGGTTCATCGTTTTCAGCGCGAGCGCTTCGCCGCCTTCGACGCCGAGCGTCACTTCGAAGCCGCCGCGATACGCGTGGCGCGCGGCGAGTTCGACGAGGTGCTGCGTGATCATCTGGCGCGGGACCGGATTGATCGCCGGTTCGCCGACCGGCAGCGTGAGCCCCGCGCGCGTGACCGTGCCGACGCCCGGCCCCGCGCGAAAGATCACACCGGGCCCGGGCACGAGGCGCACGCGCGCGAACACGAGCGCGCCGTGGGTCACGTCGGGATCGTCGCCGGCGTCCTTGATCGTGCCGGCTTCGGCGATCCGCTCGCCGTCCAGCGCGGCAAGCCGGCAGAACGTGAGCCGCATCGGCACATGCTGGCCCTTCGGCAACACGATCTCCGCGACCTCACTGACCTCGCCCGCCAGCAGTAGACGAGCGGCCGCGAGCGACGTCGCGGTCGCGCAACTGCCGGTCGTATAGCCGCTGCGCAGCGGCGCCGGCTGCTCGGGAGTCTCGTCGCGCATCACGAATCGGCCGATGGTTTGGCGGGTTTGGTCACGTCGAGCAGTGTGATCGGCAACGCCTGACGCCACGTATCGAAGCCGCCGAGCGGTTGCGCGTGAGCGAGCCCGATGCGCGTCAGCGTACCGCCATGCCGCTCGCGCCATGCGGCGAGCACCGCCTCGCCTTGCAGCGTCACCGCGTTCGCGACGAGCCGGCCGCCGTCGCGCAGTTGTGTCCAACAGGTGTCGAGCACGTCGGGCTCCGTCACCCCCCCGCCGATGAACACCGCGTGCGGCGCCGGCAGTCCCCGCAACGCGTCGGGCGCGCGGCCGGCCACGAGTTGCAGCCCGGGCACGCCCAAAGCATCGCGATTCTGTTCGATGAAGCGCTGCCGCGCTTCGTTCGCTTCGATCGCGATCGCGCGACACGTGGGATGCGCGCGCATCCATTCGATTCCGATCGAACCGCTGCCCGCGCCGACGTCCCACAGCAACTCGCCGGGCGCGGGCGCGAGGCGCGCGAGCGTGATGACGCGCACGTCGCGCTTGGTCAACTGGCCGTCGTGGATAAAGGCGTCGTCGGGCAAACCGCAGGTCAGCGGCAGACGCGGCGCATGCGCCGACGCGCGGCACTCGAGCGCGATCAGATTGAGCGCGGCCATCTCGCCGGCCGGCCATTGATCCGCGCGGCCATCGGCACGCCGTTCGCGTGCACCGCCCAGATGTTCGAGCACGGTCATGGCAGTCGCGCCGAAACCGCGCGCATCGAGCGAGGCCGCCAGTGCCGCGGGCGTGCGCCCGTCCGCGCTCAGCACGAACAGGCGCGCGCCGTCACGCAGATGCGCATTCAGCGCGGCAAGCGGTCGGCCGACCAGCGAGACGGTCGCGACATCCTGCAACGGCCAGCCGAGCCGCGCGGCCGCGAGCGATAACGACGACGGCGCCGGCAGCACGCGCAACTCGCCGGCCGGCAACTGCCGCGCGAGCGTCGCGCCGACGCCGAACAGCATCGGGTCGCCGCTCGCGAGCACGCACACCGCGTGCGGACGCTCGGCGAGCAACGGCGCGAGATCGAACGGACGCGGCCATGCGGCACGGCGCGCGGCGAGCCGCGCGGGCAGCATCGCCAGATGGCGCTCGCCGCCGTACACGACCGACGCGCCCAGCAACGCACGCCGCGCGGGCCGCCCCAAACCGGCGAAGCCGTCGTCGCCAATGCCCACTACGGTCAGCCATGCCGGCATGCATCCATCCTCATCAGTTGCGTCGATTCTTTAGCAATTGCACCGGCTCACGCATGCGGCTTTGCGCAGGCTCGGAGCGCGGGTTGCGAAAGTCCGCATGATACCGCCGCCATGCGGCCCGCGGCTTCGCGGCGGAGCGCCATGCTGCCGGGATCACCGGCATCGCGCGATGGCCGGCAAACAGGCGCTGCGGCCACAGCGTAAAGATATAATGGCCGCTTTCATTGCCCACGGTCAGCCCGAAGCGCCTTTCGGCCGCACAGTTCACGCCGGCCCTCGTCGGGCAGCATGCAGCGAGGACGCAGCCATGCCGTCGCGCGACGCTAAACCCGGTGCCCCTTTGAATCGAGCTTCGCCTCCCACCGTTTCGTCCCACGCGGTCACGACACCGCGGTCCTCGGCATGTCCGGGGTTGCTGCGCATCGTCCCCGCGCGCGACGGCGGCATCTGCCGCATCAAACTGCCCGGCGGCGTGCTGAGCGCGGCGCAGGCACGCGCGATCGCCGATGCGAGCACGCGGCACGCGAACGGCGTCGCCGAGCTGACCAATCGCGCGAATCTGCAACTGCGCGGCGTGCGTAACGGACACGAAGCGGCGTTGAGCGCGGCGCTGATCGGCGCGGGGCTTGGACCGGCCGGCGCGCTCAGTTCCGCCGACGACGTCCGCAACGTGATGATCAGCCCCGCCGCCGGCCGCGATCCGCACGCGCTGATCGACACGACGCCGCTGTGCGGAGAACTGCTGACGCTGCTGCAAGGCGATGCGCGTTTCGTAGCGTTGTCGCCGAAATTCGCGCTGCTGCTCGACGGCGGCGAACAGCTTGCGCGGGTCGATCATCCGCATGACGTGTGGCTCGCGGCGTCGGCTGACGAAGAAGGCGTGCGCTTCGTGTTCGGCCTCGCGGGGTGCCCGGCTCCGGCAGGCGAGAACTCGAACCCGCGCGACCATCGCGATTCCAACGGCACGGGCGCGCTCGCGGCGGTGCCGCCGTCGCGCGTGCCCGCGCTCCTGCGCGCGTTGCTGCACACGTTCCTCGACCTCGCCGCAGCCGACGCGACCCGCATGCGCGACCTGCTCGCCACGCATTGCGCCGACGCGCTGCTGCTGCACGCGCAGCGCTATGTCGATTTCCCGCTCGCGCGCGACGCATCGCTGAGCCACTGGCAACGACACATCGCCGCCGACCCATCGCTGCGGCTCGGCGCGCACGCGCAGCGCGGCGACGGCACGTCGCATGTCGGCGGCCAACCACCGCTCGGCCGGATCGATGCGGCCACGCTGCGCGCCCTGGCTGCGCTCGCGCAAAAACACGGCAACGGCAGGTTGCACGCGACGCCATGGCAAAGCGTGCTGCTGCCCGACATCGCGACGACGGCGGTGCCCGCCGTGCTCGCGAAGCTGATCGCACTCGGTCTCGCGTGCGATCCCGCGCAGGCCATCACGCACGTGATCGCCTGCGCCGGTTCGGCCGGCTGCGCGAAGGGCCTCGCCGACACCAAGACCGACGCGCTGCAACTCGCCGAGCGCTTACCCGCCGGCGTCGACGTGCATCTGACGGGCTGTCCGCGCTCCTGCGCGGCCGCCCATCGCGCGCCCTACACGCTGCTCGCCGCCGCGCCCGGCCTCTACGACCTTTATCGACGCGACGGCCACCCCGGCTTCGGCCAATGCGTTGCGCCCCAACTGACGATCGACGAGGCCGCCGCGCTGCTCGCGCGCCTCGCCCGGAGTACTCCACATGCTTGATTACATTCGCGACGGTCAGGAGATCTATCGCCAATCGTTCGCGACGATCCGCGCGGAGGCCGACCTCGCGCGCATCCCCGCCGACCTCGAAAAGCTCGCGGTGCGCGTGATCCACGCGTGCGGCATGGTCGACGTGATCGACGACCTCGCGTTCTCCGACGGCGCCGGCAGCGCGGGCCGCCGCGCGCTCGCGCAAGGCGCGCCGATCCTGTGCGATGCGGGCATGGTCGCGCAAGGCATCACGCGCGCGCGGCTGGCCGCGAACAACGAAGTGATCTGCACGCTCACGCACCCGGACGTGCCCGCGCTCGCGCGCGAAATCGGCAACACGCGCTCGGCCGCCGCGCTCGAATTGTGGCGCCCGCATCTGGCGGGCAGCGTCGTCGTGATCGGCAATGCGCCGACCGCGCTGTTTCATCTGCTCGACATGCTCGATGCCGGCGCGCAGAAGCCGGCGCTGATTCTCGGCTTTCCGGTCGGCTTCGTCGGCGCGGCGGAATCGAAAGCGGCACTCGCGCAAAACAGCCGCGGCGTCCCCTATGTGGTCGTGCACGGACGGCGCGGCGGCAGCGCGATGGCCGCCGCCGCGGTCAACGCGCTTGCGACGGAGGTCGAATAAATGGCGAGCCAGCTAACGAGTCGCGGACGGCTGTACGGCATCGGCGTCGGTCCCGGTGACCCGGAATTGCTGACGTTGAAGGCGCTGCGGCTGCTCAAAGCGGCGCCGGTGGTCGCATATTTCGTCGCGAAGGGTAAGAAGGGCAACGCGTTCGGCATCATCGAGGCGTATCTGCACGACGCGCAGCAGCATCTGCCGCTCGTCTATCCGGTCACCACCGAAGCACTCGAACCGCCGCTGTCGTACGAAGCGATCATCGCGGACTTCTATGACACCGCCGCCGAAATCGTCGCGGGCCATCTCGACGCGGGCCGCGACGTCGCGGTGATCTGCGAAGGCGATCCGTTCTTTTATGGCTCGTACATGTATCTGCACGACCGGCTCGCGGCGCGCTACGACAGTGAGGTGGTGCCCGGCGTGTGCTCGATGCTCGGCGGCGCGGCGGTGCTCGGCGCGCCGCTCGTCTATCGCAACCAGAGCTTGTCGGTGCTGTCGGGCGTGCTGCCCGAAGATGAATTGCGCCGCCGTCTGGCCGACGCCGACGCGGCGGTCATCATGAAACTCGGCCGCAATTTCGACAAGGTACGGCGCGTGCTCGACGAACTCGGACTCGCGCAGCGCGCGCTGTACGTCGAACGCGCGACGATGCGAAATCAGCGCATCGTGCCGCTCGCGGAAGTCGATCCGATGGCGTCGCCGTATTTCTCACTGCTGGTCGTGCCGGGGCAAAAATGGCAAGGATGAACGGGCCCGCCATCGTGATTCTCGGTACGGGCGCGCTTGCGACCGCGCGGCGGATTCAGGCGTCGTATGTCGAGCGCGGCGCGCATGCCGCGGCCGGCGTTGCCACGGACTGCCAGGTCCATGCGCTGCAGGGGCGCGCCGACGCCGACGTCTCGTACAGCGAACTCGGCGCGCATCTGCGCGAGCTGTATGCGCGCGGCACGCCGATCGTCGCGCTGTGCGCGGCCGGCATCGTGATTCGCTGCCTCGCGCCGCTGCTGTCGAACAAAGGCGCCGAGCCGCCGGTCCTCGCGGTCGCCGAGGACGGCAGCGCGGTCGTGCCGCTGCTCGGCGGCCTCGCGGGCGTCAACGTAATGGCGCGCGACATCGCCGCGGCGTTGGCCGTACAGCCCGCGATCACGACGAGCGGCGAGCTGCGCTTCGGCACCTGCGTGCTCAATCCGCCCGATGGCTATGCGCTCGCCGACCTGGGTCAGGGCAAGCGCTTCGTGTCGGATCTGCTCGCGGGCGAAAGCACGCGCATCGAAGGCGACGCGCCGTGGCTCGACGACGCGCAACTGCCGCGCTCGGCGTCGGCGCGTCTCGCGATTCGCGTGACGCCGCGCGCGTGGGATGGGCGTGAAGACGAACTCGTGATTCATCCGCGCAGTGTGGTGGCGGCTGTCGCCAGCGACGATGCCGATGCCGCCGACGCGATCGTCGCGCACGTGCGCGCGGCACTGAACGCGCAGGGTCTCGCGATGCTTTCGCTTGCGGCCTTGCTCGCGCCATCGACGAGCATGGCCGACCCGGCGCTTGCGCAAGCGGCAAGGCTTCTCGAGGTGCCGCTGCGCTTCGCCGATGCCAGCGCCGAACCGGGCGAATCGAGTGCCGCAAGGTTGCTGCATACCGCGCTACGCGTCCCCCACGAAACGCTGCACGACGACGCACACCCCGGCGTCGCGCTCGCCCTCTCCCCGCTCGCCATCGACCCCGCGACGCTCGGCCGTGCCCGCGGCCGTCTGACCGTGATCGGCCTCGGCCCCGGCCGGGCCGAGCTGATGGTCCCGGCCGCGCGCACCGCGTTGAACGAAGCGACCGACATCCTCGGTTACGACACCTACGTGAAAATGGCCGGCCCGCTGCGCGCCGGTCAGCGCGTGCACGGCTCCGACAATCGCGAGGAAATGCAGCGCGCGCGGCACGCGTTCGAGCTCGCGAGCGAAGGCCGCGCGGTCGTGATGGTGTCGTCGGGCGACCCCGGCGTGTTCGCGATGGCGGCCGCCGTGCTCGAAACGCTCGAAGTTTCCCGGAACGATGCATGGGCGGCCGTCGAACTATCGATCGTGCCGGGCGTGTCGGCCGCGCTCGCGACCGCCGCGCAGGCCGGCGCGCCGCTCGGCCACGACTTCTGCATGCTGTCGCTGTCGGACAACCTGAAGCCGTGGACGATCATCGAAACCCGCCTGCGCCATGCGGCGCAAGCCGATCTCGTGATGGCGTTCTACAACCCGATTTCGCGCGCGCGTCCGTGGCAACTCGACCAGGCACTCGACATCGTGCGGGAGTATCGCGTGCCATCGACCCTGGTGGTGCTGGGTCGCGATATCGGCCGGCCCGGCGGCACGCTGCGCACGCTGACGCTCGGCGAGCTTCGCTCGGCCGATGTGGATATGCGCACGATGGTGATCGTCGGCTCGTCGCTGACGAGAAGATTCGCTTGCGGTCATCACGGCGCGCAGTGGGTGTACACGCCGCGGTGGTACGAGTAAGCGGACCGTACCGGGTGGTACCGGCCCGCCCCGCTCACGCCACCTTCAGATCCTGCACCGCCCGCTGCCTGACGCCCAGGTCGTCCCACAACTCCGGATGGCACGTGAACACCAGAATCTGATGCCGCGTCGCCGCGTCGATCAACGCGCGTTTGAGCGCGTCGCGGCGCGCGGCATCGGTGTGTACCGCGGCGTCGTCGAGCATCAGCAGAGTCGGCCGGCCTGAGGCCTGCAAGAGATCCGCATACGCGAGCCGCGTCAGGATGCCGAGCTGTTCGCGCGTGCCGAAGCTGAGCGCATCGAGCAGTTCCGCGCGGCCGTCGCGATCGAGCATCGCCGGAATCAGATCGTCGCCGAGCGCGAGGCTCGACTGCGGAAAAAGCCGCTTCAGGTAGTGACCGACCCGCTCGGTCAACGGCGCACGCAGTTGGGCGAGCGCGGCGTCGCGTTCGTCGACCAGCACTTCGTCGAGCAGACTCAGCGCGCTCGCGCGCAGGCGCAGTTCGTCGTTGCGACGCGTGGCCTGCTCAACCTGGGCTTCGAGCGCGGCAAGCCGTTCGCCGAGGCCCGATGCGCCCATCGTTTCGAGCTGGCTACGCAGCTCCGCGATCCGCAGTTGACGCTCGTGCTGCTCGTTGCGCGCGAGGTCCGCCGATGCGCGATAGCGCTTCGCCTCCGCCACGGGGTCGTCCAGACGCGCCGCATCGAGTTCGCGCTCGCGCTCGCCGCGCTGGTTCTTCAGCGCATCGACCTTGACGCGTTGCTCGACGATATGCGCCTGCCACTGCGCGCGCTTGCGCCGAAACGCTTCGTCGTGCAGCTGCGCTTCTTTACGCTGCAACTGCGCCGTGAGCGAATCGGCCTTCGCAACGCCGCTGGATTGCGCGCCCGCCGCCTGCGCGAGCACCTTGCGCGCGGTCGCCAACGCGTCGCGCGCGATGTCGGCGTTGCGGCGCGCGTCGTCGAGCGGTGGCGCCGCGGACACGTCGGGCAGACTGGCAAGGCGCTCGCTCGACGCCTGCAAGCGCGCCGCCGTCGATGCCAGCGCCGCGCGCAACGCATCGATGCCTTGCGGCGCATGGACCTCGAGTATCCTGGCCTGGCTCTTCTGTTGCGCGACCAGCGTTTTCCATTGCTCGCGACGCGCCTGCGCATCGCCCACCGACGCGACGCCGAGCGAGCGCAGCGACTGCGCGTGCTTCGCCTCGAGCGACGCCAGCTCCGACAACCGCGCCGACAGATCGGACACGCCCGGAATCACGCGCAATTCGCCGAGCTTCCCGAGGCCGATGCGCTTTTCATCGTCGACATGCAGCACGCCCGTGCCGCTGATCGTCTGATCGCCGACGCTCAATTCGCCATTCAAGCTGTACTCGATGCGCGTCATCGCCGCTTCGGTCCGCGCGCGCAGCACGGTCCGTTCGCCGTCGAGCGCGACGAGGCGCTTGAACTGCGCTTCGTCGAGTTCGAGCGCCGCCGCGTCGCGCGCGGCCTGCAACACCGCCGCGTTCGCTTTGTCCGCCTCGCCGATCGACGCTTCGAGCCGCTGGCTCTCCGCCCGATAGAAATCGACCTGGCTGCGCAGATCGGCGGCGGTCACGGCCGCGTTCGCGAGTTCGAGCGCGCGGTTCGCCTCGGCCGACGCCTGCTCGAACTGCGCCACACGGCTTTGCGCCTGCGCATGCGCGGTTTGCGCGGCCGCGACCTCGACGCGCGCCGCGTCGAGCTGCTCGCGTTCGCGCGCGATGGCCGCCTCCAGTTCGAGCGCGCCCTGCTCCTGCTGCACCGACAACGCGAGTTCGGCCTCGCCGATCTGCAGCGACTGCGCGAGCCCTTCGAGACCGCGTTCGAGTTGTTCGACCGCCGCGGCACGTTGCTGCGCGAGCGCGGCCTTCTGCTCGTGAAGCTCCCACGGACGCCTGCGCTCGGCGTCGTCGAATGCCTGCTGTTGGGCGGCGAGGCGCGCGATGTTGTCGTCGAACTGCTGGCGCTGCTGTTGCAGCTCGTCGCGGCTCGCGATCAGCGAGGCGAGCTTCTGCTCCGCCTCGGCGAGCGGCCCGGTCGACTTCTGCGTGCGCGCGGTCAGCAGTTGGCGCAGCTCGCGCTGCACGGCCGCGATCAGCGCGTCCTCGCCGCCCGCTTCGCGGCCGCCCGACAGTTGCGTGAGCGCGTCGCGCAGATACTGCGCCGCGTGCCCGGTCGAATCGCGCATCTCCTGTGTGCCGCCTTGCTGCACCCACAACAGACCCGGCACGCCGGCGTTCTCGGCTTTCATCGGACCGCGCGCCGCGCGCGAGAAGCCGAGCAGCGCGGCGAGCTTGTCTTCGGCTTCGTCCTCGCTATACACGGCCTGGCCGATCCTCAGCTCGCAACGCTGACGCGACACGAACTGCTTCGACAGACGGCACGTCACACCATCGAGCTCGAAGCTGACCTCGACCGACGGCTGCCCGCTCGCGAGCCCCCACGGCAACAGGTCTTTCAGATGCGACGCCTTGTAGCGTTCGAGGAACACCGTGCGCACCGCCTCGGCAATCGTGCTTTTGCCGGCCTCGTTCGGGCCGATGAACAGATTGAGACCGGGCTGCAGATCGTCGATCACGATCTGCCCGCCGAACTGCCTGAATTCCTGAATCGCGATACGTTGCAGCTTCATGCGGGGGCTCCTTCACGCGGCGCTTCAGGTTGCTGCCGCTCGCGCGTCTGCGCGGGTGGTGCGGCCTGCGAATCGCGTTGCCGCTGGTCGCGCTGAAAACGCGCCAGCAGCAGCAACGCCTCGGCCGCGCGCCGCGCCTCTTGCGGATCGGCCTGCGCGTCTTCCTGCAGGCCGCGCAGCCGCGCCACCACCTTCGCGAGATAGCCGCTTTGCGCGCCGAGTTCGGCGAGATCGTCGGCGGTCGGCAGCACGTGCAGACTGCCCAGATCGGCACGCAACGCGCGCACGCGGGCGCGCGCCTGTTCGACCGCGACATGCAGCGCCTCGGCATCGGCGAGCGCCGCGGTGCCGCCGACCTCGATGCGCAGCACGTCATTCGCGCCGAGTTCGGCGAGGCGGGTTTTCAATGCATCGACATCGGTCGGCACCGAAATCGTCTCGTCCCAGCGATGCCACCGGTATTGCCCGACCCGCACCGCGGCGACCTGCGGCACCGCGCCGGGATCGCTGACGGTAACGTCGAGCACGAAGCCCGGCTCGTTCGCGCGGAAACGGTCCTGCTCGTGCGTGCCCGCGTACCACGTGCGTTCGTCGACGCGCAGATGGCCGTGCCAGTCGCCGAGCGCCAGATAGTCGAGCCGCGCACTGGCGGCGCGCGTCGGCGCGATCGGATTCGACGAGTCGATGCCGTCTTGCAGAATGCCGCCGACGCTGCCATGCGCTAGCCCCACGCGGTGATAGCCGGGCGGAGTATCGGTGGAATCGAAGAACGCGGTGGTGTCGTCGTAGGTGATGCGCTGCGTGAGCGGCGCGCACAGCAGCGCGCAACGGCACGCGTCGAGCAGCACGACGCCGGCTTCGAGCACGAGGCGCACGTTCGGCGGCACGCAATCGAGCCGCTGCGCGCGGGTCCACACGCTTTCGACGAGCGCCGCGTCGTGATTGCCCGGCAGCATGACCCACGCTCCGGAAAACGCTTGCAGCGCGGCGAACAAACGTCGGATCACGGTGTCCGACACCGTCTGCAGATCGAACACGTCGCCCGCGACGAGCACCGCGTCGACGTTGCGCGCGGCCGCTTCTTCGGCGATACGGCGCACCGTGTCGAAGCGCGCCTGGGCAAGGTGCGCGGCCTCGTCCGGTTCGAACTGACCGAATTGCGTGCCGATCTGCCAGTCCGCGGTGTGCAGAAACCTGATCACTGTGCCTCCATTGCGATTGCGTTGCGTCCTCTTGCGTTGATTTCGCCGAGGAGCCCAATCGCGAATGTTACCTTGCCGAAGCGCCGGCGCGTATTGCGCGCGCGTATCCAGGCTGGACGCGCGCGCGGGCCGTACCGCATCATTGCAACCGAACCGGCCGAGCCCGCCGACTTTCCAGCCCCCGCCCGACACGATCAACCGCGCCCGATGGACAAGACCACCGAACTGAAGAAGGCCAAGCGCACGCCTTTACTGCTGCTGCTCGCGGCCGCCTGCGTTTTCGTCGTCGCCGCATTCCTGCCGCGCGGCCTGTGGGTCGACGGCATCAAGGCCGTCGCCGAGGCCGCGATGGTCGGCGCGCTCGCCGACTGGTTCGCGGTCGCGGCGCTGTTTCGCCGCGTGCCGATTCCGCTCGTGTCCGCGCACACCGCGATCATCCCGCGCAACAAGCACAAGATCGCCGACAACCTCGCGCACTTCGTGCAGGACAAGTTTCTCGACGTGCCGTCGCTGGTCGGTCTGATCCGCCGGTATGATCCGGCGCAGACCATCACCGCGTGGCTCAGCGAATCGGCCAACTCCGCGCGCCTCGGCGACTACGTGGTGCGGCTCACCGGCGGCATCCTCGACGTGGCCGACGACGCGCGCATTCAGAACTTCATCAGGGAGGGGTTGCGCGACGTGCTCGCGAAGGTCGATCTGTCGCAATCGCTCGGCGCGATTCTCGACACGCTGACGCGCGACGGCCGCCATCAGGAACTGCTCGACACCGCGATCGATCAGGTGATCGCGGTGCTGCGCGAGGCGCCGGCGCGCGAATTCATTGCCGCGCGCATCGTCGATTGGGTGAAAAGCGAGTATCCGACGATGGAGAAGTTTCTGCCGTCGGTATGGCTCGGCGACAAGGGGGCGGAGGCGATCGCGAGCGCCGCGAACCGTATGCTCGAACAGATCGCGCAGAACCCCACGCACGAGCTGCGCGACAAGTTCGACCACGCGGTGCAGAAGCTGATCGTGCGGCTGAAGACCGATCCCGTGTTCCTGCAGCAAGGCGAAGCACTGAAGCGCTATCTGGTCGAAGGCGAGGCTTTCGGCAGCTACGTGAAGGACATGTGGGGCGAGCTGCGCGCGTGGCTCAAGCGCGATCTGCAAAGCGCCGATTCGGCACTGCATGCGCGTGTCGCTGCGATGGGCGCGTGGGTCGGCCGCGAACTCGCGCGCGATCCAGCGCTGCGGCAATCGCTGAACGATCACCTCGAGGAAGCGGCGCGCGCGATGGCGCCGGACTTCGCGCGGTTCCTCACACGCCATATCAGCGATACGGTGAAGAACTGGCCCGCGCACGAGATGTCGCACCAGGTCGAGATGAATATCGGCAAGGATCTGCAGTACATCCGCATCAATGGGACGATCGTCGGCGGATTTATCGGCTTGTTGCTGTATGTGAGTTCGCTGTTGCTGGAGATGCTGCGGGTGCATGTCGGCTGACGACTCGAGCGCATTGAGCGACTCAACGCGCAGCCACGCGTGAGCCCCCTCCCGCCAAACCACCTACAATTCGGGCATCTGTCTTGCTGACGACCAGTGCTCCGCTCGGTCGTCAACGCGTCCCAACCGGAATTCTGCTTACATGAAAATATCGCTACCGCCGCCGCAAGGGCGGCCCAACCGCGTTTACCCGCCGGGCACGCCGGGCCTGCATGGCCTCGTGTCGCTGATCACCGGCGTGGTGGTCGTGTGCGGGCTGTACTTCGGGCGGGAGATACTGATTCCGATCACGTTGTCGGTGCTGCTGAGCTTCCTGCTCGCGCCGCTCGTGCAGATGCTGCGGCGTCTGCACATGGGCCAGTTGCCGTCGATCTTCATCGCGGTGCTGTTCGCTCTCGCCTCGCTGCTCGCGGTCGGCGCGCTGATCGGCGCGCAGCTCGTGCAGCTCGCGAACGCGCTGCCGCAGTACCAGGAAGCGATCGAGCAGAAGATCGAAACCGTGCAGGAAAAGACCGTGGGCCGCGCCGACGCCCTGATGAGCAGCGCTGCCAGCGCGCTGCAGCGCGTGGCGCCATCGCGCCCCGCGCCGCCGCGCCCGACCGGCCGCGCCGCGCGCAACGCGCCGCAGGTGCCGCAACAGGTCGAGGTGCACGAGCCCGCGCCGACGCCGGTGCAACTCGCGCAGCGCGCGCTGACGCCGGCCATCGCGCCGATCGAGACGACCTTCATCGTGCTCGTCGTGACTATCTTCATCCTGTTGCAGCGCGAGGATTTGCGCGACCGTCTGATCAGCCTGTTCGGTTCGCGCGACCTGCACCGCACGACTACCGCGATCAACGACGCCGCCGGGCGCCTGTCACGCTATTTCGTCGCGCAGCTCGGCGTGAATCTGAGCGCGGGCGGCATCATCGCGATCGGGCTCGCGATCATCGGCGTGCCGGGGGCGCTGCTGTTCGGCGTGATCGCCGCGCTGCTGCGCTTCGTGCCGTACATCGGCATCTGGATCGCGGCGATCCTCGCATTCTTTCTCGCGGCCGCGATCCAGCCGCAATGGACGATGGCGGTCCTCACGCTGATCCTGTTCATCGTCGTCGACGTGGTCGCCGGGCAGATCGCCGAGCCGCTGCTGTACGGTCATCGCTCGGGCCTGTCGCCCCTCGCGGTGGTGGTCGCGGCGATTTTCTGGAGCTGGCTGTGGGGGCCGATCGGCCTCGTGCTGTCGACGCCGCTCACGCTGTGCGTCGTCACGCTCGGGCGCTACGCGGACCGGCTGAACTTCCTGACCGTGCTGCTCGGCGATCAGCCCGCGCTGACGCCCGCGCAGAACTTCTATCAGCGCCTGCTCGCCGACGATCCGCACGAGGCGATCGTGCAGGCCGAACGGCTGCTGCGCGAGATGTCGCTGATCGACTACTACGACAAGGTCGCGCTCGAAGGCCTGCGGCTCGCGCGCAACGACGCGCAGCGCGGCGTGCTGATGCCCGACCAGTTGCAGCGGATCAACGACGCGCTCGTCGATATCGTCGAGAACCTCGATATCGCCGAAGGGCTGCGCGATTCGCTGTCGCCTGCCGAACCGGCGGACGCGGGTAGCGCGCTGCTTGCCGGGACGCCGGATCTGGCGTCGCCGGGCGCGGGTGCCACGGAGCGATACCGCAGCGATCTGCTCATGCGCTCGCAACAGCCGGACGGAGCGGGCAAGGCCGCGGTGTTGTGCGTGCCCGGCCGCGGCGCGTTCGACGAAGTGACGACCGCGATCGCCGTGCAACTGCTGAACCGCCAGGGCTTCGCGCCGCTGATGGCGACGCACTCGGGCTATCGCAGCGCACGCGCCGACGAGCCGAGCTTCAAGGACACGTCGATCATCTGCATCGTGTCGCTCGACGCGCCCGAGTCGCCGCTGTACCTGCGCAACATGCTGCGGCGCACGCGCGAATGGCGACCACGCGCGACGCTGGTGGTCGGCGTCGGCGTCGGCGACGCGCCGGACGGCAGCGTCGAACTCGACGCGGGCGGCGAGCTGCATGCGTCGCCGACGTTCCGCGCGATGATCGAGGCATGTCACGCGGCGACGGCTGGGCAGCCCATGCGGCAGCCGTCGCAGACGGCCAGCGCCGGCTGAGGCTGGGTGGGCTGACGCCGTGACCGCAGTGGTGAAAATCTGCGTCGTGATCGCCATTTGCCGGTCACTGCGCTCGGCGCTGATAACCGCTCTTCAATGCGTCCACCACAAGCTCGACTGCCCGGGATGATTTGCGGCGACCAGGGTAATAGACGTGATGTCCGACGAACGTGGGAAACCAGTCTTCCAGCACCCAATTCAAGCGCCCGGCCCGGACATGCACCTCAGCCAGGTCTTTGGGCACGTACGCGAGCCCAAACCCGCCAAGCGCTGCGTCCATCATCTGGTAGACACTATTGAAGGTGAGCTGCCCTTCGACCCGCACCTGCAGTTCTCGCCGCCCCTTCCGTAGCTCCCACGGGAGCAGTGAATCTCGCGTCGGCAATCGAAGATTGATGCAGTTGTGCAGCGTTAGATCCTGCGGCGTCTTCGCCGGTGCGCTCGATTGCAGGTAGCCTGGAGAGCCCGCGATTGCCATCGTCATATCAGGCGCGATTCGCACCGCGATCATGTCTTTGGCCACCTGGTCGCCTAGCCGCACGCCGATGTCGTACCGATCCGCGACGATGTCGGCTAACCCGTAGTCATTGACCAATTCAATCTTCAGATCCGGATACTGGCGCAGCAACGGTTGCAGACGCGGCCAAACGTACGAGTTTGCCGCGTAGTCGGTGGTCGTGATCCGGACAGTTCCGCCTGGGCGGCTCGTCATCGCGCGCAAAGAATCGACCTCCGCTTCGATTTCCTGAAAGCGCGGTGCAATCGCCGCCAGTAGCCGTTCGCCTGCCTCCGTCAACGAGACACTCCGGGTAGTGCGCATCAGTAACTGAAGGCCCATCCGCTTTTCAAGGCCGGCAACCGTCCGGCTCAAGGCCGACTGCGAGACTCCCAGTTGCGCGGCCGCCCGCGTGAAGTTGCGCTCACGCGCGACGTTCATGAAGCCGACCAGATCGTTGAAATCCTCTTTCAATTAATGCTCCACAGCATAAGGGCATCCCGATATTGCCATCTAGTCGCATCAATTACCAGGAGTTAGATTAGCTGCAGTGGCATATCGCCCAGACGATACCGACGAGGAACAGTCATGGAATTGAAACGTGCGGGCACCCAGCCCTCGAAGAAAGGCCCTGAAGAATGGTTTACGGGCACGGTGCGGCTCGACCCGCTGAACGCTCCGCCTCCGCCGGCACGCGTTTCGTGCGCGAGCGTCACTTTTGAGCCGGGAGCACGGACTAACTGGCATACCCACCCGCTCGGCCAGACTTTGATCGTTACGGCCGGCTGTGGCTGGACCCAGTGCGAAGGCGAGCCGCGCGTCGAAATCCGGGCTGGTGACGTGATCTGGTGCCCGCCTGGCCACACGCATTGGCATGGCGCAACTTCGACGACCGCGATGACACATATCGCCATTCAGGAAGCGCTCGACGGCAAGAACGTCGAATGGCTGGAGAAGGTCACGGACGAGCAGTACCTCGGCAGCGGCGAGCAGGTGTAATGCGGTTCTTCGCTGCCTGTACCTCAATCGAAAGGACTGGAAACATGCAAGATCCATTGTCACAAGTTGATCTCACTCTCGTTTCTCCGGCATTCGCGCGTTATACGAGCCAGACCGTGCTCGGCGGCCTTTGGAAGAGGCCGCAACTGTCACCGCGAGACAGGAGCATCGTGACGCTGTCGGTGCTCATCGCCCGCAACCAGACCATCGAGATGCCGTTCTATCTCCGGTTGGCGCTGGATAGCGGTGTGAAGCCTGCCGAGATTTCGGAAATGATCACGCACCTCGCCTTCTATTCCGGCTGGGGAAACGCGACCGCAGCGGCTGTCGTCGCGAAGCGTATCTTCGATGAACGTGGCATCGGTATCGATCAGGTCCCTCGGGCCGAGGTCGAGCCGCTACCACTGAACGAAGTCGCAGAGCAACAGCGTGCGCAGGCGGTCGAGCAAAGCTTCGGCTCGGTCGCTCCCGGCGTTGTTCAGTACACGACCGATGTGCTGTTCCGCGACCTTTGGCTGCGTCCAGGACTCGCTCCACGCGACCGGAGCCTGGTCACGGTGAGCGCCCTGGTTGCCAGCGGTCAGGTCGCGCAGATTCCGTATCACCTCGGCCGTGCCATGGACAACGGTCTGACGAAGGACGAGGCGTCCGAAATGCTGACGCAGCTCGCCTTTTACGCAGGCTGGCCGAACGTCTTTTCGGCGATGCCCGTGTTCAAGGATGTATTCGCGAAGCGAGCGGCATAAACGTCGATGCCACAGCATCGCGAGCGTCCAGCGGGGCAGTCCGATCGGCGGCTGATGTACGGCGATGCCGAGCCCGCTCGCCGCGAAGCGTCGGGCCACACGAGAGGCCACCGTCGCGACAAGATCGGTCTCGGCGATGACGAAGGGGGCAACCAGGAATTGCGGCAGGCTCAGGGCCACGCGCCTTTCGAGCCCCAGGTTCGCGAGTTCGCGATCAACCAGACTCGCTCGGTCGCCTTCGGGAGATACCAGCAGATGCGACGCAGCCGCGAAGTCCTCAACGCTGGCGTATCAGTCGTAACGCATCGGATATCGGAACGGCAAGATCGCACGCACGCAGAGTCGGCTGGATGCCCGACGGCGCGCGAACGAACAGTTCATCGTCGAACAGTTCCCGCAAGCGGGTGAGCGCTCCGCTCATCGCCGATTGACTGAGACCAATGCGCAGTCCCGCGCGCGTTACATGACGCTCAGCATAAAGCGCGTCGAACGCCTTCAGCAGATTGAGATCAAAGCCGCCGATATCCATGTTTTCGACGATACCTGAATGACATCATCGTCGACGGCAATCATAGTCGAACCATCGGAAACCACCTCTGCATCGACGGCGCGCTCGCTCTAGTCACTCACAGGATTGCCCGCGCTAAACGCGGCCCGAACTTCGCTCACCGTCTGTTCAGGCGCTTGCAGATGCGGAAAATGGCCGAGTTCAGGAAAAATCGAAAGCTTCACACCGTTACGGTTCGCGTACTCAACGCCCATTTCCTTCTTGATATAGAAATCCTGCTCGCCCCACACCACCTTCACGGGGACTTTCAGCTTTGCCATGTTGGCTTCGAAGGAGTCCTGGTCGCGGGTGAAGTACGAGTAATAGTGGAAGAAGGCGTCTGCCGACGTGACATCACCGCCCCACCCTTTCGCCATATCGTCCTTGAACTCCTCGGACAATGCGTAGCGCTCCTTCGCCGACATGCCGCGGAAGAACGTGTTTGCCAGGATTTCGTCACGGTTCTGGTTCATCGCGGCATGGACGGCGTCAGACGATGGCTTTGACTTCAGGCCCTGCAGGCTGTCGTACATGTACTGCGGGCGGTTGAACGGGGCAAAATCGCCAACAATGATTTGCCTGGCGATATTCGGCTGCTCCAATGCTGCCAGCAGCGCAGGCAAGGCCCCGATATCGGTCGCATAAATCAACAGCTTCGCACTGTCGATGCCAGAAGTGCGGATATAGTCTTCCAGCACATGCGCATAATCCTTCGGCGCGTAGGAAAAGCGATCGGCGCCTGGACGCGAGGACTGTCCGTAGCCCGGCCAGTCAAACGCATGCACCTCGTAGTCGCTGGACAGGGATTCGGCAATCGGCTTCCACGCATACATCGTCTCCGGGAAACCATGCAGGAACAGTACCGTACCCTTTGGATGCGCGGGCCGATAGACCATATGACGCAGCTTGATGTCAGGATTGACCTGCACCTCGCCGACTTCAACCTTCGGCGCCGACGAGGATGACGTGGGCACAATGCTGCATGCTGAAATGCCCGCAGTTACCGCGGAGAAGACTGTCGTCTCCGTTACAGGTTTGAACATGATCGTGGTTCCCGTTTTAGTGCGAAATTGCGCCAGGTAAATTGCACTTCATTGCTGGGGGGAAGGCGAATTCAAAAGCTTACTCAACGGCTTCAGTGGGCCAATTGGGAGCAGTGAGAATGTCATCAAGTGCGCTTTCCCTAAAGGAAGGGCCTCAAGCATTTCATGCGCTTGAGTTACGTCGGTAACGTTCAGGATGAATGCCACCCCAGCCCGGTCTTGCAGTGAATACCACTGATCAATCTTGCCCTCGAGGTAGAGCTGCGCCGTCTCGCGAGCCTCGCTCGGAAGGAAGTGTTGGACAAGTTGCATGTCCGTGTCCGGCGGAAAGGTGCCAATCGCCAATATCTTCGTGGTTGGCGTGGTTGGCATCTGAGTGGTATGCGCCATGGAAACTCCAGCAGAAGCGACCAGCACGGACGCTGTTGTCAAATCAGGAAAAAGCCGTTTCATCATTCGGCTCCGAACAGCGGCTGAACATATTCAGCGCCGCTGCTTCCGGTCCCGTCAGATAGCAATCGCGGAAGCGCTCTTCGACGCACTCCCCCATCAGTTTCGAAAACAGCAGCATCGCATTGAGTGGGCGATGATTGATGACCACGGACTCCGTCTCGCCTTGCCCGTTCATATGCGCGACGACCACCGTCTCGATCGGCACCCCCTGGATCTGCGAGCGATAGGATTCCATATATAAACCGTCGCCAATCGTGCCCTTGTAGCTGTGATGCTGGAATTCGTACAGCGAGACCGCGTGTTTGATCACGGAGAGAATATCGGCTCGTCCTTCGATCGGACGCTTCAGCACGGAGGCTTCGAGCGTCGCGTTTTCAGCGAGGCTCGTTAGCCAGAGCGGCGGAGCGCCAGCGGATGCCATGACGGGGGCTGTGTCGTTGAATTTCATGCTGGGCGCTCCGGTTATGGTTTGCTCGTGCTGCCAGCGCCAGCGGCATCGAGCAATGCTTCGAGCGTGATGCGCGCTTTTTCGAGGCGGCGTCGCGCAAGCCGTCCAACGCCCGCGTCGCGCTCCGACTCGCCCGCCAGCAGCGCATGAATATCGGGCAGCATCCAGATCGCGCCGCGCGTCCCCCAGGCGCCATCCGGTATCTCGGTTGGGAAGACCCAGACGCGCGGCGCGACGTCGTCGAACGGCCGGTTCTCCGCGCGCGCCACTGCTTCCGTGACCTGTCTGACGAGCGAGCGGCGCGATTCGTCGGTGTATTGCCCCTCAGGTGCAGACGGAATGATCCGGTAGCGGATCGTGTTCGTGCGTTCACCGCCGATGTAGATCGCCGCAGGCCGATGAAGATGGAACACGGTGACACGCTGGGCGAGCGGACTGGCGGGATCGTACCCTTCCGCCTCGATCAGGATGTCGGTCAGTTCCTTGACGAGGCGAGCTTCGGACTCGGGCGTCAAGGCGTCCTCGGGCCACAGTGCATCGATCATTGGCATGGTTCTGCTCCTGCTTTCAGTTCATTGGATGTGGCCATGATCGGGGTTTACTGGTGCGGCCAGAAGTGGCAGCATCGCCATTATTCAGGGAATTTCAGACACGCAAATGGCCATCATCCGCATCTGGGTCTATGACGGAATCCTCGCGTCCGGCGTCGCGGGCCCTGTTGACGTCTTCAGCGCGGCCAATCGGTTCCATACTCGCAAGGCTGGAGCGGGCACGACATCCGCGCCCGTGTTCGTATGGCGGGTGGAATCACTCGACGGACATCCCGTCACGGCTGCGTCGGGTCAGACCGTTCACGTCGACGGAAAGATCGACCCGCGCAAACGGGCGGATGCCGTTCTGCTGACGGCACCGTTTTTCTCGAACATCGACGAGTTCATAGGGCGCCGCGAGCAGTTGAACGAGCTGTCTTCCGCGCTGCGGCGCCAACGCAAGGCCGGCGCCGTGCTGGCGGCTTATTGCACGGCCAATTATCTGCTCGCCGAGGCCGGCCTGCTGGATGGCCGCGCCGCAACGACGCACTGGGCGAGAGCGTCGGACTTCGGGCGCCGCTATCCGCGTGTCGAAGTTCGCGCACAGGAACTGCTGATCGAGCAGGACGGCATCATCTCTGGCGGGTCCGTGACGTCGTATCTGAATCTCGCCGTGCGGCTCGTGGAAACATTCGCCGGCGAAAAACTCGCCGCGATGACCGCGAAGGCGCTGCTGATCGACATGAACCGGACTTCGCAGGCTTCCTTTGCAACGCTTCTCGACGAACATGGGCATACCGACACGCTCGTCGCGCGCGCCCAGCAGCAGATGGAGGCTACGTTGCAGCAGGGATTCCGTTTGAGCGATCTGGCAGCGTCGCTTGCTGTCAGCGAACGCACGCTCAATCGCCGTTTTAAGGAAGCGGTCGGGCTGGCACCGTTGACGTATCTGCAAAATCTGCGCGTCGAGGTCGCAAAACGCTTGCTGGAAACGCGGCCAATTGGGCTCGAGGCGGTGAGTCAACGTGTCGGTTATGGCGATAGCAGCACATTTCGGCAATTGTTCAAGCGCAAGACCGGATTGTCCCCGAGCGAATATCAAATGCGGTTTTCGCGGGGCGCGGCGAAGAATATGAAAGCCGAATCAGCCAGCAAAACCGGCTGAGGCCTCGCCACATCACGCCACCGTCCTCGTCTCTGCCCTCCCTCTCTCCCCGCATCTTCCCTTTGTATCCCAACTTATTTGCAAATAAGATCGGGATACGCACGCTTACAAATAACCAGCTTTTGGACACGAACGGGATACGTTCATCCTCTCAAATACGCCGATCGCGAGCGGAACGCCGCGCCGCACTTCGTGAAGCTGCACGTCGCAGACTTCGCCCGCAACGCAACAGGCTGATCAACGCAGGAGATGTTTTCCATGTCAAAAGACACGCCCCAATCCTCATCGCGCCGACACTTCGTCGGTATGGCCGCCGCGGCGCTCGCCGCGGGCTCGCTGAGCCGACTCGCCTTCGCAGATACGAACCCGGCAGTCGGCAAAATCACGGAACCCGCGAACGGCGACAAGTCCGCGATTCGCCCGTTCCACGTTCACGTTCCCGACTCGCAGCTCGTCGACATGCGGCATCGCATCAAGACCACACGCTGGCCGGATCGTGAGACGGTTGCCGACGAATCGCAGGGTATTCAGCTCGCCACCATTCAGGGGCTCGCGCAATACTGGGCGACCGGCTACGACTGGCGCAAATGCGAGGCGCGGCTGAACTCGTATCCGCAGTTCGTCACCGAGATCGACGGACTCGATATCCATTTCCTCCATGTGCGCTCGAAGCACGACAACGCGATGCCGTTGATCGTGACGCACGGCTGGCCCGGCTCGGTGATCGAGCAGTTCAAGATCATCGACCCGCTCGTCGATCCTACTGCGTATGGCGTGCCGGCTTCGGATGCCTTTCATCTCGTGATTCCATCATTGCCTGGTTATGGCTTTTCGGCGCGACCTGCCACCACGGGCTGGGGTCCGGAGCGCACCGCCCGCGCGTGGGTCACGTTGATGAAGCGGCTCGGCTATGAGCGCTTCGCATCACAGGGCGGCGATCTCGGCGGCATCGTGACGAACGTCATGGCCAAACAGGCGCCGCCCGAACTGATGGGCATCCACGTGAACTTCCCTGCTTCCGTTCCCGCAGAAATTCTGAAGTCGCTGGCCGCGGGCGACGCGATGCCTGCCGGCTTATCGGACGAGGAGCAGCACGCCTATGTACAGTTGAGCGCCAACTTCAAGAAGAAGCGCGGCTACGCGTTCGAAATGGGTACACGCCCGCAGACGCTGTACGGCCTCGCCGACTCGCCCGTCGCGCTGGCGTCGTGGCTGCTCGACCACGGCGATGGCTACGGGCAGCCTGCTGCGGCATTGAGCGCGGCCGTGCTCGGACATCCCGTCAACGGTCATTCGGCAGGCGCGCTAACCCGCGATGACGTACTCGACGACATCACACTCTATTGGCTCACCAATACGGGGGTTTCGGCGGCGCGCTTCTATTGGGAATCGCACGCGAACTTCTTCCTCGCGGCCGACGTCAATGTGCCTGCCGCTGTGAGCGCGTTTCCGGGAGAAAATTACCAGGCGCCGCAGAGCTGGACCGAAAAGGCCTATCACAACCTGATTTACTTCAACAAGCCCGAAACGGGCGGGCACTTCGCGGCATGGGAAGAACCGATGATCTTCGCGAATGAAGTGCGCACAGGATTAAGGCCTTTGCGCGCCTGAAGTGCGAAGGTGCAACGCACGATCCCGGGACCTCGCGAATGCTGTATTCGCTATCGGGATACGAAAGGGCACCGGCTCACGGTACCCGGGGAAGGCTAGCGACCGGCGCTCTGCCCGCCGTCGACGTGCAGAATTGCTCCCGTGATGAACGGTGCCGAATCAAGGAAGAGAATCGCGTCGACGATATCGCTCATCTCGCCCATGCGCCCCAGCGGATGAAAGGCGCCCAGCGCCTCATGTGTTTCCGGCGCGTGCATCGGCGACTTGATGATCCCCGGCGCGACCGCATTCACGCGAATCCCTTTCCTCGCGTACTCGATCGCCAGGGCCTGTTCACGCTAATAACGGGCTTGCGCTGGCCGCCAGAAGGGCCGAGCGCAATATCAAGCAAAACGCGGACATGCTGATTCTGCTTTCGCATCGACCTGACATCACCCCTCTTCAGTTTGCGCCAGCCACTCGTCCAGGCTCACGCGGCCGATCCGCGCCTCGCCGAGCGGTACGAGCGACTGCTCCTCGACGCGGCCGCCGTAATAGCGCGCACCCTGATCCGTCACAACAGGGCGCGGGTCGCTGACGGACTTCAGATAACGTCTGATGATGGCGGCAAACGGTTCACGGTCCGGGCCCGCGATATCGACTGTGCCGTTCAGTGGCGTGGCGAGAGCGACCTGCGCGAGGATCGCTGCGACGTCGTCCGCGGCTATCGGCTGGAACAGTCCGTCCCCAACGCGCACCGTCCCGCCTTCTGTGCCGGAATCAGCAATCGCGCCGATGAATTCCATGAACTGGGTCGCGCGCACGATCGTATAGGGCACGCCCGCCGCTTCAATCGCCTCTTCCTGCGCGACCTTGGCAACGAAATACGCATTTTCCGGCGTGCGGTCGCAGCCGACGATGGAAAGCGCGACGTGATGGCGTACCCCTGCAGCCACTTCGGCTTTGCCGAGGTTGCGCGTCGAGGTGCGGAAAAAGTCGAGCACCGCCTGAGGCTCCCAGGAAGGCGCGTTCGCCACATCCACTACGACGTCCGCGCCCGCTAGCGCGTTGCTCAGACCTTCCCCCGTCACGGCGTTCACACCGGTACGCGGCGACGCAGCAAGTGCCTCATGACCCGCCTCGCCGAGCAGCGTGACGAGGCGCGAGCCGATCAGGCCGGAACCACCGATTACGACGATCTTCATGGCACATTCTCCGGATCAGAGTCAGTTGACACGGGCAGGCGACTGGCGGCCGTTGCATCGCGGCAAAGAACTCGCCGCCGTCGCATCGTGTGAGGCTATTGTGAGAAGATCATGAACTATCGAAAAGTGCCAAGAATTGTCGATCGGACCAGGACATCCTGATTCCGGTCTGCTCGCCGGCAAGACTGTGATGACCGTATCGCCTACCGCATTCACCGTCGATATCGATCGGCAGCTCCAGTTGCCGATCTACCTGCAGATCTGCGCGCGCTTCAGAACCGCGATCGCCGCAGGGCATCTGCGTCCAGGCGATCGCGTGCCCGCGCTGCGCAGCCTCGCTACGCAACTGAACACGGCGCGCGGCACGGTTGAACTGGCGTATACGGTCCTCGTCGACGAAGGCTACCTCCAGATGCGCGGTGCGGCTGGCACGTTCGTGTCGCCCTCGCTGCCCGCTTCAGTGACGCGCTCGCGTACGCAAAGCACAAAGAGTTCGAACAGCACGCAGAGCGTTAAAGCGGCTGCCGCAGCTCAGACGCCAGCCGAATCGCACGGCGCTCGACCGGCGCCGCGCCAGCTTGCCATTGCCGCCGCCATGAGCGGTGAGCCCCGGCCGTTGCAACCCGGGCTGCCCGCGCTTGACGCGTTTCCGCTCAAGGTTTGGAATCGTCTCGTTTCGCATCGCGCGCGCAGCGGCGAGCGCGCGATGCTCGCGTACCCGGATCCTGTCGGCTACCGGCCGCTTCGCGAACACATCGCCACGTATCTTGGGCTGTCGCGCGGGGTGACCTGCCTGCCGGACCAGGTGTTCGTGACGGGCGGCTACCGTGCGACGCTCGAGCTCGTGTTGCGCAGCCTCGCCCGCCCGAACGACAGCGTGTGGTACGAAGATCCGGGCTATCTGCTCGCGCGCGGTTTTCTCGCCGAAACCGGCGTGCGGCTCGTCGCAGTGCCGGTGGACGAAGATGGGATCGACGTCGAACACGGCACACGGCTGGATCCGCAGGCGCGCTTCGCGCTGGTCACGCCGTCGCACCAGAGCCCGCTCGGGCACACGTTATCGCTCCCCCGACGCATGGCGTTGCTGGGCTGGGCAGAGCAAGCGTCCAGCTGGATCGTCGAAGACGATTACGACAGCGAGTTCCGCTATCTGGGCCGGCCATTGCCGGCATTGAAGAGCCTCGATCGTCGCGATCACGTGATCTACTGCGGCACATTCAGCAAGGTGATGTTTCCCGGCTTGCGGCTCGCGTATGCGGTGGTGCCGGAGCGGGCCGTCGAGCGCGTCGGGCGGGTGGCGCGCAGCATGAACGCCGGATCGCCAACCCTGTTGCAGGCCGCTTTGGCCGACTTCATCGAGCGGGGGCATTTTGCGCGACATCTGAAGCGCATGCGTGCGTTATACGCCGAGCGGCGCGTGCTGATCGTGCGCGCGTTGGAGCAGGCGTTCGGCGAACGGCTGATCGTCGAACTGCCGCCAGGGGGAATCCAGTTCGCGGCACAGTTCGTCGAGGGCCCTGATGGCCCGGTCGACGACGTCGCGGTTGCGGCGCGCGCCCGCGAAGCGGGGCTCGCCGTTCTGCCGCTCTCGGTCTGGTACGCGAATGGTCGCACGCGTAGCACGTCGCGTGGCGTTGTGATGGGCTTCGCAAACATCGCCGATGCAGGTGAAGCGGGCCACCTCGCGCGGAGCTTGCGCGCCTGTCTGGGCGGCTAACGAGCGGCGAAGGTCCAGGTCTCTACCACTCATCACGCTCGCGCGCGGCGTCGTACCCAAAATGAGGACAGCCGCGCGCGAACGCCGACGCATACTGCACCGATAACGCAAGCAAACTGGAGACACGCATGACCCGCCCGTTCAAGCCCTATCCGTTCGCCCCGCGCCGCTATCCGGCCGTGGTGCCGCCGCTCATCGACGGACGCGATCCACAAGCGCGCGCCGTCGCGATCGTCGGCGGCGGTCCGGTCGGCATGACGCTCGCGCTTGCACTCGCGCGCCAGGGCGTGCGCTCGGTGCTGATCGAGGCCGACGACAGCGTGTGCACCGGCAGCCGCGCGATCTGCATCTCGCGACGCAGCCTCGAAATCTTCAAGCGGCTGGGCGTCGTCGACGGTTTTCTGCAAAAGGGGCTGGCGTGGACCGGCGGGCGCAGTTTCTATCGCGACACCGAGGTGTTCCGCTTCGCGATGCATCAGGACGACGAGCAGTCGCTGCCGCCGATGATCAATATCGCGCAGTATCAGATCGAGCAGTTGCTGCTCGACGAGATCGAACGGCACGCCGATCTGATCGACGTGCGCTGGCAAACGCGTGTGACGGGCCTCGAGCAACGGGCGCAGGGCGGCGCGACCTTGACCTTGCGCAGCGCCGATCCTGCCGATCCGCAAGGCAAAAGCTGGCAGATGGACGCTGCGTGGGTCGTCGCCTGCGACGGCGGACGCAGCACGATCCGCGACCTGCTCGGGCTGAAGCTCACAGGCACGACCTACGAAGGCCGCTACGTGATCGTCGATATCGAACTCGACAGCACGCGCGCGACCGAACGGCTCGCGTACTTCGATCCGCCGTCGAATCCGGGCTCGACGGTGCTCGTGCACAAGCAGCCTGACAACGTGTGGCGCATCGACTATCAGTTACGCGACGACGAAGACCCCGACGCCGCCGTGCTGCCCGAGAACGTGATACCGCGCGTGCAAAACTTGCTCGACTCGATGGGCGAAGCCGGCGCATGGTCGCCGATCTGGATCACGATCTACAAGGCCAATGCGCTGACGCTCGAACGCTATCGGCATGGCAGCGTGCTATTCGCGGGCGACGCCGCGCATCTGGTGCCGATCTTCGGCGTGCGCGGCGCGAACTCCGGCATCGACGACGCCGACAATCTCGGCTGGAAGCTCGGCTGCGTGATCAATGGGAGCGCGTCGTCAGTGCTGCTCGATAGCTATAGCGACGAACGTGTGTACGCGGCGCGCGAGAACCTGAGCTACGGCATGAAAAGTACCGAATTCATGGCGCCGCCGACCTTCGCGTTCGACTTGCTGCGCACGGCCGTGCTCGGGCTCGCCGAGCGGCATGCGGCGGTGCGGCCGCTGATCAATCCGCGCCAGACGCATGCGATCGCGTATCGGCAATCGCCGCTGAACTTCGCAGGCGACGGAGCCGATGCGTTCGATCGCGGCCCCGCGCCGGGTACCGTGCTGACCGAGGGCAGGCTGCTCAAACAATCGCAAGATGGCGCACGGCTCGGCATTCATCTAACCGATCTGCTCGGACCGTGCTTCACGGCGCTGCGCTTCGACGCAGACCACGCGAACGATGGTGACGCGTGGCGGCAACTGCAAAGCACGCTAGCCAGCCGGGACATTCCGTTCAACGTGATCGACATCGTCACGGCCGAAGCGCAATCGGCAAACAGCCCGCGAGCGATCGACCCAACCGGCCGCCTGCACGACATGCTCGGCGCACGGCCCGGCACCGTCTATCTGATCCGCCCCGACGGCCACGTGCTCGCGCGCTGGCGCAACGGCAGCGCGGTGGCCGTTCTGCGCGCGCTCGATGCCACGCTGACACAGCAGAACTAACGCGCAAGGACCTTCGACATCATGACCGATTCCGATCTCGACCTCGTCTATACGACGCTGTGCAACACGCTGACCCACGAAGGCGAGGCGCAGGCGTCGCTGTATCTCGCGCGCCTCGCGCTCTTGTGCCTGACCGAACTCGACGACTCGCGGCGCGCGTTGTCGTTGATCGAAGCGGCGAAGCTGCCGGCTGCCGCCACGGCCTGGCGCGGGTAAAAGAAACCGCCTCCCTGGAGGCGGTAACGGGTGGATCATTCTGAGTCGCGTCTGCGTCGTCAATCGCGGTACTCGTCAATCTCGATGGTCCCGCCGAGGGCTTCCATCATCGCGCGGATATCCTGTGGAATATCCGGCGCGCGATCTCCGCTTTGATTGCGCCAGTAGCAGAAAAAGCGAAGTCTCACGCCTTTTTCGGCGACGACTTTTGGAAGATCGCCGCGAGTAAGATTTAGTCTTTGGGTGAGATAGCGAAGATGCGGGCTGAGGTCATCGCTGTGTACGTGCCGCTTGCTGCTCACGCCCCACAAGCCGACACGTCCGGGACCGCCAAGACGCCCTGATGGCGTCACAAAGGGCTCTCCTTTCGCTATGGCCGTGTCGGGCGACAATCCAAAATACTCTGTCCAGAAAGTGGGCTCGACTGCATCGCCCATAACGTGAAACGTCGCGTATGCAAGAGGGAGATTTGTCATTGGCGGCCCCCAGTTAGTTAGCCCAATCGTGAAAGTTTGCGATGTAGTCACCGTTAAAATACACATCGCCGTTGTCATGCCAGATGACGTTATCGGCAGGCCCAAGCCCGTTGTCGGGCTTGAACCTGTGGAGAATTTCCCCGAAAGTGTCCTGGTGATACCCAAGCATCTTTGCAGCATAGCGAGGGTTGTTCGTCGATTTCGCGAGCTGTTCAATGTCATCGCTCAACGCATCCGGCTTGTAGACGAACGGTTGTGCACCGCCGAGATTTTGCGGCACGCCTGGGCTGTTGCCATAGAGCGAGCTGGCGATGTCGGCGTCGGCCGGTTGTTGTGCGCGCGCGGACGCTGCCGTGGAACTCCTTTCCCGCTGCTCCCGTATCGCCCGCACACACTTGCGCATCTCGTCCCGGTCAGGCACAAAGAGCAGGCTACCGTTCTTCACTTCGTTGTAGAGGGCCTTTGCTACAGCATGGTCGTTCATCCTGTTCATGTGAAAGACGTTATTGCTTCGGCCGAGCATGTCGCGCAATTCGTGCGACTGATGGGACAGCAGCACGGAGGGGGCGTATTGCAGCCACGCTGCGTGCGCCTCCGCCATGCCCTGCATGATGTCGCTGAGTGTCTCGCGGGGTTCGCGGGCCCGCAATGCAAAATGGAACCACCGGTCAACGTCCAACATATGGGGAGACTCGATGTGAAGGTAGAACGATTTGTTCAGGCTCCACCAAAAGAACTGTCCGTGTCGCCTTTCGCGAATGTCGCGATGAGAGCCGTCAGAAAGTGAAGTCATCGTGCCTCACAGTCAGTTGAGGAAGCGCGATTGTGCATCAAGTCATCATCCCAAAAAACCCCGGCTTGATCTGGTAGCAGGCGCACGTCAAACGTAACCTTGACGTGTTTACGCTTCTCACCATTCCTCGATAATTCGTTACCCCAAAAAAAGCCGCGCGGTCAACGCGCGGCGTTTCTTCGTTCTTCGAACCGAGGGCTTAACGACAACCTCACTGCCTCGGATACAAGCCCAACGTACTCGCATGCAGCCGCGCGAGTCCGAGCAACGCATCCGTATAGGGCGTCGGCACGCGCGTCAGTTGCCCGAGTTCGCGCACCGCGCCGACCAGCGCATCGAGTTCGACCGCCTTGCCGGCCTGCACGTCCTGCAACATCGATGTCTTCATCGCGCCGAGTTTCAGCGTGACCGCGTGACGGTCGTCGGGCGCCTGGTCGATCGGGATGCCGAAGCGCGCGCCGATTTCCTTCGCCTCCAGCATGATGTGCGTGACGAAACCGCGCACGAGTTCGTCGCCGAGGATCCGGTCGGTCGTTGCGCCGGTGATCGCGCTGACCGGGTTCATCGTCATGTTGCCCCACAGCTTGAACCACACGTCGCGCTGGATCTGCGCCGAAGCCGTTGCATGGAAGCCCGCCGCCTGCAACAGCGCGGCGAGCAGCTCGACACGCTCGCTCGGCTTGCCCGACGCCTCGCCGACGATCAGCACGTTGCCCTGGTGATGCCGGATCACGCCGGGCGCGTCGATCAGGCAACTGGCATGCACGACGCAGCCGACCGTCTGCGCGGCCGGGATCGCGGCGGTGATCGCGCCGTCGGGATCGATCGTCTTCAGGCGCTGGCCGGCGAGTTCGCCGCCCAGGCCGTCGCAGAACCACCACGGCACGCCGTTCATCGCCGTCAGCACGATCGTCTCGGGGCCGAGCAGCGGTTTGATATGCGCGGCCACGGTCGCCATCGCCGGGCCCTTCACCGCGATCACGACGAGTTCCTGCACGCCGAGATCGGCCGGCTTGTCGCTCGCCTTCACCTGCTCGGCGTAGATCACGCCGCCTTCGATCAGCCGCAAACCATGCTGGCGCGCCGCGTCGAGCGTCGCGCCGCGCGCGACCACGCTGACCCGATGCCCCGCCTGCGCGAGCTTCACTCCCATCCAGCCGCCGATCGAGCCGGCGCCGTAGATCGCTACTTTCATCGCCTGAATCCTTGCCTGTTGCTGTGATTATTGCAGCGTTGATTGTCGCGCTCTCGTTTACGCGTGGCTTCAATCATTGCCGGAAACTCGCATCGATCCGGTCGACCCGCCGCACCAGCGCATCGAACACGTCCTGTCCGGCGCCGTGGCGCGGATCGAACTGCAGCGCGTCGCGCGAACAGCGAATCGCGACCTCCTCCGGCACCGGCCGAGCGCGGCCCATCGAGAACGTCGCCACCTGGACTTCGCACGCGCGATTCAGCGTCCACAGAATCGCGAAGGTCTGCGGCAATGTTCGGCCCCACGATAGCAGACCGTGGTTGCGCAGGATCACCGCCTGTCTGTCGCCGATATGCGCGAGCAGCCGCGGCCCCTCTTCCGCATGAATCGTGATGCCTTCAAAGTCGTGATACGCGATCCGGTCGTGCAACTGCGCGCTATAGAAGTTGGTCTGTTGCAGGCCCTCTTCGAGGCAGGCGACCGCGACGCCCGCCGTCGTATGCGTATGCATCACACAGTGCGCGTCGGGCAAGCCCTCGTGAATCGCCGCATGCACCACGAAGCCAGCCGGATTCACCGGATACGGCGAGCCGTCGAGCACACGCCCCTGCGCGTCGATCTTCACCAGATTGCTCGCGGTCACTTCGCTGTAGTGCAGCCCGAACGGATTGATCAGGAACTGGCGCTCCGGGCCGCTGACGCTTTCGGGCACGCGCAGCGTGATGTGGTTGTAGATCATCTCGGTCCAACCGAGCAGATCGAAAATCCGGTAGCAGGCGGCGAGTTGCACGCGCGCCTGCCATTCGTCCGGATGCATCACGGCAGACCTGGGCGGGCTCGCCGGTTGCGCTTCGAGGGTCGTGGCCATCGTCGGTGTCTCCAAAATTGTCGTTGTGACGGCGCGCCCGTGCGCGCCGCACATCATATTCACGCGTGCCGCAACAGCGGCCCGAGCGCGGGAGCGCTTCAGGCGCCCGACACCACCGCCGCGATCGACGACGCGACATAGTCCGCGTTGCGCGCGTTCAGCCCGGCGACGCACATGCGGCCCGAGCGCAGCACATACACCGCGTATTCGTTGCGCAGACGCTCGACCTGGCTTTCGGACAGGCCCGTATACGTGAACATGCCGCGCTGCGCGACATAGCGCGCGCGCATCACTTCATCGACGCGTCCGTCGAGCCCGGCGTGGATCACCTTGCGCATCGCCAGAATGCGCTCGCGCATCGCGCCGAGCTCGGCTTCCCACGACGCGCGCAGCGTCGCATCGGCGAGCACGTTGGCGACGAGGCGCGCGCCGTGCGTCGGCGGATTGCTGTAGTTCGCGCGCACCGCCGACATCAGCTGGCCCGCCACGCGCGCCGCTTCGTCGGCGCTCTTGCAGACCACGCTCAACGCGCCGACGCGCTCGCCGTAAAGCGAGAAATTCTTCGAGAACGAGTTCGCGACGATCAGCGGCACGTTCGCGTCGGCGAGCAGGCGCACCGGCGCGGCGTCTTCTTCGAGGCCCGCGCCGAAACCCTGGTAGGCCATGTCGACGAATGCGATCAGCTTGCGGCGCTGCAAAACCGGCACCAGTTCCGCCCATTGCGGCGGGCTCAGATCGACGCCCGTCGGGTTATGGCAGCACGCGTGCAGCAGCACGATGCTCTTTTCCGGCAGCGCGTCGATTGCGGCGAGCATTTCGGCAAAGCGCAGGCCGCCCGTTTGCGGGTCGTAGTACGGATAGGTGTTGACCGTGAGGCCCGCGCCTTCGAACACCACGCGATGGTTTTCCCAGCTCGGATCGCTGATCCACATTTGCGAGCCGGGGAAATAGCGCTTCAGGAAATCGGCGCCGACCTTCAGCGCGCCCGAGCCGCCGAGCGTTTGCAGCGTCGCGATCCGGCCTTCGGCGCGCGCCGCGCTGCTGGCGCCGAACACGAGCGCCTGCGCGGTGTCGCGATAGAGCGGCAGACCCGCCATCGGCAGATACGAGCGCGGGCCGATCGCGTCGAGCAGCGCGGTTTCGGCGCGGCGCACCGCGTCGATCACCGGCAGCTTGCCGGCGTCGTCGAAATAGATGCCGATGCTGAGGTTGACCTTGTTCGGCCGGGGGTCCAGCTGAAAGTCTTCGTTCAGGCTCAGAATCGGGTCGCCCGGATAGGCGGGAATATGGTCGAACATGACGGGTCCTTGAAGACGGCCTCTGCAGGCCTGTTGTAGCGGTCGTCCGCGCGCCGCGGGACGACAGGGCAAACCTTGAGTCTAAGCGGGTTTGCCGGGCCAAGTCGACCCGCACGAGTGTCGGTCGTCGACGCGCCGCGCACAATCAATCGATTTTTCATGATTCGTAAGTTTTTCTTTAGAATCGATCGTATGCCTCTTACCCGCGTCACGATCCGTCAATTCGAAGCGTTCCTCGCCATCGTCGATCTGCACAGCATCGGCGCGGCGGCGCAGCGGCTCGGGCTGACCTCGTCGGCGGTCAGCCAGCTGCTTGCCGAACTCGAAACGGAGCTCGGCTTCCGGCTGTTCGATCGCACCACGCGGCGCGTCGCGCTGTCCAGCGCGGGGCAGGACTTTCTGGCGTCGGCCGAATCGGTGCTGCGCCACGTGCGCGCAGCCGCCCAATCCGCCGACGATATCCGCAACCGCGCGGCCGGCATCGTGCGGGTCGGCGCGCCGCTCGTCATCGCGTCGACGGCGCTGCCCGCGGCGATCGCCGAATACGCGCGCGACAAACCGAAGGTGGTCGTGCGCGTCTGCGATACCGTGGTCGAGCAACTGGTGGAGCGCGTCGAGAGCGGCGACATCGATCTCGCGATCGGCCCGGATCGGCAAAGCGGGCCGCGCGTGCGCTCCGAGCCCGCGTTCGCGAGTCCGTGGGTCATGTGGTGCTCGGCCGCGCATCCGCTCGCCGCGCGCCGCCGCGTGCAGTGGCAGCATCTGCGCGACGTGCCGATCGTCGCGACCGGCCGCGACCACGAGCGCGCGGTCGACCAGATGCTCGCCAATCTGCCGGTCGAGGCGCGCATCATTCCCGTCGATGTCGTCGACAACGTGACCACCGCGTTCGGCCTCGCCGCGCGAGGGCTGGCGGTCACGCTCGCGCCAGCCTATGTCGCACCGCTCGCGCGGACCTTCGGGCTCGTGATGAAGCGCATCGTCGATCCTGAAACGATTCGCGAGGTGTGCGTGTATCGGTCGACCGAGCGTGCGCTGTCGCCATCGGCCGACGGCTTCGCGGATTTCGTGATGCCGTGGTTGAAACGTTGGGATCGGGAGACGCAGGCCGAGGCGCGGGGTAAGCGCAGTTGAAGCGGACTCGAAGCGCGATGCGACGCGCCGCGCTTCGGCGCGAGTTTCGACAGATGTGCAGCTAGGGCTGCATACACAGCGCGAACAGTTGTCGCTGATTTGAAATCCCGAGCCGCGCGTACGCGCGCTTCTGGTACGTGACGACGCTCGCCGGCTTCACGCCCATCTGCCCGGCGATCTCGGCCGCGCTCGCGCCATCGAGCGTGCCACGCAACACGTCGAGCTCGCGCGGCGTCAGAGTCGGACATGCGCGCCGCACGCGCGCGAGCATCGCCGCACCGGTGCCCTGCTGATGTTGCCCGTTCAGCGCGTATTGGCCCTTCGCCGCATGCGCGAACAGCGGCGCGACGCTTTCGATCCGCTCCAGTTCGCCCGGCGCGAACACGCCGTACGCGCGGTCGCGATACAGGTTGATCGACAGCCACACGCTATCCGCCGGCTGCACGAGCAACGACAGCCGGTCCGATACGTTCGGCTGCGAGTAGCAGGCCGCGCGGTACGCTTCGTTTTCGATTTCGTCGCCGCGCTGCTGATGCAGCACCAGCGCATCGCGCGAAGCGGTGCGCCGGCTGTGGTTCGATTGACCGATGATCGCGCGATTGCCGTCGAGCGCATAGAAATGCGCGGCGTAGCGTTCGGCGACGTCACGCAGAAAGTGCCCGCCGCGATGGTCGGCCGCCGACACCGTACGGGGTCGCGCGTCGAACTCATACGCGAAGATCGTGCACTGCGAGACGGGCAGCGACAACGATTCGCCAACCGTCAGCAGAATGCTCGCGGCGAGCGCGTCGGCATCCGGATGGGAGATCGCCATGACGAGGTCGGTGGCGCGCGCGGTGCTGATCTGACCGCTGCGCTGCGGTGATGCGAGGCGCCAGGAACGCATGATGGGGATTCGTGCTTGCGCTGCGTGAATTGGGTTGCGGCAAGCGTAGCACAGCGGGCACGCGGCGCTGGCCTACCGGCGTGATCGCCGGCCTGGCGATGCTTTATCGCCGGGTAAACGACCCCCGCTGCAACGCCACCGTCCGCGGCAATTCGATCGTAAAGGTCGTGCCGGACTCGTCCGTGGATACGACGCTGACGCCGCCGCCATGCATGCGCGCGATCTCCTGCACGATATGCAGACCGAGCCCGAGCCCTTCGCGCGAGCGCGCGCCGTTGCCGTTCGACACGAACGCCTTGAACAGATGCGGAAACACCTCCGCCGGAATCGTGCCGCGATTGGACACCTTCAGGCGCACGCAATCCTCGGCGTCGCCATCGACCTCCACGCCGATATCGCCCTCCGGCGCGCCATGATGGAGCGCGTTGCTGACGAGATTCGACACCGCCTGCCACACGAGATCGGTATCCCACGCGCCGGCCGTCTTGCCGGTGCAGGTGAACACGATCTGCTTGCCGCTCTTCTGCGATGCGAATTCGTCGATGACCGAGCGGCACAGCGTCGCGAGTTCGATCGAGCGCGGCTGCAACGGCAGACGTCCGCCCTGCAGGCGCGCGAGGTTCAGCAGCTGATCGACCATCCGCGCCATGCGCAGGGAGCTGTTCTTCACGCGCGCGGCGACGGTTGCGGCCTGCTCGTCGGCGGCCGTGCGCATCAGGTATTCCGCCGACGCCAGCACCGCGCCGAGCGGCGTGCGCAGATCGTGGCTGAGCACCGCCATCAGCATCTCGTTCGCTTCGAGCATCTGGCGCGTCGTCACCAGTTGCGCGGCGAGCTCGCGCTTCTGCTGCTCCAGCTGCACGAACACGTCGACCTTCGACTGCAGGATGCGCGGATCGAACGGCTTGTACAGGAAGTCGACCGCGCCCGCCTCATAGCCACGGAACGTGCGCGACGCGTCCTGCGCGGTCGCGCTCAGGAAGATGATCGGCACGTGCGACGTGCGCGGGCTGCCGCGCATCAGCGCGGCCAGCTCGAAGCCGTTCATGCCGGGCATATTGACGTCGAGAATCGCCAGCGCGACTTCGTGCTTGAGCAGCAGATCGAGCGCGGCGGTGCCGCAGTCGGCGACCAGCACCGCGACGTCGGGCCGCGCGAGCAACGCTTCCAGCGCGGTGATGTTGTGGACGATGTCGTCGACGATCAGGATGTTCACTGGTGAGTTCGTCATGGCACCGGTTCAGAGGGAAGTCGGCAGCGCGGCAAGGCGCTTCGCCAGGGTTTCGGGATTGTAGATGGCGTCGGCCGCGCCGCGCTCGATCGCCGCGCGCGGCATCTCCGGTGCACCGGCGCTGCCGGGGTCCTGCACCCACGCGGCGCCGCCGAGCGCGCGCACGCATTCGAGCCCCTGCGCGCCGTCGTCGTTGGCGCCGGACAGCAGGATCGCAAGCAGCCGCTCGCCGTACACCGCGGCGGCCGATTCGAACAGCACGTCGATCGACGGCCGCGAGAAGCGCACCGCCGCAGCGGTCGACAGCGCGACCGTGCGGTCCACTTCGACGAGCATGTGATAACCGGGCGGCGCGACGTACACGCGGCCCGGCAGAATCAGCTCCCCCGCATCGGGTTCGAGCACCGGCAGCGCGCAGCGATGCGCGATCGCCGGCACCAGATAGCTCGGCGAATCGGGCGGCAGATGCGCGACGATCATCACGGCTGCCGCGAAGCGCGCGGGCAGCGCGGCGAGCAGCACCTTGAGCACCTCGATGCCGCCCGCCGACCCGCCGATCACGACCAGTTGATAGCCGCGCCGCGCGTGTGTCCGCGCGGCGGTGCCGGCGTCGGCGGCCTGGGTGGGCGGGGGTTCACTGGTCGAGCGTGGCATCGCGACCTCGCTAACGCTTCTGATAAATGCGTTCGGCCGCGCGAAACTCGTCGAACGCCGGGTAGTGATGTGAAAACCGCAGGGTTTCCTTGCTGCCCAGGCCGAGAAAGCCGCGCCGCACCAGTGCGTCCTCGAACAGCCCCAACGCGCGATCCTGCAAGCCGCGATCGAAATAGATCAGCACGTTGCGGCACGACACCAGATGCGCTTCGAGGAACACTTCGTCGGTGGACAGGCTGTGATCGGCGAACACCACGCGCTCTTTGAGCGAGCCGGCAAAGCGCGCGCCGCCATACGCTGCATGATAGTAGTCCGACAGCGAACGCGTGCCGCCCGCCGCCAGATAGTTCTGCGTGAAGCCCTGGATGCGTTCGAGCGCGTAGATGCCCGCCTCCGCGCGCGCGAGCGCGTCGGGGTTGATGTCGGTCGCGTAGAACAGCGTGCGCTCGGTGAGACCCTCCTCGTCGAACAGGATCTTCAGCGACCACAGCTCCTCGCCGGTGCTGCATCCGGCGACCCACACCTTGATCGACGGGTAGGTGCGCAAACGCGGCAGCACGTGCTCGCGCAGCGCGAGGAAATACGACGGATCGCGAAACATGTCGCTGACCTGCACGGTCAGGTAGCGGAACAGCCGCGAAAACTCGTAGCCGTCGCGCATGATGCGGTCCTGCAATTGCGACAGCGTCTCCACGTTGAATTCATCGAGCGCCTGCGCGAGGCGGCGGCGCAGCGACGACATCGCGTAGTGGCGAAAGTCGTGCTGATACTTCAGATAGATCGCCTCGAGCAGCAGCCGCAGCTCGATGTCGAAATCGCTGATGCGGTGCGGTGCCTCAGATGCGGACGGTTTCATCGCGTTGCTCGCTTCCGTGCTTACGCTCGCGCCGTCAGCGCTGCCGCAGCCACACGCGGCACAGCGCGACGAGCTTGTCGACGTCGATCGGTTTCGACACGTAGTCGTCGGCGCCCGCTTCGAGGCAGCGCGTGCGATCGTTCGCCATCGCCTTCGCGGTCAGCGCGATGATCGGCAGATGCGCGAAGCGCGGATTGCGGCGAACCTCGCCCATCGCGGTCAGGCCGTCCATCTCGGGCATCATGATGTCCATCAGCACCAGATGCACTTCCGGCCCGTTCTCCAGTTCGTCGAGCGCCTCGCGGCCGTTGCGCGCGATCAGCAGTTTCGCGCCGAGCGGCTCCAGCACGTGCGACAGCGCGAAGATGTTGCGCACGTCGTCTTCGGCGAGCAGGATCGTGCGGCCCTCGAACGCATTGTCGCGTTGCCGCACCGTGCGCAGCATGCGCTGCTGCTCCGGCGCGAGCGACGACTCGACGCTATGCAGAAACAGCGTGACTTCATCGAGCAGACGCTCCGGCGATTTCGCGCCCTTGATGATGATCGACTTCGAGTAGCGGCGCAGCCGGTGCTCCTCTTCGTCGGACAGCATGCGGCCCGTGTAGACGATCACCGGCAGCGATGCATGCGCGCTGTTCGCGGCGAGGCGTTCGAGCAGATCGTAGCCGGTGCCGTCCGGCAGCGCGAGATCGGTGACGACGCAGTCGAACGTCAGCGCCGACAGTTGCTCGAACGCCTCGGCAAGCGTCGCGACCGCGACGATCTCGGTGTTCTCGCTTTGCAGCAGCGCGCGGATGCTTTCGCGCATCGGCGCGTCGTCCTCGATCACCAGCACGCGCTTCAGGCGCTGTTGCAGCCGCGCTTCGAGGCGGCGGATCGCGGCCTCCATCGTCGAGCGCGCGGTCGGCTTCAGCGTGTAGCCGATCGCGCCCAGATGCAGCGCCTTGTCGGCGTGATCGGTGGCCGACACGATATGGATCGGAATGTGGCGAGTCAGCGGATCGTTCTTCAGCCATTCGAGCACCGTGAGGCCCGAGCGGTCGGGCAGACCGACGTCGAGCAGCACCGCGGCCGGCCGCATGTCGCGCACCAGCGCGAGGCCGCTCGCGGCATCGCTCGCGTGCACGAAGTCGAAGTCGAGTTCGTGCACGAGATCGCGCAGAATCGCGGCGAACGGCGGATCGTCTTCGACCGCGACGATCAGACGGCCCGCGCGGGTGCGATGGTCGCGATCGTCGGCTATCGACGCGGCGGCGGGCTCGGCGGCGCCGGGCAGCAAGGCTTCGCGCGACGCGGTGGGCGGCGCCCGGCTTGCCAGACCATTCGCTGGCGGAATCACCGCGGCGGGTGCGGTGTCGAGCGGCGTGCGCAGGAACGGCGCTTGCGCCGTCGCCTGCGCGCCCATGCCCGCGTTCAGCGCGTTCAGCGTGGCGACGCTCGTCATCGCGCCGTCCGCGCTCACGCGCGCCTCGCGCGCATCGAGCGGCAGCCACAGCGAAAACACGCTGCCCTTGCCGACTTCGCTCGCCACCGTGATGCGCCCGCCCAGCAGCCGCGAGAACTCGCGCGAAATCGACAGCCCGAGGCCGCTGCCCCCATATTGACGGCTCGTCGAGCCATCGGCCTGCTGGAACGCCTCGAAGATCATGTCGAGCTTGTCGGCCGGAATACCGATGCCCGAATCGCGCACGTCGAAGCGCAGCACGTTGTCCTCGACCCTGGCGACCTCGAGCGTGACCTCGCCGCGCTCGGTGAACTTCACCGCGTTCGACAGCAGGTTGCGCAGGATCTGCGTGAGCCGCTGGCCATCGGTGACGAACGTATCGGGCGTGCCCGGCAACGTGTCGAAGGCGAGACGCAAGTGCTTGGTCGCCGCGATCGGACGAACCATTTCTTCGAGCGATTGCAGCGTCGCCTCGATCGACACCGTTTCGGGCTCGACCGTCAATTGACCCGCCTCGACCTTCGACAGGTCGAGAATGTCGTTGATCAGCACGAGCAGATCGCTGTTCGACGCGTGGATCGTCTCCGCGTAGCGCACCTGCTCGTCGGTCAGATTGCCGCTGCGATTCTGCTGCAGCAGCTTCGCGAGAATCAGCGAGCTGTTCAGCGGCGTGCGCAATTCGTGCGACATGTTCGCGAGGAACTCGGACTTGTAGCGGCTCGACTGTTCGAGGCGCTCCGCATTGGCCGCCAGATCGTTCTGCACGCGCAGCAGATCCGATTTTTGCCGCTCCAGCCGCAGCGCGTATTCCTCGAGCCGCACGTTGGTCTGTTCGAGCTCGGCCTGCTGCGCTTCGAGGCGCCGTTGCGATTCCAGCAGCGCGCGGCCGCGTTCCTCGAGCCCTTCGTTGGAGACCCGCAACTCCTCCTGCTGGACCTGCAACTCCTCGTTCAGCTGCTGCGTCTCGGCGAGCGCATCCTGCAGGCGTTCGCGATACAGCGCCGCCTCGAGAAAATTGCCCATGCTGTGGCGGATCAGCTCCATGAACGCTTCGTCGCGCGGCGTCACCTCGCGCAGGAAGCCCATTTCGACGACGCCGTTGACCTGGCCGTCGTTGTCGATCGGCAGGATCAGCAGATTGCGCGGCGCGCCGCTGCCCGTCGCCGACACGACCCGCACGTAATCGGCCGGCACGTCGCGCAGCACCAGCGTGCGGCGCGAGCGCGCGGCCTGGCCGACCAGCGTTTCACCCTCCTCGAAACTCAGAGCGGCCGTCTGCTCGCTGTCACGGCTATAGCCGTACGCGGCGACGCGGCGCAGCGTGCCACTCTGCCTGTCGCGCACGTACAGCGCGGCGACGACCGCATCAAGATATTGGGCGAGAAACTCGAGCATCGCGCGGCCGACGAGCGGCGCGCTCGTCTGGCCGACGACCTTGTCCGCGAGCAGCCGCTGGCCCGAGCGCAACCAGACCTGCTGCTCGAGCAGCGCGGTCTGTTCGGCCTGACGGCGCAGCACGTCGTCATAGATCTCGGACAGGTCCAGCAGTTCGCGACGGCCTCGCCACGCGAGCAGGCCGCTGACGACGAGGCTGAACAGCAGAAACACGCCGACCAGCGTCGCCGTCACGTTGCGCGTCGCTTCGACGCGCTGCTGGCGCAAGCGCAATTCGACGTCGAGAAAATCGCCGAATTCGCGGCGCGTTTCGTCGAATTCGAGCTTGCCGCGCCCCGCTGCGATCGCGCTCTCATAGTCCTGGTTGCGGCGGCGCGCGTCGATGATCTGTTCGGCGAAGCGGCTCCAACGCTCCTGCAAGGCCTCGATCTGCTTGAGCCGCTCGATTTGCGGCGGGTTGTCGGCGACCTGCTGTTTCAACGCTTCGAGCTGTGCCTTGAATTTCGGGCCGCCGTTTTCATACGGTGCGAGGAAACTCTCGTTACCGGTGATCAGAAAGCCGCGCATCGACGATTCGCGAGCCACCGCGAGCCGCAGCATTTCGTTGGCGTCGCCGATCACGCGCTCGGAGTGCTCGGCCCAGTTCATCGTCGACACGAGATACGCGATCAAGCCGACGAACAGCGCCATCGTGACGAGGCCGACGCCCAAAGGCAGCGCGATATTGCGGCGAAGGATGCGGCGGAAACGGAGTTGATCGACGGCCTGCGATGCGGTCATTTTTTCTGTAAGTGGCATGGCGAATCGGGTCGATGCAGAATATTTTTCGGGTCTGCGCACGGTGTTGAGTGCCGCGATGCGACCGCTGTCATCATACAAGGACGACCCGCACGCGCGCGACGCCGAATGCAAAACCAACCTGGCCGGCTAACACCGGCCAGATTCCTGCATCGACGCGCATCGACGCGCCGCGTTTCAGCTACGCTCAGCACCGTTCAGCGGCTCACGCGGCAGCGCATCAGCGCAACCGGCTCGGCCCGCTCAGGCCGGCACCGATTCCGCCTGCGCCGCGCGCGACCACACGCGATGCTGTCCGGCGGCCTTGATGAACGCCTTCAACACGTCGGCGGACTGCGAGTCCTCGCCGGTCGCGACGCCGTCCGACTGCGCAGGCAACTGCTGCGCGGCCGCGAGCAGGTCGCGCCCCGCGCCGAGCGCCGCGATCGCCTTCAGATGCTTGAACGCTTCGAGCACGAAGTGCCGCGCATCGCCCGATTGCGACAGTGCCTTCGCCCCCTTCTCGCCGCCGACGACGATCACCGCGTCGAACATCACCGATGGCAGCCCGGCGATCGTCGCGTCGGGCGTGAGGCCATCGATCCCGGCGAGCGTCGGCGCGATCAGCATCGGCGTTGCGCCTTCGGCCTTGAGCGCCTGCTGCAACTGTTTGATCGCCGCGCCATCGGAGCCGGGTGCGGCGAGCAGCGCGATCTTGCGGGTCTCGATGCCGGGCTTCACGCGATTGAGCAGACTCAACGCCGGCGACGTCTTCGGCCCGACGAGTTTCGCCGTGCCCTGTTTCGGCGCCGGCAAGCCGAGTCCTTCGGCGACCTTCGCGGCGAGATCGGCGTCGAAGTTCGCGAGAATCTCGTTGACCTGACGCGCGCGAATCTCGGGCTTCGTCACCTTGCCGAGCTCGAACTGATAGGCCGCCGCGATATGGTCTTTTTCCGGCTGCGACATGCTGTTGTAGAACAACGCGGCCTGCGAGAAATGATCGGCGAACGAGTCGCTGCGCACGCGAATCTTCGTGCCCTCGACGCGTTCCTGATAGCTGTCGAAGCCGCCATCTTCAGCGGCCGGATCGGTTTCCTTCGGCCAGCCGTCGTTCAGCGAGTTCGGCTCGTACGACGCCTGGCCGACATGGATCGCCTGCCGATGCATCGCATCGCGCTGATTGTTGACGGATGGACAGACCGGCCGGTTGATCGGAATCTCGTGAAAGTTCGGGCCACCGAGGCGGCTGATCTGAGTGTCCGTGTACGAGAACAAACGCCCCTGCAGCAACGGATCGTTGGTGAAATCGATGCCCGGCACGATATGCCCCGGATGGAACGCGGCCTGCTCGGTCTCGGCGAAGAAGTTGTCAGGATTGCGATTGAGCGTCATCTTGCCGATGATTTTCACCGGCACCAGCTCTTCCGGAATCAGCTTGGTCGGATCGAGCAGGTCGAAATCGAACTTGTGCTCGTCGGCTTCCTCGACGATCTGCACCCCCAGTTCGTACTCCGGATAATCGCCCCGCTCGATCGCTTCCCATAGGTCGCGGCGGTGAAAGTCCGGGTCCTTGCCCGCGAGCTTCTGCGCTTCGTCCCACAGCAGCGAATACGAGCCGAGCACGGGACGCCAGTGGAACTTGACGAAACGAGCTTTGCCCTGCGCATTGACGAAGCGGAACGTGTGAACGCCGAAGCCTTCCATCGTCCGTAAGCTGCGCGGAATCGCGCGGTCCGACATCGTCCACAGCACCATGTGCGCCGATTCGGGCACGAGCGAGACGAAGTCCCAGAACGTGTCGTGCGCGGACCCGCCGGTCGGCATTTCGTTCGGTGCTTCCGGTTTCACCGCATGCACGAAGTCAGGAAACTTGATCGCGTCCTGGATGAAGAACACCGGCATGTTGTTGCCGACCAGATCGAAATTGCCTTCCTGCGTGTATAACTTCGTCGCGAAGCCGCGCACGTCGCGCACGGTGTCGGCAGAGCCGCGCGGACCTTGCACGGTCGAGAAACGCACATAGACCGGCGTTTCGGCGGCCGGGTCCTGCAAAAACGCGGCCTTGGTGTACTCGCGCATCGATTCGTAGACCTTGAAGACACCATGCGCGGCCGAGCCACGCGCATGCACGATCCGTTCGGGAATGCGCTCGTGGTCGAAGTGCGTGATCTTTTCACGCATGATGAAATCTTCCAGCAGCGATGGACCGCGCGGTCCCGCACGCAACGTGTTCTGGTTGTCGGCGATCTTGACGCCCTGATTGGTCCTCAGGGCCTCGCCTTGCGGCTTCACGCGATTGCGTTCGAGATCGTTCGATTTCGCGTCGTTCGACTGCGCTGCCCCGTTTGCCTGGGCCGCGGCCTTCCGGGTATTCGCTTTACCTGCCATGGGGATCGACTCCTTGTGTTCGGGCGCGCGGCGACGGAGGCGTCGCGGCGCGCGATCACAGAGTCAGCAAGGGCTATACCCACCAGGTCACGGCGCAGTGGCTGCGCGGCGGCGGTGCGTCAGAACCGGTAGTTGATCGACACGTCGGCGACGCCGGTCGCGCGGCTGCGCGTGATCGGACTGTTGCCGGCGCTGCCGACGAGCTGCTCGAACGCGCCGTCGGCGGTCGCGAACCAGTGCTTGCTGAACAGCCAGATCGCGCTGACGCCGAAACCCACCGACTTGAAGCCCGCGCTCGCGTGATACTGCGGATACTGCGAGTGCGCGGCCTGCTCCTGATTGACGCCGAACCAGCTGTTCATGTAATTGGAGTCCGCGAGCACCACGTTCGGGCCGGCGAACCAGAAGAACTGCCTGGTGCTGCCGGGCATCGGCATATAGGCGCCGAGATCGCCGATCCAGCCGTTCGATCCGCCGAAATAGCGGCGGATATCGGCGCGCAGGACGAGCGGAAAATCCTTCGACACGACGTACTCGCCCGAAAGCTTCAGACCGGGCGCCGGGTTGATGTTGCCGAGCCCGTTGAGTTCCTGCGGATCGTCCTGGCCGCGTCGCCCGAGGTCGTAGACCGCGGCGAGACTCATGCGCCAGTTCTCGCCCTGCGCGAAATTCACGCCGAAACCTTCGCCGCTCGACAGAAAGAACAGATCCTTGTAGCGCACGTCGATGCTCGGGCCGGCCACCAGGTGATAGCGGTCCGATCCTTCGAAGCGCGGCTGGAACGATGTGGCCACGCCGAAGCGCAGTTGCCAGTCGGGAATGTTCGGCTGCCACATCTTCTGCAGCGGAACGCCCACCGAATATTGCCATTCGCCGAGCGGCGACGGCGTCTGCGCGAAGACCACACCCGGCACGCAGGCCATCGCGCCCAAGGTCGCGGCGACGAGCGAGCTAGCCGCGATGCCGGTTTGTTTATGGCGAGGCATGGCGCCCCGCTTCTTTCTACGGCTGTTGACCACCGCAAGCCTCCAATTTCGCTCGTCGCGATGAGGTTAGGTTTTCGCCCGGGGTCCTGCGCGGACCCAACAACGCGGACGACCGCCGCGCTGTTACTTACGGCGTGTAATTTTTCCAGTCGATGAAGCGGGCAGCGCGATGCGCACGAGGCGCGACGAGCCCGCATGACCCCCGCGCTCGTGTGGCCACTGCGCATAGTCCTTGCACGCCGCGGTGACGTGGACAATGGCCAACGGAACATTGCTGCGCAAGATACGCGCCAACTCTGTGGAAGATTGATGACGAGCGCGACCCAAGGCGTAACCCGAAGACGGTCCGGCGCTGCGGCGGCGCCGCTGGCGCCGCCGTTCGGAGGGGTTATTGCCCTGCTTCGACGAGTACCGGCTTGTCGCGATACAGGTTGGGGAACAGGCGTTTCAGGTTGGCGATTTTCGGCATGTCATTGAACACGATGTAGGCCGAATCGGGATGCAAGGTCAGATAGTTCTGGTGATACGACTCGGCCGGATAGAAGCCCTTGTACGGCTCCGTCTTCGTGACGATCGGCGCGGGGAACACGTGCGACTTGTCGAGCTGCGCAATGTAGCTTTGCGCGACGTGCCGTTGCGCGTCGTTCAGCGGAAAGATCGCGGAGCGGTATTGCGTGCCGCTGTCGGGCCCCTGACGATTCAGCTCGGTCGGGTCCTGAACCACTGAGAAATACACCTGCAGCAACTGGCCGTAGGTGACCTTGCCAGGATCGAACGTGACCTGCACCGATTCCGCGTGCCCCGTCTCGCCGCCGCTGACGGTCTCGTACTGCGCGGTGTCGCGTGAGCCGCCCGAGTAACCGGACACCGCCCGCGTGACACCGCGCACATGCTGGAACACCCCCTGGACGCCCCAGAAGCAGCCACCCGCGAACACCGCGGTTTCCTCGTGCGCGGTGCTGGCCGGGATCGGTTCGTCGAGCGCGGGCGGCGCGATCACGACCGCGCTCTCCGCCGCGAACGCGACGCGCTGCGCGAGCGGCAACGCGAGCGCGGCCGCGCCTAGCAGCAGCGACAACACGGCCGCGCGTGTGCGTTTCGAGCTGCCGCCGAACGATGTAAGGAATTGCGGTCTGTTGCGAGTCATGATGGTCGCTCCGGAAAAGTGCCGGCGCCCGCCCGCTTTGGTACGGTGCTGCCACGGCCGCATGCGGGTGCGCCGAAGCTTGGTCGCGCGGGCGCGGCGTTTATGACAGCATGCGCGCTTTCGCGGCCGGCGGCGCGGCCGCGCGGCTCACAGCGGAAATTTCGTGGTCGACAGGATTTCCTTCAGCACCATGAATGAGCGGATCTGCCGTACGCCCGGCAGATACAGCAACTGCTCGGCGTGGAGTCGATTGAAGCTGTCGCTGTCGCGCGTGCGGATCACCATGAAATAGTCGAACTCGCCGGTCACCACGTGGCACTCCATGCAGCCGGCCACTTTCTGCGCGGCCTTCTCGAACTCGGCGAACGACTCGGGCGTCGAGCGATCCAGTACCACGCCGATGATCACGAGCATGCCCGCGCCGGCCGCCTTTGGATCGAGCAGCGCGACCACGCCGCGAATCAGCCCCGATTTCTTCAAGCGTTCGACGCGCCGCAAACACGCCGGCGCGCTCAGCTTCACTTTCGCGGCGAGCGCCACGTTCGAAATCGACGCGTCGGTTTGCAACTGCCGCAGGATCGCGCGATCGATGCGATCGAGCGGGTGGTGGGGATCAGCCGGCGAGGCGGAGGGGATCGCGCCGATGCCCGAAGGTGCCGCTCCAGCACGAACTTTCGTTGCGCTCATGACCATGTGTACGAAGTTTTGTTAGGAACCGGACGTTCTTTGATTTCGAAAAATACGTCCACGCGATTTTTTTCGCAAGCTCATTTCTGGCGGTTTTTCCTAACATAAACTCATGGAAATCACCCCACCACGGAGCCGCGATGAACCTGCAACGATTCCCCCGCTACCCGCTCACCTTCGGACCGACGCCAATTCAACCGCTCAAGCGTCTGAGCGAGCATCTCGGCGGCAAGGTCGAGCTGTATGCCAAGCGCGAGGACTGCAATAGCGGCCTCGCGTTCGGCGGCAACAAGACCCGCAAGCTCGAGTATCTGATCCCCGACGCGCTCGCGCAGGGCTGCGACACGCTCGTGTCGATCGGCGGCATCCAGTCGAACCAGACGCGCCAGGTCGCGGCGGTTGCCGCGCATCTGGGCCTGAAGTGCGTGCTCGTGCAGGAGAACTGGGTCAACTACTCGGATGCGGTGTACGACCGCGTCGGCAACATCCAGATGTCGCGCATGATGGGCGCCGACGTGCGGCTCGTGCCGGACGGCTTCGACATCGGCTTTCGCAAGAGCTGGGAAGACGCGCTCGACAGCGTGCGCGCGGCCGGCGGCAAGCCGTACGCGATTCCGGCCGGCTGCTCGGACCATCCGCTCGGCGGCCTCGGCTTCGTCGGCTTTGCCGAAGAGGTGCGTCAGCAGGAAGCCGAACTAGGCTTCAAGTTCGACTACGTCGTCGTGTGCTCGGTGACGGGCAGCACGCAGGCTGGCATGGTCGTCGGTTTCGCCGCCGACGGCCGCGCCGATCGGGTTATCGGTATCGACGCATCGGCGAAACCGGCGCAGACACGCGAGCAGATCACGCGCATCGCGAAGCGGACCGCCGAGAGCGTCGAACTGGGCCGCGACATCACCGCGAAGGACATCGTGCTCGACGAGCGCTACGGCGGCCCGGAATACGGTCTGCCGAACGATGGCACGCTCGAGGCGATCCGTCTGTGTGCGCGGTTCGAAGGCATGCTGACCGATCCGGTGTACGAGGGAAAGTCGATGCACGGCATGATCGACAAGGTGCGTAATGGCGAATTTCCGGCCGGCTCGCGCGTACTTTATGCGCACCTGGGCGGCGTGCCGGCGTTGAGCGCGTACAGCTTTATCTTCCGCAACGGTTGATAGGGTTTAGGGGATTAGCCGACGGGCGTCCGCGGTTCGGTCGCGAGCTTCTTCCTTAGATGCCTGCGCAGAAACTCGACGAATGCCCGGATCGTGACCGAGCTTTGCCGATGCTGCGGATACACGGCATAGACGCCCGTCGCCGATGGCAGGAACGCTTCGAGCACGGGCACGAGTTGTCCGCTTGCGAGCGCAGCGGCGACGATGAAATCCGGCAGCCGAACGATTCCAAGTCCCGCGACGGCCGCATCGCGAATCAGATCGCCGTTATTGGCGCGTAACGGCCCGCGCACCTCGACGCTCTTCACCACGCCCTCGACGCTGAAGTCCCAGCTCACCGCGCCGCCGTGGCCGTACAGCAGACATTCGTGGTTCGCGAGATCGCCAGGCACGGTCGGGCTGCCACGCCGGCGCAGATAACCGGGGCTGCAGCACGCGACCATCTTCACATCGATCAGCTTTTGCGCGATCAGCGACGAATCCGCCAGCGTGCCGATGCGGATCGCCATGTCGAAGCCTTCGCCGACCACATCGACGGCGCGGTCGCTCAGCTCCATGTCGAAGCGCACGTCGCGATGCTCGCGCAGAAACGCCGCGACGAGCGGCGACAGATGCGTCATGCCGAACGACATCGGCGCGCTCACGCGTAGCAGCCCGCGCGGCCCGGCGCGGCGCAGCGACATGGCCTGCTCGGCGTCCTCGACCTCGCCGAGGATGCGCTTCGCGCGCTCGTAGAACTCCTGACCCAGATCGGTCACCGCCAGCTTGCGCGTGTTGCGGATCAGCAGTTGCACACCGAGCGCTTCCTCGAGCGCCATCACACGGCGGCTCACGAACTGTTTCGACAGCGACAGCCGGTTGGCCGCGGCGGTGAAATTGTGGGCGTCGACGGTCGCGACGAAGATGCGCATGTCATCGAGTTGCATCGTATTGTCCACTCCAATGCGACAGTGTTTCCGGTTTTATCATGATTATATCCATCCTGATTGACCTACACTGTCGTTCATGGATCGCAGCCAAACATCTGGCCCGGATCGCACGACAAAACTCAAGGAGAAAGAGCATGCTCGAAATCAGACACGCCAACCAACGTGGCCGCGCGGAACACGGCTGGCTCAGCTCGCGCCATACGTTTTCGTTCGCGAACTATCACGATCCGAAGCAGAACGGCTTCTCCGACCTGCTCGTGATCAACGACGACCGTGTGGCGCCGGCGCAGGGCTTCGGCAAGCATCCGCATCGCGACATGGAGATCTTTTCGTACGTGCTCGAAGGCGCGCTCGAACACAAGGACACGATGGACACGGGCTCGGTGATCGTGCCGGGCGACATCCAGTTGATGAGCGCGGGCACCGGTGTGGCGCACAGCGAATACAACCATTCGAAGAGCGAGCCGGTGCACTTCCTGCAGATCTGGATCGCGCCGGCCCAGCAAGGCACGAAGCCGCGCTATCAGCAACAGCACTTCAGCGCGGCCGACAAGCGCGGTGTACTGCGGCTCGTGCTGTCGCCGGACGGTGCGAACGGTTCGCTGCAGTTGCAACAGGATGCGCGCGTGTATGCCGGTCTGTTCAACGGCGAGGAAACCGCACGGCTCGAACTCGCGAAGGACCGCTATGCATATGTTCAGGTGGCGCGCGGCAGCGTTACGGTGAATGGCGTCGAGCTTGGCGAGGGTGACGGCGCGCGGGTGCAGGGTGAAGAAGCGCTGACCTTCACGCAGGGCCGCGATGCGGAAGTGCTCGTGTTCGACCTGCGTAATATCGAAACCTCGGCGTTGTGGGCATAAGCGCTCCGCTTGCGCCGCTATTGACTCAAACCTGAACGCGGCTCGCTGGACGACGATTTCCAGCGAGCTTCATCCCTCTACCCTATCGGGAAAAATCATGCGCTACACACTGTTTGAAAACCAGAAAGACGTCGTCGTTCTCGTCGCTCGAATCCTGCTGATGGTGCTGTTCGTGATGTTCGGCTGGTCGAAGCTGACCGGCTTTGCCGGCACCGTCGCTTATATGACGTCGATCGGCGCGCCCGTGCCGGCGTTGTCGGCTGTTATCGCGGTGGTGATGGAGCTTGTGGTGGGCGTCGCGCTGTTAGTGGGATTTTTCACGCGACCGCTGGCGCTGCTGCTTGCGGTGTATACGCTCGGCACCGCGATCATCGGCCATCACTACTGGAACATGACGGGCGCGATGCAGTACGACAATATGATTCATTTCTACAAGAACATCGGCATCATCGGCGGGTTGCTGCTGTTGTGCGTGACCGGCCCCGGCAAGTATTCGTTCGACCGGCGGTGATACCGATTCCCGTGCTTTAACGAAAAAGGCCCGCACGAATGCGGGCCTTGTTGCATGCGCAAACTGAAACGGCGGCCCGCGGGCCGCGGTTTGCCTCTCTGAGCTACCGAATCAAACCGCTGCTTCGGCTTCCGCTTCCGCTTCGCTGACCGCCGCGACTTCTTCGCTGTTGCGGATCAGGTGATCGAATGCGGACAGCGATGCCTTCGCACCCTCGCCCACCGCGATCACGATCTGCTTGAACGGCACCGTGGTCACGTCGCCGGCGGCGAACACGCCCGGCACCGACGTCGCGCCGCGCGCATCGACGACGATCTCGCCATGCTTCGACAGCTCGACCGTGCCCTTCAGCCATTCGGTGTTCGGCACGAGACCGATCTGCACGAACACGCCTTCGAGTTCGACCGTCTTCACTTCGCCCGAAGCGAGGTCCTTGTAGACCAGACCGTTGACCTTCTTGCCGTCGCCGGTGATTTCCGTGGTCTGCGCCTGCGTGACGACCGTCACGTTCGGCAGGCTGCGCAGCTTGCGTTGCAGCACCTCGTCGGCACGCAGCGTCGCACCGAATTCGAGCAGCGTCACTTCGCGCACGAGACCCGCGAGGTCGATCGCGGCCTCGACGCCCGAGTTGCCGCCGCCGATCACCGCGACGCGCTTGCCCTTGAACAGGGGGCCATCGCAGTGCGGGCAGTACGCGACGCCATGATTGCGATACTCGCGCTCGCCCGGCACGTTGATTTCGCGCCAGCGCGCACCGGTCGCGAGGATGATCGTCTTCGCCTTCAGCACCGCGCCGTTGGCCAGACGTACTTCGATGATGCGCCCCGGAATCAGCGCTTCGGCGCGCTGCACGTCCATGATGTCGACGTCATAGGTCTTCACGTGCTGTTCGAGCGCGGTCGCGAACTTCGGTCCTTCGGTTTCGGTCACGGAGACGAAGTTCTCGATCGCCAGCGTGTCGAGCACCTGGCCACCGAAACGCTCGGCCACGACACCGGTCGCAATGCCCTTGCGCGCCGAGTAAATCGCCGCCGCCGCGCCCGCCGGGCCGCCGCCGACGATCAGCGTGTCGAACACCGGCTTGTTCTCCAGTTCCTTCGCGGCGCGCGCACCGGCGTTGGTATCGAGCTTCGCGAGGATTTCCTTCACGCCGCTGCGGCCCTGGCCGAAGGTTTCGCCGTTCAGGAACATCGTCGGTACCGCCATGATCTGGCGCGCGTCGACTTCGTTCTGGAACAGCGCGCCGTCGATCGCGACGTGACGGATGCGCGGATTGATCAACGCCATCACGTTCAGCGCCTGTACGACTTCCGGGCAGTTCTGGCACGACAGCGAGAAATACGTTTCGAATTGATAGTCGCCGTCGAGGCTGCGGATCTGTTCGATCACCGCATCGTCGAGTTTGACCGGGTGGCCGCCGACCTGCAGCAGTGCGAGGACGAGCGACGTGAATTCATGCCCCATCGGAATGCCGGCGAAACGGATGCCGGTTTCCTTGCCCGCTTCGCCAATCGAGAACGACGGCTTGCGTTCGTCGTCGCCGCGACGCTCGATCACCGTGACGCGCTCCGACAAGGTCGCGATGTCGTTCAGCAGGGCCAGCAGCTCCTGAGACTTCGCGCTGTCATCGACCGACGCGACGAGCTCGATAGGCCTGCTAACTTTTTCGAGGTACGACTTCAGTTGAGTCTTGAGATTGGCGTCAAGCATGGCGTTGCGATTCCGTGACGAGGGGTGTGGGTGTCCCGGCGCCGCACGCATCCGGATAGGACGTGTTGGGCCCGGGGACGCGCGAAGCGCCGTATCAGGCGATTCGCGCGGTGAAGCGCCGGGAAGATCCCGGCAGATGCAGACTGCGGGTGCAGCGTGAGCTGCGCGGACCTTAGATCTTGCCGATCAGGTCGAGCGACGGGGTCAGCGTTTGCGCGCCCGGCGTCCACTTGGCGGGGCACACTTCGCCCGGGTGCTTGGCGATGTACTGAGCAGCCTGAACCTTGCGCAGCAGTTCGCCAGCGTCACGGCCGATGCCGTTGTCATGAATTTCGCACAGCTTGATCTCGCCTTCCGGGTTGATCACGAACGTGCCACGCAGCGCGAGGCCTTCTTCTTCGATCAGCACGTCGAAGTTGCGCGAGATAGCGAGCGTCGGGTCAGCCAGCATCGGGTACTTGATCTTGCGGATCGTATCCGACGTGTCGTGCCAGGCCTTGTGCGTGAAGTGCGTATCGGTCGACACGCTGTAGATTTCCACACCGATCTTCTTGAAATCTTCATAACGATCGGCCAGGTCACCGAGTTCGGTCGGGCACACGAACGTGAAGTCGGCCGGGTAGAACACGAAAACCGACCACTTGCCCTTCAGGCTTTCTTCAGTGACGGTCTGGAAATCGCCGTTGTGAAAAGCCTGTGCTTTGAACGGTTTGACTTGACTGTTGATGATCGGCATTTGCTGAATCCTCTCTTTGAGGGGGTTGGAAAGTTGAATCAGTATGTCAGACTACGCTTAATAGGTAAAGCGGATTGTGTTAATGAGTTCGATAGTCTCGAACTATTCATTTCGTCGGTCGAAACTATCGGACGATTTGCCGGGCGTTTCAGCCCTTCAGAAGCCGCCACAGCGTGGTTCTGCCAATGCCGAGCGCTCGGCTCGCGGCGGCGCGATTGCCGCCCGATTGTTCGAGGGCGCGCAGCGCAGCCTCACGGCTGGGGGTAGCGCGCGGAGCCGTACTGCCGGGCGCAGGGCCCGGAGGCGCCTGTGTGATCTGCTCGACCTCGACCGCCCTGATCCGGAAGAACTCGGGAAACACGGCCTGCCGGTCTGGCAAGGCGTCGGCAGTCAAGTTCCCGGACATCTCGTTGGTTGGCTCACCGATATAAATCGCCGCGCGGGCCAGGAGATTTTCCAGTTCGCGGACGTTACCGGGCCACGCGTAATCCGCAAAAAGCGGGGCGAGAAACACGAGCACCCGCTCGAGCCCCGCCGCCGACAAGCCGTACTGCAGCGCGCTGCGCTCCAACAGGTGCCGCGCCAGCGGCGCGATATCGGCACGGCGTTCGCGCAGCGGCGGCAATTTTATCTGAAGCAGATTTAATCTGAAATACAGGTCCGCGCGAAACGCGCCCTCCTCGACGAGCGCGTGCAGATCGCGGTGCGTCGCAGCGATCACCCTCACGTCGACCGGCGTCGCGCGGCCCGCGCCGAGCTTCATCACCTCGCGCTCCTGCAGCACGCGCAAAAGCCGGCTTTGCAGCGCGGCCGGCATTTCGCCGATCTCATCGAGAAAAATAGTGCCGGTGTGCGCGATTTCAAACAACCCCGGCTTGCCGCCGCGCCGCGCACCCGTGAACGCCCCTTCCTCGTGTCCGAACAGTTCGCTTTCGATCAGCCCCTCGGGCACCGCCGCGCAGTTGAACGCGACAAACGGATTGCCGCGCCGCCGGCTCGCGTTGTGGATGCCCTGTGCGACCAGTTCCTTGCCGGTGCCGCTTTCACCACTCAGGAGCACGGTCGCGTCGTGCGCGGCGCCGGCGCGCGCGAGCCGGCGCACGCGTTCGAGCGCCGCCGAAGCGCCGATCAGATCGTCGAGCCGGTGCCGCGCAACCAGATGCCTCGGCCGCTGGCTGGTGCGCAGGGAACGGTCGATCCGCTGCGCAACGAGCGCGTCCTGCGCCGTTACGACGAAACCGGCGCGCGCGCCCTGCTCGACGATCGGCACACAGCCGACGATCAGTGCGCGGCCGCCGATCTGTTCGATGCGTTCGTCGACCGGCTGGTCGGCGGCGCGCGTCTCGCGCAGCAGCGGCGCGAGCGCGCGCGCCACTCGTGCGGGGGTGTCCTCGTCGTCGTTTGGGACCGCCTGCGCGGCGCCTAGACCGAGCAGTTCGAGCATTGCCGGGTTGACGGCTTCGAGCTGGGCGGCTTCGTCGAACGCGGCGACGCCGTCGCGCAGATGCGCGACGATCGTGTTCAGGCGCACCCGCTTCGATTCCTTCTGGCGGCTCACCCGCGCCAGTTCGACCGAGCGCTCGAACGCTTCCTCGACCGCGGCAAGCGAATACAGGAACACGCTTTCCATGCCGGCCTGCTGCGCCAGATCGCAGGCCATGCCAGCGCCGACCACCACGCGGCAGCCCTGCGCGGCGAGTTCATCGACTGCGAGCCGCACTTCGTCGATCGACCGATACGCGCGCTGCCGCAGATCGACGTTCAAGAGCGGGCTCAGGTCGGCCAGCTCCTGCGCGATTGCTTCGTGCAGTACGAGCCCGATGCGCGCCTGCGGCCATGTGGCGGTCGCGCGCGTGATCGCGCTCAACACGTCGAAGCCATTCACCTTGACCATTACCACCGGCACGCTGAGGTTCTCGCGCAGGTACGCGCCGTTCGAGCCGGCGGACAGTACGACGTCGACCGAACCTGCGTCCACGTAAGCCTGCAGCGCGGCGACGGCCGCGCCGTAGCCCTCCCGCACCGTGAAGAACTTCGCCCGGCCCGCGTAGCGCGGCGCCACCGCCTCGCAAAGCGACTGCAGTCGGCTGATACTGACGAGTGCGACACCGGGCCGCCCGGCATCGACGGCGGGGCCAGGATTGGCGACAAATGGGGTGAACGTGGACACGCGGCTCTCCTTGATTGAAACGTTCCTCGAAACGTTTCATGAAACGTTCCACCGATTGTGCCATGAACGTTCAGGCAGCAGTTCATATCGCGCAAACCCTTGTTCCAGCGGCACGACCGGCGAACTGCCATTCAATGGCACGCTTCCTGCGGAATGTCGGCCGCGTTCCCTTACCGATTTCCCTTCTGGAGACCTGCATCATGACCACCACTTCCGCCACCCGCCGCGCCGCCTTCCGCGCCAAGGTCAATCAGCGTCAGGGCCTGCTCGTGCCCGGCGCGTTCAACGCGATGAGCGCGCGCGTGATCGAGGACGCCGGCTTCGAGGCGGTCTACATCACCGGCGCGGGCGTCACGAACATGTCGCTCGGTCTACCCGACCTGGGCTTCATCGGCCTTGCCGAAGTCGCAGAGCACACCGCGCGCATCCGCGACGCGGTCGCGCTGCCGCTGATCGTCGATGCCGACACCGGCTTCGGCAACGCGCTGAACGTGCGCCAGACCGTGCGCGTGCTGGAGCGCAGCGGCGCCGACGTGATCCAGTTCGAAGATCAGGTGATGCCGAAAAAATGCGGCCACTTCTCGGGCAAGGAAGTCGTCGCGGCGAGCGAGATGGTCGGCAAGATCCGCGCGGCTGTCGACGCGCGCGAAGACGCGAACCTGCAGATCATGGCGCGCACCGACGCGGCCGCAGTCCACGGCATCGAGGACGCGATCGAGCGCGGTCATCGCTTCATCGAGGCGGGCGCCGACATCCTGTTCATCGAGGCGACCGAATCGCTCGCCGACATCGAGCGTCTGCCGGGGCTGTTCAATGTGCCGCAGCTGATCAACATCGTGATCGGCGGCAAGACGCCGGTGCAGTCGCGCGACGCGCTCGCGAAGCTCGGCTACGGCATCGTGCTGTACGCGAATGCGGCGCTGCAGGGCGCGGTGCTCGGCATGCAGCGCGCGCTCGGCAGGTTGCAAAGCAACGGCCGCCTCGACGAGGACGCGACGATCGTCGCGCCGTTCAGCGAGCGCCAGCGGCTCGTCAACAAGCCGCTGTATGACCGGCTGGACAAGGAGTACGCGGGGAAGGACTGACGCTCGGGCGGCGGCGCGGCGGTGCGACGCGCTGCATGCCTGCGCGATATGGAACCCGTTATTGCGTTAGGATTCAGGGCTGGCAATCAGGCAAGCTGATGTTCGCGTCAGCCCGCCGCGACCGTTCGCGGCGCCGGCCTCGTCCGCGGGGCCGCTCTCCCGGCTGCCGGCAGAAGCACAAAAACGCAAACGAAAGGTCGTCGCAAGCACCATGAAGTCAAACTCTTCACGCGCCCCGCGCGGGCTCGTCAATTGTCTTTCAGCGCGCACGCGCGCAGCACGGGAGCTCGCCCGATGAGCTGCAGCGGCACCCGCACCGCGCACGTCGGCTGGCTGCCGTACATCGTCGCGGCTACCTTCTTCATGGAGTACCTCGACACCACGGTGATCGCCACCGCGCTGCCGCAGATGGCGCGTTCGTTCGGCGTCGGCCCGAACAGCCTGAGTCTCGGCATGACCGCCTACATGCTCGCGCTCGCGATCTTCATCCCGGCGAGCGGCTGGGTCGCCGACCGCTGCGGCGCGCGCACCGTGTTCGTCAGCGCGATCGGCGTGTTCACGGTCGCGTCGGTGCTGTGCGGACTGTCGCAGAACGTGCCCGAGTTCACGGCCGCGCGGCTGCTGCAAGGCATCGGCGGCGCGATGATGGTGCCGGTCGGCCGTCTCATCGTGGTCCGCAGCACCGAGAAAGCTCGCATGATGCAGGCAATCTCGACGATCACATGGCCGGCCATCGCGGCGCCGGTGGTCGGCCCGCCGATCGGCGGCTTCATCACGACCTACGCGTCGTGGCGCTGGATCTTCCTGCTGAATGTGCCGTTCGGCCTCGCGGCGATTGCCGTCGCGCTCGCCATCGTGCCGAACCTGCGCGGCACCGAACGCAAGCCGCTCGACGTCGTCGGCCTGCTGCTGAGCGGCGTCGCGCTGACCGCGATTCTGTACGGCGCAGAACTCGCGAGCCAGCCGGCCACCGATCCGTGGCTCGCGGTCTCGATCGCGGCGGGCGGTCTGCTGGTCGGCGCGCTCGCGTTCCAGCATGCGAAGCGTCATCCGTATCCGCTCGTCGACGTATCGACGCTGAAGGTGCCGACGTTTTCCGTGACGGTCATCACCGGCTCGTTCACGCGCATTGGCATTGGCGCGGTGCCCTATCTGATGCCGCTGCTGTTCCAGGTCGGTTTCGGGCTGTCGGCGTTCCGCTCGGGGCTGCTGCTGCTCGCGAGCGCGCTCGGCAATCTCGGCATGAAGGCGCTGACCACGCGCATCCTGCAGCGCTATGGCTTCCGGATGGTGTCGATCGTCGATGTGGCGGTGGCCGGCATTTTCATCATCGCGTGCGGACTGCTGACGCCGGACGTGCCGCTCGTGTTCGTGCTGATCGTCGTGTTCGTGTACGGCGTCGCGCGCTCGATGCAGTTCTCCACGCTCGCGACGCTCGCCTATGCCGACATCCCGCAGCCGCAGATGAGCGCGGCGAGTACGCTGTGGAGCGCGGCCGCGCAGATGACGATCGGTCTCGGCATCGCATTCGGCGCGGTGTCGCTGCGCGTCGCGGCGCTGTTCAACGGCGAGACGACCGGCCACGTGTTCACGCTCGACGATTTCCGCCTCGCGTTCCTGTTCGCGGGCGTGCTGACGCTGCTGTCCGTGCTTGGATATATGGGGCTCGCCCGCAATGCTGGGCAGAGTATCGGTGGGGGTTCGCGCGGCGGCGAAACTCCGGCGAAGAGCTAGGGGTCGCGCAAGCGCTGCGCGATCAAAAGGAGACGTGCCGTGCAAGCAGGCGAACTGACGATTTCCAGCCGCATCGACGATCTCGACCTCGACCTCGTCTACATATTCCTGTCGCAGGAAACGCCGTGGGCGCGAGGCATGCCACGCGCGACCTTCAAGCGCGCCGTCGCCGGGTCGCTCTGCTTCGGTGGGTTTGTCGACGGCAAGCAGATGGCGTTCGCGCGCCTCGTCACCGACGAGGCGACCTTCGCCTACCTATGCGACCTGTTCGTGCTGCCCGCGTATCGCGGCCAGGGCTATGCGTCGGCGTTGATGAAACATATCTTTGCGAGCCCTTCGCTCGTCACGCTGCGCAGAATCATGTTGGTCACGACCGACGCGCATCACGTCTATGCGCCGCATGGGTTCACGTCGCTCGAGAACCCCGAGCGGTATATGGAGCTGCACCGACCGGATGTTTACAAAGCGGCCGAATAGGCCCCGCCTCGGCACGCCTCCCACTGATGGGACCCAGCCTCAGCCGTACGCGCGCCCGCGCATCCACTTCGTCATGATCCACTTATCGCCGGCAAGCACCGGCGCGCCGCCCGCGCGCACCTAGTCGCGCTTCAACTGCCCGCGATAGTGCAGCAGCCCTCGGCGCGCCTGCTGCCTGAGCATCCGCTGCACGAACGGCGACCAGCCGAACAGCGTGCCGCGCACGCCCATCGCCTGGCGCATCCACAGCCACAGATCGAAGCGGTCGCGATGCTCGACGATGAGCCCATCGCGGAACACGAAACGCGCCTCGATCCGGTTCACGACGTCGCGCCCCGTCTGGACGAAACGGTAGCGCGCCACCCACTGCGCGCGGCCGGTATGGTCGTCCGCCTCGATGTCGCTGAAGGTCAGCGTGAAGTCTTGCGCATGCTTGACGAGCATGCGCCACATGTCGCGCGCTTCGTCGCCGACCAGCTCGCCGAAAGCGGGGTCGCTGAAGACGACGTCGTCGGCATAACAGGCGACCATGGTCTCGGCGTCGCGTTGCTGGAAGGCGGTGTAGAAACGTTCGATCAGCTCGGTGTTGGGATGGCTCATTGATGTCGTATCGTGTATTGCGGGAGCGCGTCATGCACGCGCAGAGTCGTGCCGCATACGCTCGCCGATTGCATCGCGCTGCCGGGCGTCGTCTACCGTGACATCGCCGGCCGGGCGATTGGGTCCGAAATCGCGCTCGCGTTTCGTCGGCACGAGCGAGCGCCCGCCGTCAAGGCGTTCCTGCGCTTCGCGCGCGATGGTAAAGATTCACGCTGACGGCAGCGTCGCTACGTTGATCGGGGTCGGCGTCCTGTCGGATATTGCGGTAGGTCTGCCCTTCATGCAGCACTGGGCGCTGATGACCCGCCCGCTCGTGACCATGCCGATGCGTCAGAAAGCTGGATCAGCCTTCGTCCGCATATGCGCGGCCTCGAATCTCGGCCAGCGACGTATCGACCAGCAAGCGGCCCGCATCGAACACCGTCTCGAGCGCTTCATCCCACTCGCCCTCCACCGTGCTCCCGTCCCACGCGATCGGCAACGTGACCGTCCGGTACTCGCCGGTGCGGCGATGGCGCAGCAAGGTGAGCCGGCCTTTCATCGAGCGCTTGGCGTGATCCGTGACTGGATCCTTCGACACATCGAGCCACGTGTCGCCTAGCCGGATCGCCGAGCACTTCATCGCGAAGCGCTGCGTATCGCGGTTGATCTGCTGCAACAGCGCACCGCCCATGCCGAACACGATGTTGTCGGTGGCGAAGCCGGCCTCGTCCATCGCGGCGAGGATCGCGACGATCGAATCCGGGTTCACGCCATCACCCTGAATCACGCGCACATGGTCGAGCACGCGCCGCCCCTTGCTGTTGGTCTGCGACCCGAACGAAGCCTCCAGCGAGCGCAGCGTGTGCAGGACGATCGTGCACGGATCGCCGGAGTCCGGGCGAATCACGAGCATGCCGCCGGAATCGAGCACGGCCTGCTTCAGCTCGCCGCCCCATGCGTTCAGCGCGGCGAACAGGTCGTAAGAGTCGGACACCACCGAAACGATCGCGCCCGGCTTGCCGAAGCGGGCGATCATGTTGCGATACGCGTCGACTTCGCGCTCGCGGCCCCACGACGTGATCGTGCTGTGCTCGGCCGCCGGCACCGAGAACGCGGCCATGCGGTCGCGGTAGTAGTGATTCGCCGCAACCACGCCGAGCACCGTATCCGAGCCCATGAAGCTGACGAGATGTGCCGCGCCGCCGATCGCCGCCGACTCCGCGCTCGACACGCCGCGCGCGCCGAAATCATGCAGCTTGAACGGTAGCTGCGAGAGATCGTCGCTGCTTTTCAGCAGATACGCGCGGATCGTCTGGCGCAGATGCCAGCTTTGCGTCGCGACCGTGATCGGATACCACACGCGCATCAGCATCGTCTCCAGATACGACGTGAGCCAGAACACCTGCGGATCGTCGCATTCGACGGTGACGAGCACGTTGTGCGTGGGCACGACCGAGCCTTCGGGCGCCGCGCGAATCCGCACCGGCAGATGGCCGCCGTATCGCTGCACGACGTAGCGCCAGCCCGCCTCGTTGAACGGCTCGCCGTGCGCGCTGAAGAAGCTCCGCGCCTGGTCGATCATCGCGCCGGTAACCGGCCGGCACAGGTACTCCTTCAGCAGCATCTGCAAGCCGAAGAACAGCGTGCGGCCGTAACGTCCGCCGCGCGATTCGATGTACGAGAACATCGCCGTCGCGTCGGGCGGATATTGCAGATAGTGCGACGCCTTGTACGAATCCGTATTCAGAATCGGATTGGAGAGGATCGACGCGAGGTCGCTGAAACCCTGCGCGTTTTGCATGGACGGTGCTGCCCTCACGTGATTTTCTCGCTGGAGTGACCGGACGGCGCGAGCCTGCCCGACGCTTTCGAAACTCTGAGGCCGCGGCTTTACGCCTACAGACTATGCCGGGGATGACCCTGTACCTCACCTTACTACGGTATGCGCGATAGCGCTCGTCGTCGGACTGTAGCTTCTCTTCGCGCAGGATGAGTCTGGCCCGCAGCGCCAACCGCAGCCGCAGACGATCATGTTCCGGATCTCGAGGTTCACCAGCAGAAGACCGGGCTAGAGCAGCGAGTAGACGTCGTCCTAGCCCCCCGGCTTCAATTGCGGCGGCAGATTCGGCCACGTCGCGAGCAACCTGCCGAGCATGCTCCTGCGCCGCTCCGCACCCGCGGGCCACAGCATGTTCGCGAGCAGCACGATACCTTGCGCGAGCCCGCTGTCGCGCGCGCACGCGACGAGCGGCACGCCGCGGCTGAGCGCATCGTTGACGTGCTGATCGTCGCGCGGCAGTTGATGCGCGACCCTCGCGCCGAGCGTGCGTTCGAGCATCGGCAGATTGATCTGCGCGTCCTTGTCGTACTGGTTGACGACGACCCGCACCTTGCCGGACGGATGCCCCAGTTCGCGAAAGATATCGAGCATGCGGCGCGCGCCATGCAGGTACAGCGGGTTCTGCCGCACCACCATGCAGATCGCGTCGCTATGCGCGAGCGCGCGGATCGTCGACGGATTCAGGCTCGGGCCGACGTCGATCAGCACCGCGTCGTAGCGCTCGCGCGCCAGCGTCAGAATCCGGTCCACCTGACCGGGCAGCAGTTCGGCGGCCTTCAACGGATCGCCGGCGCCGGCGAGCAGATCCAGGTTCGGGCACACGTGCATCGCGCACGCGTCGAACAGCGCCGGGTCGAGTTGCTCGTTGCGCGAGCACAGATCGACGAGCGTCATGGGCGGGGGGCGATTCGCCATCAGCAGGCTCGCGTCGGCGAATTGCTGGCTCAGGTCGATCAGCAGCACGCGCCGCTCACGCCGCGCGGCGAGCGCGCACGCGAGGTTGACCGCGATCAGCGTGGTGCCGCTACCGCCCTTGCTCGACGCCAGCGTGACCACGCGCGCGTGGCGCCGCTCGGGCTCGCGGCGCCGCGCTTCGATCTGCGCAAGCGCATCGACGACGGCCTGACGATCGAGCGGCCACGACAGCACCTGCCGCACGCCGACGCGCAGCGCCGCGCCGATCAGCGCGGTGGACGGCGCCGGCGTCACCAGCATGCAATGGAGCGTCGGCGCGCAGGCGAGCGTTTCCTCGATGCCGTCTAGTCCGCGGACGCTCAGATTGGCGTCGTCGACGATCAGCAGGTCGGCGCCGCGGACCACGCGCGCGTGCATCGGCAGTTGCCGGGCCGGGCCGAAGGCGGTGTGCAGCCGGTAACGCACGCCGCTCTCTTCGAGCCGCACGACGATTCGCTGCGCGTTTTCGATGCTCGCGGCAATCAGGAAGATGTCGATCATGGCAGCTCTGCGGCGCTTGGCGCGTCATGCGCGGGCTTTTATTCCAGTCGTCTGTTCACGATTGACGACGCAGGCTTCGGCGCGAGTTCCTTACCGCGACGCTCCTCCGTGAAAGCCATGAGCCGGCAAACGGTGTTATCGAATTCCTGCGCGGTCGCTGCGAGCCGACGAGCGGCAAGCGTCAGACGTCGGTTTCATCGTCGTCGCGCCGCTGCGCCGCGCTGCGTTCAGCGCGCACCGGCATGGCGTACAGCGCGTCGCGCAGCAGGTCGCGGCGGATCTCGGCTTGCGCTCGGCGCTCGAGCGCCTCGGCGACGACGAGCGTCAGCAGATCGACCGACGAGCCCGCCGCCTGCGCGAAAAAGCGCGCGCGCGATGCCGCGACATACCGCCGGTAAGTGCTTCTGGTTCCTCCCGAAGCGGCCGGCCGGCGAATCAGTTGTGGTTTCATGTCAACCCCCGATGTCGAGCAGATTTGCGCCAGGTCACGCCGTCTGGTCTCAGCGCCCCGGCCGTTGGGCCAGGTCGCCGTGCCCGTCCCAACCCACGGACACGGCCCCTGGTTCACCTCGTACATTCGTCTCTCTGTGGAGACTAGCGTCTCTCCCCGCTTCGTCGCGCCGGCCGGTGTCCTGATCCGGCGCTGCCCCTTCCCTTTGCGGCGCGTCGCTCGCGAACGTTGCCAGCGCGTTGCCTGTCGTTATCGCCACCCTTCTCGCGTCGTGAGGACAAAAAGTCGAAAAGGAAAAACGGCGAAGTCGTTGCCCTTTTTTTCGTCCGGGTTTGAATGGCCGCCAAACCGGTCCGCCACTCACCCGTTTTCTAACGTATTCAAGAAGGCCCCGCCGCGCTCCCGCAAACACCTGATGGCTTCCCCGACCATGTCTGCGAGTGACTTTTTTACCGCCGGTCTTTTTTAATCCGGTTTTCCCCGTACCGTCGACCTGGCGGCAAAACATTTTTCTGTGCAGACCTTATTGCAATGGTTATGCCAACACGCGTTCGAATCGGTAAGGCGCCCGTCACGGCTTCACGCTGCCGAGAAATCGGTTTGCTTTTGACGCAGTGCGAGCCTGCCCGATTTTTGGCGTGGCGCGCATTGATTCGTTTCTGACACGCCAAATCGCCGCGCGCTGGCCGCAAAGCGCGCCTCCCGCTCCGTCTCGCCAGCCTGCTGACTCGCCGCGGGGCCGGCCACACGCGGCTTCGCCGCTCCTTCCGGCTGGCAAAGCGCCCCACCCGGCGCGGCAAAACGCATTCGACTCGCGCTGTCCAATCTGTCGCAACTGTGAAACATGACTGCTCGCGCCCCGTCCGTTTTAGTCACGCCTTAATACCAGGGCAATTGCTACGCAATGTGCGATTCCGCGCATAACCGGCCTTGACCGCTTATTCATTAGCGATCCGTGTTAATCCGAAAATCCAACACGCATTCTTCATCCCTGTTTCTTTGTCTGGCGCTTTCAGGCGCTTTCGCTTATCGTTAGGCCATGCGCCAATCAGAGCGCTTCTATCAGCGCCAACGAGGCAAGCCACGGTTCAAGTGGTTTTCACGGTTCGGGGAAAAAATCGCCGGGCAGTTTCAGCAATGAACGACAAGGTCGCCGCCATTGCATGAATCGGTCCGCCATGCAGCGCGTTCCGGTTCGCGCCGCGCTTGAAGCGTGTCCCTTGTTCGTGATTGCTGCTGTCGTGAATGCGTCGCAGCCGGAGTGCAGCAACTGGCCGCCTGAATCTCACAACGTCGCACGGCAGTCCTGAGGATCGAACGGGGGGAACCATGACTACGACTTGCACACCGGCCGATATGGAACGCACGGTTCTGTACGTGGCGAACGCGCCCGACCAGATACTCGTCGAGTTTCTGGCCGCGTCGGGATGGCAAGCCGTGCACGCAAAAAGCACGGCCGTGGCGGAACGCATGATCGAACGCGGCAACATCAAGGTCGGTCTCGTTCAGTTGCCCGAAGATTGCACGTCACAGCAGCTGTCCGCGCTCGCGCTGTGCATGCGCCGCGTCGAAACCAACTGGGTCGCGCAGATCGTGCCGGGCCAGGCCGACAACGAGCTGGTCAGCCGTTTCATCCTCGATTACTGCTTCGACTTCGTCACGCAGCCGTGGCTCAACGAGCGGCTCGTGTTCGCGCTCGGCCACGCGCATGGGCTGTCGAGCCTGCGTCAGCCGCGCGTCGCGCCGGAGCCGTCGCTCGGCCGCCACGGCATGGTCGGGCAATGCGAGCCGATGCAGCAGCTCTACCGGCGCATCGACAAATGCAGCGTGACCGATGCGCCGGTGTTCATCGCGGGCGAATCGGGCACCGGCAAGGAGCTGACCGCTCGTGCTATTCACGACCGCTCGCCGCGCGCGGGCCGCACGTTCGTCGCGATCAATTGCGCGGCGATTCCGCCGAGCCTGTTGCAGGCCGAACTGTTCGGTCACGAGCGCGGCGCTTTTACCGGCGCGCTGCAACGCAAGCTCGGCCGGATCGAGAGCGCGCATGAAGGCACGCTGTTTCTCGACGAAATCGGCGACATGCCGCACGAATGCCAGGCGGTGCTGCTGCGCTTCCTGCAGGAAGGCACGATCGAGCGGCTTGGCGGCAACGGTCCGATCAGCGTCGACGTGCGCGTGATCTCGGCCACCCACGTCGATCTGGAGCGCGCCGTCGAAGACGGGCGTTTCCGTTCCGACCTCTATCACCGGCTGTGCGTGCTGCGCCTCGTCGAGCCGCCATTGCGCGAGCGCGGCGGCGACATCAAGCTCCTCGCCAATTACGCGCTCAGCATGTACAAGCAGGACGGCGCGCGCAAGCTGCGCGGCCTGTCGAGCGACGCGATCGTCGCGATGTCGAACTATCCGTGGCCCGGCAACGTGCGCGAGCTGATCAACTGCGTGCGCCGCGCGGTCGTGATGAGCGAGGGCCGCTTCATCACCGCGAGCGACCTCGGCCTACCCGAAGCTGACAATGGCCCGGCGGTCACGCTGGCGGAAATCCGCAGCAAGGCCGAAAAGGATGCGATCGAGAACGCGCTGCTGCGGCACGGCTACAAGCTGTCCGATGCGGCGGCCGAACTCGGCATTTCGCGCGCGACGCTGTACCGGCTGATGCACGCGAACCGGCTGCATCAGGAGCCGGCCGGACGCGGCGCGAGCAGCGGCCCCCATGCCGATGACGAAGCAGAGCGCCAGACCTCTTCAGTGGCATAAGCGCGGATTTAAGCGTTTTTTGTAGTGAACGCTTAGCAGCGCACAGTCACGGCGATTGAGCATTCCCGACTTTCCGTGCTCTGCCCGCACGTAGCGTGGTCGTCGAGAACATCCTCGCGCCGCCGCCAGCATTGCCACCCGGCAAGCGGCCTCCTACCTCCTGCGCCGCCCCGCCCACGGGGCTTTCCGGGCAGGCTTTCTGCTGCCTTCGACAGGCCTGCCGGCCATCATCGGCTATCCTGTCGGGTCAACGCCCCGCCCGACGGGCGCCGCTCTCGCGGCCCTTTCGCCCGTCCGGCGGGCCTCCGCCGCAGGAACTTCAGCGCCCCGCCCCGTGTCGGTCCCGGGTCACCCCGCTGAAACAGCCCATGTTCCGGCACAATCGTCCGCACTGGCTTCATCCCGCTTTACACCCTATGCCAAAATTTCTGCGTGTCTGTTTTTTCATTTTTCTGCTCGCCGGCGCGGCGCCCGTCTTCGCCGCCGCGCCTGATCCTGCCCATCCCACGCCCGCGACCCCCGCTTCCGCCGCCGTCACGCTGACACCTCAGCAGGCCCGCGACGCGCTCGCTGTCCTGAACGACCCCAAACGCCGCGCGCAAGTCGCCGATACGCTGCAAGCGATCGCCGCGGCCGGCGCGTTGAGCGCGCCGCCCGCATCCGCGCCGGCGGCGGCGTCGGCGCCCGCCGCCGCAAGCGGCGCAGCCGCGCTCGTGCCGGACGCGTTCAAATCCAATGGCCTCGCCTCGCAACTCGCGCGCGAGGGCGCGCATTACGCCGGCTATCTCGCGACCTCGCTGCGCGGCTCGATCGCCGCGCTGCTCGACGTCGCGTCGGTGCGCGCATGGTGGAACTGGCAGTTCGCCAATCCGCACGCGCGCGCGGTGCTGTTCGAGGTGCTGTGGTCGCTGCTGGCCGCGCTGATCCCCGCTCTGGTGCTCGAATGGCTGGCGCGGCTGCTGCTGCGGCGCGTCTATCGGGCAATCGCCGCGCGCCGCGAAGCCGCGCTGCAGGATGACAACGACAACTCACCGCCGCCCGCGCACGCCGCCGGCGCCGCGCCGGCAGGTCATCCGCCGACCGGCACGCCGCCGCTGCCCCCGATGTCATCGGTGCCGTCAGTGCTCGAAGCGCAGGCACAAGCCGTCGCGACTGGCCCGGCCGCGCCGTACGCGACGCCATCCGCCAAAGGCCGCGCCATCGAAGCCGAAGGCAAGCGCAACGCGACGCACCACTGGACGCTGCTGCAACGTCTGCCGCGCGCGTTGCTGATCACGCTGGTGCGGCTCGTGCCGATCGCGGTGTTCCTCGCCGCGGCGAGCGCGCTGATGTCGATCTTCACCGGCAACGGCACGCCGCAGGATCGCGCGCTCGATTCGCTGATCGACGTCTATGTGGTGTGCCGCTGCGTCGTGATCGTCGGCGCGTTCTTCCTGGAGCCGAGCGCACCGCGTCTGCGGCTGCTGCGCATGGGCGATGCGTGGGCCGCGTTCGTGCTCGACTGGATCGTGCGAATCGTCAGCGTGGTCGGCGCCGGCGTCGCGCTAGCCGAAGTCGCGCAGGCGCTTGGCATGAACGACGCCGCGCATCTCGCGCTGCTGAAAGTGGTCGCACTCGCCGGTCACGTGATGATCTCGATCCTCGTGCTGCGCTGCGCGAAACCGGTCGCCAACCGGATCCGCAATCGCTTCGCCGCTCACGAGTCGTTAGAGATGTTCGGCAACGCGTTCGCGGACGCGTGGGCCGTGGTGACCGTGGTCATCGTGATGGGCCTGTGGTTCGTCTGGGCCTTCGACGTACGGAACGGCTATCACGCGCTCGTGAATATCGGCGGCATGACGCTCGCGATACTGATCGGCGCACGGCTCGTGTCGATCGTGATCTTCGGCGCGCTCGCGCGCATCTTCCATGTGCAGGACGAAGCGTCACACTCGCTCGTGCATCAGCACGCCTACCGATACTATCCGGCGCTGCGGCGCGTGATCGGCTGGATCATCGGCAGCGTCACCGCGCTCGTGCTGTTGCAGGCGTGGGGCGTCGACGTCATCGATCTGTTCCGCAGCGGCACGATCGGCCACCGGCTCGCCTCGGCGCTCGCGACGATCGCCGTCGCCGCGATCATCGCGCTAGTGGTGTGGGAGCTCGTCAACGTGTCGGCCGAACGTCGCCTCGATAACTGGACGAGCAGCGGCGATCTGGTGCGCGCCGCGCGTCTGCGCACCTTGATGCCGATGCTGCGCACCGCGCTGTTCTGCGTGATCGCGCTCGTCGTCGTGCTGACCGGCCTGAGCCAACTCGGCGTGAACATCGGCCCGCTGCTCGCGGGCGCGAGCATCTTCGGCGTCGCGCTCGGCTTCGGCTCGCAGAAGCTCGTGCAGGACTTCATCACCGGCATCTTTCTGCTGATGGAAAACGCGATGCAGGTCGGCGACTGGGTCACGCTCGCGGGCGTGTCGGGCACCGTCGAATATCTGTCGATTCGCACCGTGCGGCTGCGCGGCGGCGACGGCTCGCTGTTTACGGTGCCGTTCAGCTCGGTGTCGACCGTGAACAACACGAATCGCGGCATCGGCAACGCGGCGGTGCGCGTGAATATCGTGTTCGGCCAGGACGTCGAGCGCGCGATCGACACGCTGAAGGAAATCGGCGCATCGCTGCGCACGGACGACAACTTCAAGGACGGCATCCTGGCGGACTTCTCGTTCTGGGGCGTCGATGCGGTCGACGGTTCGGCGATCACGCTGGCCGGCCAGATGCAATGCCGCGATACGTCGCGCTGGGGCGTGCAACGCGAATTCAACCGACGCATCCTCGAGCGCTTCAGCGAACTCGGCATCGAGATCGCGAATCCGCAGCGTCATCTGCTCACGTGGGACCCGGCGAGCAAGGCCAGGTTCGACACGGCCCTGCCGCGCGAACGCCATGGCGACCGGCCGGACGGCGACGCCGCGGGGGACGGCCACGCTCCGCACAAGGGCGACGCGCCGCTCGACGACCAGATCCCGGTTGATCCGAGCCCGGCCGGCGGCCCTGGTACGCCCGGCAATCCGGGCTCGACCTCGCCGCACGCGTGACGCGTCGCGCGTCGCGCGCGTAAAGGTTCGCTAGCGCGGCGCTAGCGAACCTGCCACCAGCGCGGCAACAGGCGCCGCACTTCCGGCCTGCGAAAGCGGTCGTCGATCAGATGCACGACGCCGCGGTCCTCTTCGGTGCGGATCACGCGCCCCGCCGCCTGCACGACTTTCTGCAAACCCGGATACAGGTACATGTAGTCGTAGCCATTGCCGAAGCGCGCATCGAGCGCGCGGCGCATCTGCTCGTTGACGTCGTTGATCTGCGGCAGACCGAGCGTCGCGACGAACGCGCCGATCAGTTGCTGCCCGGTCAGATCGACACCCTCCGAAAAAGCGCCGCCGAGCACCGCGAAGCCGATGCCCTGATTCATCGTCCTGAAGCGCGCGAGAAACGCATCGCGCGCGGCTTCGTCCATGCCGGGTTCCTGCGCCCACACCGGCAAGCCGGGATGCCGCTCGCGCAGCAGCGCGACCACGCGTTGCAGATAGTCGAAACTGCTCAGGAACCCCAGATAATTGCCGGGCTGGGAGTCGTACTGCTTCGCGATCAGCTCCACGATCGGCGCGAGCGAGCGTTCGCGGTCACGCCAGCGCGTCGACACATGAGCGGCCACGTGCACCTGCAACTGCTCCGCGCGAAACGGTCCCTCGACGTCGAGCCATTGCGTGTCCTCGGCGAGCCCAAGTGTGTCGCGATAGAAATGCTGCGGATTCAGCGTGCCGGAGAACATCACCGTGGTACGCGCGGCCGCATAGCGTGGCGCGAGGAACGGCGCGGGGATCACGTTGCGCACACAGAGCGTCGCACTGGTTTTGTCGCGCGGCGCGTAGCGCTCGGCGCTCAATGTCACGTCGAACATCGAGTGCTCGCCGAACTGCTCGGCGAGCGCGACGAAGTGCATCGCGTCGAAGAAAACCCGCAGCGCATGTTCGTCGATCGACAACGGCGCGTCGGCGAGCTGATCCGTTACCGCGCCGATCAGATTCTGCGCGGCGGACAGCAATTTACCTAGCACCTCCGCATACACCTGATAGCTGGATGTCTGCGTGCGCTTCACCGCATTCCACTCGCGCTGCAAGCGTTCGAGCGGCTTCTTCAGCGCCACCGGCGCGCTCTTGCGCACGAGCCGGAACGCGCTTTGATCTAGCGACGCGGTATACATGCGCCGCGCGCGTTCGAGCAGGTTGTGCGCTTCGTCGACCAGCACGCCGACGCGCCACTGGTTGATCTGCGTGAGCGCATGCAGCATCGCGCTCCCGTCGTAGTAGTAGTTGTAATCGCCGACGATCACGTCGGCCCAGCGCGCGAGCTCCTGCGACAGATAGTACGGACAGATATTGTGCGTGAGCGCAGCCTCGCGCACCGCCGCGCGATCGAGCCGTGGCGTCGCCAACGCGGCGGCGCGCGCCGCATCGAGACGGTCGTAAATGCCGCGCGCGAGCGGACAGGACTCGCCGTTGCAGGCTTTGTCCGGATGCTCGCAGGCTTTGTCGCGCGCGACGAGTTCGAGCGTTCTGAGCGGCAACGGCGCGCTCTGGTGCAGCGAGTCGATCGCATCGAACGCGAGCGCGCGGCCCGGCGTCTTCGCGGTCAGAAAGAACACGCGATCGAGCCGGTCTTCGCCGCAGGCTTTCAGCAACGGAAAAATCGTCGCCAGCGTCTTACCGATACCGGTCGGCGCCTGCGCCATCAACGGCTTGCCGTCGCGTGCCGCGCGATACACGGCCACCGCGAGCTCGCGCTGCCCGCGCCGAAACCGCCCATACGGAAACTGCAACGCGACGAGCGCCGCGTTGCGCGCGACGCGATGCGCGTCTTCCTGCACGGCCCAATCGAGAAATCGTTCACACTGGTCGACGAAGAAGATTTCGAGTTCGCGCGCGCTGTGCTGTTGCGTCAGCACGGTTTCCTTCTGACTGCCGATATCGAAGTACACGAGCGCGACCGTCAGCTCGCCGAGCCCGCGCGCCCGGCACAGCAGATGCCCATACACGAGTGCCTGCGCCCAATGCAGCACGCGATGATTCGCGGGCATACGCGCGAGATCGCCGCGATACGTCTTCACTTCTTCGAGCCGGTTCGCGATTCCGTCGTAGCCGTCCGCGCGGCCGCGCACGGTCAGACTGCGATGCGTGCCCGTCAGCGTGAGTTCGGTTTCATAGCCGCTCGCGCGACGGCCGGCGACCATCTGATGACCCGCGATGCCTTCGAGCGAAGTCGGCGCGGGCGTGAAGCGCAGATCGAGATCGCCGCGCCGAGCGGTGAATTCGCACATCGCGCGGACGGCCACCACGTAGCTCATACGACGCGCTCGGCTTCGGCTTGCGTCGCGTCGTCCGCTTCGCTCTGCGCCTCTTGCCCGGCCCAGCGCACGTCGACGACGCGCACCGGCATGCCGTGCTGCGCGCAGTACGCGAGCCAGCGGATCTGGTTGTCCTGCAGACGATCGCCGGGGCCTTTCACCTCGATCAGTTCATAGCGACGCTCGGCCGGCCAGAACCGGATCAGGTCGGGCAAGCCCGAACGATTGCCGCGAATGTCGCGCAGCAAGCGCTCGAAGCACAGCTTCAGATGCGCGGCGGGCAGACAGTCGAGCGCGAGCGCGATGAGGTCGGGCGTCAGCAGTCCCCAGAACACGAACGGCGACTGCATGCCGGCCTTGTCGTGCAGATGCCGCAGAATCGTGTCGCGATAGACGCCGCTATCGAGCTGCGCGAAGCACGCGGCGAACTGCGTGGCGCGACGCGCGTGAAAGTCCGGCGCGTGCAGATCGGCCGGTCCGCGTTGGAACGGATGAAAAAACGCGCCGGGCAACGCCGTGAACACGGGCTCCCAGCACAGCAGGCCGAATAGCGAATTGATCAGCGCGTTCTCGACGTAGTGCACCGGCGCGGCGTCGCTGCTCAAATGATCGCGCACCAGGTACTCGACGGCCACCGGCGTATCAGGCTTCGGCAGCACCAGCGTGCTGCGCTCCACAGGCCTCGCCGCTGGTGCGCGCGGCACCGGCTCGCCGCACTTGCGCCGCAAGCGCGGCAACATCCGGGCGACGCGCTGCGCCTCTTCTTCGCTCTCAGGCGCGGCATCGGCCTGCGAGGCCAGCGCCAGCGCTTCGCCGTAACGCTCGCTGCGCTCGAGCACGCGCATGCGTCGAAGACGCGCGCCGGGCCAAGCGCACGCGTCGTACACCGCGAGCGCGGTGTCCCACTGCCCGCGCCGCTCGCAATCCTGGCCGATCCGGAACAGTAGTTTCGCGCGACGCGTTTCGAGCCACGGATTCGCGGTGCCGATCGAGCGGACGGTCGCGATCAGTTCGTGAAGGTTGGGGATGTCGGTGCCGACCGGTAGCCATTCGAGCGCTTCGCGGCACGCGTGCAGCGCGAGATAAACGTCGACGTCCGCGCGTTGCTGGAACGCGCGCGACAAAGGTCCGAACGCGACCTTCTCGTACTGGAACACGCCAAGATCGGCGAGCACGAACTCCGACCAGTCCTGATGCAGATTGCCGAAGAACATTAGGCGCAAGCGATCGCACAACGGCGCGATCGCGACGTGCAGCACGCGGTCCGTAGAAGCGTCGTGCCAGGCGGCGAGCGGACGCGATGTGCACGCTTGCGCGTCGCCGCTTGCGGTTTCATGAAACTCGCGCAGCGTTTCGAGCAGATCCGGTTTGCGCAAAGCCTTTGCGCCGGGAATCCGCGCGATCGCGTCCGCGAAGATGTCCAGCAATTGCGCACGCGTGCTGAGCGCAAACAGGTCGTCGAGAGACAGGGCCGGCTCGGTGTCGATCCAGCGATGCACCGTCATCGGCATCGCCGCCTGCAACGGACAGCCGATTTCGTCATAAGCCAGGCGGCTCGCGCGGAACAGCATGCCTTTGCGCATCAGCATGCGCACGAGCAGCGCACGCGATGCCTGCGGCAACGTCGCGAAAGTTTCCAGAAAAGCGTGCTCTTCGTCGTCGAGCAGATCGTCGTAACGCGCGGCGAGCCACGCAAGCGCGCGCTCGAAATTCAGCAGGTAGTAAGGGGCTTCAGAGCGGATCTCTGAGCGAGCATTGGTTGCCACGGACTTTGTGCGGGACCTGTATGTTTATACAGTGATGATAGCAAAGTCCGGCGCTGCGACCGCCGCGCATCAGCCCGCGAGCCACACGACCGTCAGCGAGCGCACGCCCTGCGCGCCGCGAATCAGTACGCCCTCGATATCGGCGGTGGCCGAAGGGCCGGTAACGAGCGCCGCGTAGCGCGCCCTGCGGAAATCGTCGCGACGATAGACGTCTTGCAGTCCATCGAGCAATTGCGCCGGATCGAGCAGCACGACCAGATGCTGAACGATGTAGCCCAATGCATTGACCACATATTCGCGCTCGCTAAACCACACCGAGCCGGTTTCGGCGACGCCAAAGCGCGCACGGACCAAACCGACGTCGACGTCCTGCAGCGATGCGGGGGCCGTATCCGCGCCGATCACGCGCGTGCCCGGCACTTCGGCGCTCGCCGATGCGATCGATGCCGTCGCGCCAAAACGCTCGCGAATCAGATCGCTGACGTCGCTCGCGCTGGCCGCTTCGACGCAAGTGCCGCCCATCGTTTGCAACGCCGCCGTGAAGCGCGCCCGCAGATCGCCGCCAACCGCTTCGAACAGCGGCACGTCGGGACGCGGCCGCGCGGCCGGTTGCGCGGCGCGCACCTTGGCGAGAAAAGCCTCACGCGTTGTCATCGCCGCCTCCGCGATTCTTTTTGTACCAGGCATGAAAAGTCATCTTCGGCGCCTCCGGCAATTCGCGCTGCCGGCCCCAGATATTCAGAGGGTTGTACAGCACGAAATTCGGCAGCCGCCGCAACGCGCTGCCCATCGACGACACCGTCGCGCGATACAAGGTCGGACTCGATAGCAGACGCCCCGCCATCTTCAGGACCTCCTGCTTCACGAACGGCACTTCGTGCTGCTCGGCGATCACCGCGCGCCATTTATAGATCTGCTCGTGAATGTTGATCTTCACCGGACACACATTCGTGCAACTGCCATTGAGTGTCGATGCGAACGGCAACGCGCTATAGCGTTTCAGATCGAACGTCGGATTGATGATCGCACCGATCGGCCCCGAATAGGTGCCGCCATACGACAGGCCGCCGCTGCGTCGATAGACCGGACACGTATTCATGCACGCGCCGCAGCGTATGCATTTGAGCGAGTACCAGAAGTCCTCCATCGCGAGCCGTTCGGAGCGGCCATGATCGACGAGGATGAAATGCATCTCGGTGCCCGGCCGCGGCGCACGAAAATGCGACGTGTACTGTGTGATCGGCGAACCCAATGCGCTGCGCGACAGCATGCGCACGAACACGCCGAGATCCGACACCTTCGGTATCAGCTTCTCGATTCCGATCGATGCGATATGCAGCGGCGGCACGTTCGCCGAAAGATCGGCATTGCCTTCGTTCGTGCAGACGACGACCGTGCCCGTTTCCGCCACCGCGAAATTGCAGCCGGTCATGCCTGCCGTTTTCTCGCCCACGAAATACGGCCGCGTATTCATGCGCTGGCTTTCGGCCAGATAGTGGATATCGCTATTGCTCGGATCGGTGCCGATGGTCCGGCCGAACAGCTCGGCCACGTCCGCGCGCAGCTTGTGCACGGCCGGCACGACCATATGGCTCGGGTCCTGATGATCGAGCTGCTGGATGCGCTCGCCGAGGTCCGTTTCCATCACGGTAATGCCGCGCGGTTCGAGATACTCGCGCATCCGGCATTCGTCGGTCAGCATCGACTTGCTCTTCACGAGCGTCGTCATGCCGCGCCCGGACATCAGCTTGTGGACGATCGCGTTGTGCTCTTCCGCGCTCGCTGCCCAATGCACGACCACGCCATTGGCCTCGGCCGCCGCCGCGAACTGCTCCAGGTAGTCGGCCAGATGCGACAGCGTGTGTTCCTTGATGCCCGACGCCAGCGAGCGCAACGTTTCCCATTCGGCAATGCCGTGCGCCTGCGCGTCGCGTTTCTCGCGCAGGTCCCACAGACGCTTGTCGTGAAACGCGACATGCTCGGTCTTGCTGATGAAAGAACCCGCGGCTTTGGCGTGATCGATGCGGTGATGGTCGCCGCTCATGCGCGTGCTCCATTGAGAACCTGCGCGATATGAATGAAGCGCGCGTCGGCTTTCATGCGTTCCGCGCAACCCTGCTGGTGCATCAGGCACGACATGTCGCCCGAAACGATGTACTCGGCGCCCGCATCCAGATGGTCGCGCACCTTGTCCTGCCCCATGCGCACCGACACCGCCTCTTCGGTGACCGAGAACGTGCCGCCAAAACCGCAGCATTCGTCGGGCCTCGCCGGCTTGACGAACTCGATGCCCTTCACGCCTTCGAGCAACGCGCGCGGCTTCGCAAACGGCGTGCCGGCGATTTCCGACGCCGACGCCTGCTTCAGATGACGCAGCGCGCTGCAACTGGTGTGTAGACCGACACGATGCGGAAACTCGGCCCACGGAAATTCGCGCGCGCCGATCACGTCGTGCAGAAACTCGACCAGTTCGTAAGCGCCTGCGCGTACTTTCTTCACTTCGTCGGTCTGCTCGAGCGCGGTCAGATGTTCGCGCACGTGATGAATGCAACTCGCGGACGGCCCGACGATGTAGTCGTAACCCGCGAAGTTGCGCGCGAATAGTCGCTCCGTGGCGGCGGCGTCCGCATGCGCGCCGCTATTGGCCATCGGCTGGCCGCAGCAGGTCTGCTGCTGCGGATAGTCGACCTCGATGCCGAAACGTTCGAGCAGTTCGAGCGTCGCGATACCGACCTCGGGATAGAACGCGTCGATAAAGCACGGGATAAACAGCGCGACTTTCATAGGCTCTTCAGGAAAAGCGGCGGGAACGATGTCTGTTGACCGGTGTGACCGGTGTGGCCTGTCTGGCCGTCTTGGTCATGTTGGTCTGACCAAGACTATAAAAAAGTCCGTTGGCGGTGTCAATTCGGACGGCGCGGGCCTTGAAATCAGGGAATCAGGAAATCACCGCAGCCGACGGCTTCGTCGCATCGTCCTTGTAAATCTCTCGCACGAACGCCAGATGCCGCTCGGCGGCCTTGCGTGCCTTGGGCGCATCGCCTGCGACGACCGCGTCGTAAATCGCCTGGTGCTGGCTCATCAACTGCTTCTCCATCGCGTCGTCGTAATCGATCAACCGATGATACTGGCGCATGCCCTCGCGAATCAGCGCATGAATGCCGTGCATCACATGCGCCAGCGCGACATTGTGCGTAGAGTCGGCGATCGCGAGATGAAACGCGGCATCGAGTTCGGCGAGATTCGCGCGATCGCGCGAGAGCGACGCGGCCTTCAACGCCTCGAACGCCGCGCGGATTTTCTTCAGATCGGTGGCGGTTGCGCGCTGCGCGGCATAGACCGTCGAAATCGCTTCGAGCCCCTGGCGCAACTCCAGAATGTCGGCGCTGGTGCGCGGATTCTGCAGCAACAGTTCGGCAAGCGGCTTCGAGATGATGGGCGCGGTCACGTCGACCACCGTGAAACCGCCGCGCCCCGACGTTTCGATGTAACCGTCCGCCTCCAGCCGGATCAGCGCCTCGCGCAGCGATGGTCGCGACACGCCGAGCTGCGCCGCGAGATCGCGCTCGGCCGGCAGACGGTCGCCGGGCATCAGCGTGCCCTCCGAGATCAATTGCTTGATCTGGTCGGACACCACGTCGGAAATGCGCTTGCGCGCGAAGGACGGAATCGGGGTGAATGGCATAAGCAGCGAACGATGAAGCCGGTTGACAGAGCGCGCGGCTACTCCACGGTGCGGGGAATTATACCGTTCGACACCGTGCGACGATTCGCCGATCTCAACGCGGCTGCGCCGTATAAAAGCTCACGAGGTCACGCTTCATCGCGTGCAACGCGGCATCGTCGAGATACACCATATGGCCGGTCGGATAGTAGGCGATGCGCACGTTCTCGCGCAGCGACCGATCGAGGCCGAGATGCGCGAGCGCATATTCGGTCGCATAGAACGGCGTGGCGAGATCGAAGTAGCCGTTCAGCGATAACACCCGCAACTGTGGATTCTGCCGCATCGCTTCGGCCAGATCGCCGCCCGCGTAGGGCAGCTCCAGCCGTTCGCCCCACCATTCGCGATGTTTCCAGTCCCATTGCTTCAACGCGTCGTCGCTGAACACCAGGTAACGGTCGGTTGGCGTGTAGTGCAGGTCGTCCGACAGATGCTGATGAAGCGCCGCATTGAACGCATTCGACACGCTGCTCACCGACGCATCGAAGTCCGGATCCTCCGATGCATCGTCGTAGTTCAGGCCTTCGAAACGCGCATCGTAGCGGCCCACGCTGCGCGACTCGTTGCGCAGCAACTCGTTTCGAAAACGCGACGGATAAAGACGCAGACGGTTCCGCATCACGAACCCCACGTCCAATCCGGTGAAGTACGCGATGCGCGCGGCGATCGCGTCGCGCTGGTCGTCGGGCAGCGCATCGCCCTGTTCGAGCGCCTGCGCATAGGGTCCGCGGGCGAACGCGCGTGCTTCGTCGAGAAAGGCCGGCAGGCTCGCGGGCTTCGGCGTGACCTTGTCGTGATACCACGCGATCGCCGCGAAACTCGGCAGATAACTCTCGCTCCTGAAATCGTTGCCAGGCGTGAACGCCGCGGAATTGAGCACCGACGACAGCAGGATCACGCCGTTCAGCGCGATATTGTTCTGCCCCAACCGATAAGCGAGCATCGCGGCGCGCGCGGTGCCATACGATTCGCCGAGCAGGTACTTCGGCGAATTCCAGCGCTGATTCATCGTCAGATAACGGTCGATGAATTGCGCAAACGCACTGACGTCCTGATCGACGCCCCAGAAGTCCTTGCCCGTGCCATGCCCGACCGGTCTCGACAGGCCCGCGCCGACCGCGTCGATGAACACGAGGTCGCTGGTATCGAGCAGGCTGTCGGGGTTGTCGTCGAGCGTGTACGGCGCGGGCGGCGTGCTCGCGGGGCTCGCGGTGCGCACGCGTTTCGGGCCGACCGAGCCCATCATCAGGAATACGCTGCCGGCGCCTGGGCCGCCGTTGAACAGAAAGGTGATCGGACGCGTCGCAGGCGTCCTGCTCGGCACCGTGTACGCGACATAGAACACGCTCGCGTTGGGCGCGCCGGTCTTGTCGTGCAGCAACAGATTGCCCGCGCTCGCCGTGTAGTCGAGCTTGCGGCCGTTCAGGCGAAGCGAATGCGTGGTGACGCTGGTGGTTTCGGGCGGCACGGGAATCGCGGGCGTCGAAGCCCTGTCGTTGCGAGGCGTTGCCGTCGCGTCGGCCGAGTCCGGTGCATTCGATGCAGGCTGTGTGTCGCCACGCGCAGCCGTCCGCTTGCGCGGCTCGCCGTTCGGGCGCGCCGTCATCGCGTGCGGCTCGCTCGATTCGCCGACCGGCGACGCGTTCGCCTCCGGCCCCTGGCGTGGTGCGATCGGCGCGAATGCGGCGGCGTCCGTGCTTCCCCCCGTTGCCGTGCTTTCCGAGGTGCTCGACGCATCGGCCTGTTCGGCTGCCATGCACCGTTCGCCGAACGGCACCACACCAGCGACAGAGAGCGTCACCGTCAGCGCGGCGGCCGGCAATCCGGCTGTCAGCAAGCGGCGCAATGAAGAAGAGAAGCGATGGATCATGAAGTTTTCCGCGACGAGTCGAAACGCGCTGGAATCGAGCTAGCCGGGTTCGGGAGCACACCCGGCGCTCGATTCTTGACGCAAGTTTGCGCGGCGTCAACGGTCGGCGCCACAGCACGCCGAACATTACGAAGCGCTTTTTCCTCGACGTGGCGCAGACCTGCGCAGTCATGGCAGAATCGACAGCGCCTTCGTCGCCTTGTCGAGGATACCCAATGGACCAACTGGTACTGGATGCATTCGACGCTGCCGCGCTGATCCCCGGCTTTCGCGCGCCGCAACTGCCGCACGAGCAGCCCGACCCCTCGACCCTCGACGCCGCCGACCACGCGATGCGGCACTGGACTAGCACCGTCAGCGGCCCGCTGGCGCCCGGCTCCGACGTGCACCGGCAGGAAATGTGCCGCATGTTTCGCGAGACCTTCAATCCGTATCGCCCGGCCGTGCTCGCATGGCCGCAGCTCGAAGCCGCGACGCTCAAGCGCATCGTCGATCTGCCGATCTGGGACATCGCCGTGCAAACCGAAGGCAGGGCGCGCCTGCGCATGGCCGCCTACGCGGCCTCGCTCGACACCCCGGAGCTGCGCGACGCACTTGCGCTGAACGCGTGGGAAGAGAACCGCCATAAGGAAGTGCTGTCGCGCATGGTGCATGCGTATGGCATCGCGCTCGCGAGCGAGCCGTCGTACGTCTATCCGAAAGACACGGAACGGGCTTACCTCGTGACCGGCTATAGCGAATGTATCGACAGCTTCTTCGCGTTCGGCCTGTTCGAGGTGGCGCGGCGCTCGGGCCTGTTCCCGCCGGCACTGACCGAGACATTCGAGCCGGTGATGCAGGAAGAGTGCCGCCATATTCTGCTCTTCGCGAACTGGGTCGCGTGGCATCGCGCGCAGCTTTCATGGTGGCAGCGCATCCGCTTCGAGCTCAAGGTGGCGGGTGTGTGGGCGTTTCTGGTGTGGGAGCGCATTGGCCTCGCACGTGCGATGGATGCTGACGGCAACGTCCATGAGCACGATAACAACTTCACGGTAAACGGCGCGCAGTCGGTAACGGATGTCGATATCAGCGTGCCCGAATTGATGCAACTGTGTCTTCAGGAAAACGAACGTCGATTCGCGGGGTATGACCCACGGTTGTTGCGGCCCGAAACGATGCCTCGGCTGGTGCGCTTCGGCCTGAAATTGGTGCGCAGGAAAAAGTAAGCCGCGCCGAACGCACTGCCCAGCCACCTTCGGCTGGCCGTGGTGACCACCGACCGGATCGTCGCAATCTACAACCCACCGCCCTCTCGGTC
>NZ_VZQP01000013.1:0-168587 GCF_014397655.1 Paraburkholderia sp. UCT31
CGACGACGGGGAGCTCCTCGGCGCGGCGTTGCGGCAGCGGTTCCGGGCTACGCCCTCCACCGCTGCCGCAACGCCAGTACTCTCATCCTGATTGACGCGCTGCTCTCATCTTGTTTGACGCGCGGCACTCAAGTATTGCTTAGAGTCATTGAAGTAGTAAGTGCCCGTTAGCAAAAGCGCCGACTTCCGCCTGGTGGTGAACGTGATACGCTCGGTGTCACGGTTTTTCCGTGACACCTGTCAGCCCTCCGACCCGACGCGCCCTTGTAGACAGGGGTTTAGAGCGATTTGGCGGGTACGTCCCTGATTCGCCACCAGCTTCAAGAAAAAGCCGCTGTCCCACAAGGACAGCGGCTTTTTTGTTTTGAAACGCTGCCACGAAGCCTGACGACCGCTGGGCATCCGAGTTCAGGCAGACGCAGCGACACACCACTCAACGTTGGGGAAATAGCGGCAACAATGCGCGCATTTTCCAGACGGATACCCCGGCTATGCCACGTTAGCTCAGGTCGTGAAGAGATTGAGCCGGTGTCGGGTGAAAGAGCAGCAGCACCACGGTCATCAGACCGAAGGCTGCGCCCGCATAAAAGGTCGCGGCTGCGCCCAGACGTTCCCACAACTGGCCTGCGATAACGCTCGAAACCAGCGTCACGATGCCGCTTAGCAAATTGAAGAAACCGAACGCAGTCCCGCGCAGATGCGCAGGTGCCGTGTGCGCGACCATCGTAGCGAGCAGGCCTTGCGTCATCCCCATGTGCAGCCCCCACAGCGCTACGCCTACGACGACTATGCTCCAGTGGGTGCCGTGTGCAAGCACGAGGTCGGCGCCAATCGACACGATCAGACCACCTATCAGCAGCCGCGTATGCCGCATCGTGTCCGCGAGCTTCCCGAACGGATAAGCGGACAGCGCGTAGACGATATTCATTGCCACCATGACGAGCGGAACGAGCGCAATCGGTACGCCGCTGCCCATCGCACGAAGCACCAGAAAAGCCTCGCTGAATCGCGCCAACGCAAAAACGGCGCCTATCCCTACGACCCACCAGTAGTCCAAACCAAGCTCCCTGAGACTCTGCCACCGCACAGGATTGCTTCTTTTGGCGCGAGGCTCGTGCTCAGGCTCCGTGATACCAAACGTCAACAGCGCAACCGCGAGCACACCAGGAATGACGGCAAGCCAGAAGGCAAGCCGAAAATTATCTGCCCATATCAGCATGATGAGAACGGCCAGCAGCGGTCCGAGGAACGCACCGACCGTATCGAGCGACTGGCGCAGGCCGAAGGCCGCGCCACGCAGGTGCTGCGGCGTGACATCCGCGATGAGTGCATCGCGAGGCGCACCGCGAACGCCCTTGCCGACACGGTCAATGACGCGCGCCGTCACCACGACTCCAACCGACGACGCAATGGCAAAAAGCGGCTTGCTCATTGCGCCGAGCGAATACCCTGCTACGGCGAGCCACTTTCGGTTGCCGAGGTAGTCACTCAGCGTTCCCGAAAACACCTTGACCATCTGGGCCGTGGCCTCCGCGATGCCCTCGATGAGCCCGATCGTGCCGGCGCCGGCGCCAAGGCTTGCCAGCAGAAACATCGGCAGCAGGCTGTGGATGATTTCGGATGAGATGTCCATGAAAAGACTCACACATCCTGGAACCCACACGCTGCGTGGAATCTGCCGGACGACATTGACTTGCGGTTCGTTTCGCATTCGATAGGGATGGCATCAAATAACACGTTCGAACGGCGCAGACGCATGCGAGCAGCAAGGCAGCCCGCTACGACCGTTACATCTCATCTGGCTTCGCTGACTCGGATACCCGTCCTCTCACGCCCGAATCGAGTGCGCTCCCTGACACACATCAGTGCACACCTTCCCCGCCCCAGGGCAAAAACTTGCCCTTCGCCGCACAAAGCTAACGATCAACCCTCGGTATGGCCCCTGGCACACTTCCCGCTTTAAAGAGCGCGCAAGGAGCCGGCGCAACTCCGGTTCGACAAACAATCTGGAAATGGACGGCTAGGGTTCCGGCCTGCTTCACGCAGGTGCTGGTCCGAGAGCTGTCGACCTCAGGCGAGGTTACACGGCGGGATAAAAGCCCGGGAGAGAACGCGATGTTTGCGCTGCTCCCTGCCGTCGCTAACCGTCCCCTCCGAGGTCAACCCATGTTCAAGCTCGTTCGCTGTCTTGGCATTGCCGCCGTCTCCCTCGCCACCTTCGCCTCGAGCCCCACGTTCGCCGCGGGCCGCAACGACTTCAAGGTCTGCTGGACCATCTACGCCGGCTGGATGCCGTGGGGTGAGGCGAAAACCCAGGGCATCGTGTCCAAATGGGCCAGGAAATACGGCATCAATGTCGACGTCGTGCAACTGAACGACTACGTCGAGTCCATCAATCAGTACACGGCCGGCAAGTTCGACGGCTGCGCGATGACCAACATGGACGCGCTCACGATTCCCGCCTCCGGCGGCGTGGATTCGACGGCCCTGATCGTCAGCGACTACTCGAACGGCAACGACGGCGTGCTGATGAAGGGCAAGGGCAAGCAGATCGCCGACCTGAAGGGCCAACAGGTCAACCTCGTGCAGTTTTCCGTCTCCCACTACCTGCTCGCACGCGCGCTCGAAAGCGCGCACATGAGCGAGCGCGACCTCAAGGTCGTGAACACCTCGGATGCCGACATCTCGGGCGCATTCGCGACCCCCACGGTTCACAATGCGGTCACCTGGAATCCGATGCTCGCCGATCTGAAGTCGCAGCCGAACGTCAGCGAAGTCTTCGACTCCAGCAAGATCCCCGGCGAAATCATGGACATGATGGTCGTCAACACGAAGACGTTGCAGCAGAACCCCGCCCTCGGCAAAGCGCTGACCGGTGCATGGTTCGAAATGGTCGCGCTGATGCACACCGACTCCGCGGCCAGCACGTCCGCGCTGACCGCGATGGCGAAGGCCTCGGGCACCGATCTCGCCAACTTCAAGGGCCAACTGGCGACGACCGCCCTCTTCTATTCGCCGCAAGCCGCGCTCGACTTCGTCACCAGCGCCGACATGCCGAAGATCATGACGCGCGTCGCGAAGTTCTCTTTCGATCACGGCCTGCTCGGACAGGACGCGAAGAGCGCGGACGCGGTCGGCATGGCGTTCGACAAGGGCGTCGTCGTCGGCAACAAGAACAACGTCAAGCTGCGTTTCGATCCGACCTACGTCGCGATGGCGGCCGCGGGCAAGCTCTGAGCCGGACCGTCCAGGCACTCGCCGGGGGCTCGCTATCGCGGGCTCGCACCCCAGCTTTCCAACCAGGCGCTCACCATGCGACTCATCAATCGACATCCGAGCCGGATCGGCGGCTTGATGCTGCTCCTGCTGCCGTTCGTCGTGCTGTTCGCGGTCTACTTCACCGGGTCCTCGATGCGACTCTCGCTCAATCCCGATGACAAGCTGCTGCCGAGCGCGGCGCAAATGAGCGACGCGATGAAGTCGGCCGCCTTCACCGAGGACAAGCGCACCGGCGAGTATCTGTTGTGGACCGACACGCTGTCGAGCTTGCGGCGGCTCGGCATCGGCCTTATCGTCAGTGCCGTGATCGCACTGGTGGCCGCGATCGCGACCGGTTCGTTTCCGCTCGTCAGCGCGACGCTGTCGCCATTCATCACCGTGATCTCAATGGTGCCGCCGCTGGCGGTGCTGCCGGTCCTGTTCATCGTGTTCGGGCTCGACGAGTTGTCGAAGGTCGTGCTGATCGTCGTCGGCATCACGCCGGTGATCATTCGCGATCTGCATGCTCGCGCCCGCGAGATTCCGGTCGAGCTGTGGGTCAAGGCGCAGACGCTCGGCGCCACCAGCTGGACGCTGATTCTGCGTCTGGTGCTGCCGCAACTGCTGCCGCGTCTGCTGGCGGCGACGCGTCTTTCTCTCGGCGCGGCGTGGCTCTTTCTGATCGCCGCCGAAGCGATCGCGTCGACCGATGGCCTCGGCTACCGCATCTTTCTCGTGCGCCGCTATCTGTCGATGGATCTGATCCTGCCGTACGTCGCGTGGATCACGCTGCTCGCATGGCTCACCGACGAGCTGCTGCGCCGGATCACGCAATGGTGCTTCCCGTGGTACGGAGGCGCGCGATGATCGAAGTCCGCAACGTCTGGAAAGAATACGGCGACCAGGTCGTGCTCGAGCGTTTGAATCTGACCGTCAAGGAAGGCGAGTTCTGTTCGATGGTCGGCGCGTCCGGCTGCGGCAAGTCGACGTTTCTGCGCCTGCTGCTGGGTCAGGAGCGCGCGACGCGCGGCGAGATCCTGCTGGACGGCAAGCCGCTGCCCGGCGAACCGGACAGGCATCGCGGCGTCGTGTTTCAACGCTACTCGGTGTTCGACCATCTGAGCGTGTTGCGCAACGTGATGCTGGGGCTGGAGCTTCCACAGGCGAAGTTCACCGGCCGGCTATTCGGTGCCCGTCGGCGCGTGGCGCAAGACGAGGCAGCGGCCATGCTCGAGCGCGTCGGTCTGGGCGCGGCCTTGAACAGGTTTCCGCAGCAACTGTCGGGCGGCATGCAGCAACGCCTCGCGATCGCGCAGGCGCTGATGATGAAGCCTCGCGTGCTGCTGCTCGACGAACCGTTCGGCGCGCTCGACCCCGGTATCCGCAAGGACATGCATGAGCTGCTCTCCGACCTGTGGCGCGAAGCGAAGCTCACGATCTTCATGGTCACGCATGACCTGAAAGAAGGCTTCACGTTGGGAAGCCGCGTGCTGGTTTTCGACAAGGTGCGCGTCGACCCGCAGGCGCCGGGCGCCTATGGCGCGCGCATCACCTACAACATTGCGCTCGACCGTAGCCGCGATTCCATGTCCGCCGTGCATATCGCCGAGGCTGCCGTGCGAGGCGCATCGCCTATCGAACTGGTCTCCGACTGAAGGGAACTCAGGTATGAACTCAGATACGACCTTATTGCTTGAAGAAACCGTCCCGGGCGGCGGCCATACGTCGCTGATCGTCAAGCGTGGTCGATCGCTGCGCATTACCGACCTGCGCGGCGGTGCGAACGTCAGCGTGATGATGGTCAACGCGACGGAAAAGAGCGAACGGCTCAATCTGCCGGATTCGTTGAAGTGCCAGCACACGGCCAGGCTCACGGTCGGGCACTGCCTGTACTCCGACATGGGCCGCGTGCTTGCCGCGATCGTCGCGGATACCTGTGGCTGGCACGACAGCATCGGCGGAGCTTCGAACGCCGACGAGGTCCGCGAACGATACGGCGCGGGCCGCTACCAGGAGCTGCGCAACGCGTTCTATCGCAACGGCACGGACAACCTGCTCGTCGAAATGGGCAAGTGGGGACTCGGCATCACTGACCTGCTGATGACGCTCAATCTGTTCAGCCGTGTCGATGTCAGCGACGACGGCGTTCTCAGTTTCGTGCCAGGAAACTCAAAAGCCGGCAACTACGTCGAGCTCTACGCACCGATGAACACGCTCGTCGTGCTCACCGCGATCCAGCACCCGCTCGACCCGAACCCCGAGTACGCGCCGAGGCCCGTCAAGCTCGAGTTGAGCGACGCGCGGCCCGAGGTCGCCGAAGTTTGCCGCACCGCATGCGAAGAGAACGCACGCGGTTTCATCAACACAGAACGCTTCTTTCTTTGAGCGAAGGCCACGCTTATGACCAGCACGCTTATCGTCAGCGACAAACGTCCGGAAACCGCGGTCTATCGCGAGACACTCGCCGCCGGCGAGCCGTGGCTTCACGAGGTGAAGGCCGGGCAAACGCTGCGCATCGTCGATCTCGAAGGCAACCAGGCGGTCGACACGCTGTTCTACAGCCTCGCCGATCCGCGCGAGCGCTTCGACCCGCAACGCACGTTGCGCCGGCAAAAAAGCCTCTACCTGACGTCGGGCTCGGTGCTGTACTCGAACCTCGGCAATCCGATGCTGACGATCGTCGCCGACACATGCGGCCGCCACGATACGCTCGGCGGCGCCTGCGCGCAGGAAAGCAACACGGTGCGCTACGCCCTGGAGAAGCGCTACATGCACAGCTGCCGCGACAACTTCCTGCGTGCCTGCGCTCACGACGGCCGCCTGTCGAAGCAGGACATCGGCGCGAACGTCAACTTCTTCATGAACGTGCCGGTCACGGCCACGGGCGGGCTCAGCTTCGAAGACGGCATTTCCGCGCCGGGCAAATACGTCGAATTGCGCGCGGAGATGGACGTGATCGTACTGATCTCCAACTGCCCGCAGCTGAACAATCCATGCAACGCCTACAACCCGACGCCCGCGGAGCTGCTGATATGGAATTGAAGCGCATCCGCCACTGGCTTTTTCTCCTCATGCTGGTTCGCTCGGGCCGGTACTTCAGCCGTACGCGCGAAGAACTGACCCAGACGCATCGCTGACGCGACTTCGGCCGTGGACGACCACGGCCGGCCATTCCCACGGCGGGACGGCCCGCCTTCGAATCAACACACCTTCCATGTTCGAGAAGATTCTGATCGCCAATCGCGGCGCTATCGCGTGCCGCATTCTCAGGACGTTGCGCGAACTCGACGTCACCGGCGTCGCCATCTATGCGCAAGCCGACCGAGCGAGCCGCCACGTCAGCGAAGCGCCTGTCGCGCATGCGCTCGGCGAGGGTCCGGCCGCGCTGACTTATCTCGACGTGGCCAAGATCCTCGCGATTGCGCGTCGCGAAGGCGTGCAGGCGATCCATCCCGGCTACGGCTTCTTATCGGAGAACGCGGCGTTCGGCGAAGCCTGCGAAGCGGCCGGCATCGCGTTCATCGGACCGACCCCCGCGCAGCTTCGCGCGTTCGGCCTCAAGCACACGGCCCGCGAAATCGCGGCCAACGAAGGGGTGCCGATGCTCGAAGGCACCGGGCTGCTCGCGGACTTGCCGGCGGCGCTCGCGGCGGCACAGGCCATCGGCTATCCGGTGATGCTGAAGAGCACCGCGGGCGGCGGCGGCATCGGCATGCGGGTATGCTGCAACGGCGACGAACTCGGCGCCCATTTCGATGCCGTGAAGCGCCTCGGCGAAAACAATTTCAGCGATGCCGGCGTGTTTCTGGAGAAGTACATCGAACGGGCGCGGCATCTGGAAGTGCAGGTATTCGGCGATGGCAAAGGCGACGCGCTCGCGCTTGGCGTGCGTGACTGCTCGGTGCAGCGGCGCAATCAGAAGGTGCTCGAGGAAACGCCCGCCCCCTGCCTGCCGGACGGCATTCAGGCCGCGCTCTGCGAGGCAGCGGTCAAGCTCGCGAAAGCCGTCGACTATCGCTCCGCCGGCACCGTCGAATTCGTGTACGACAGCGCCGCCGAACAGTTCTACTTCCTCGAAGTCAATACGCGTCTGCAGGTCGAGCACGGCGTCACCGAACAGGTGTGGGGCGTCGACCTCGTGCGTTGGATGATCGAACTGGCGGCCGGCACGCTCGCGCCGCTGAAGCACCTGGCGGCGAGTCTAACGCCGCGAGGGCACGCGATCCAGGCGCGACTCTATGCGGAAGATCCGGGGCGTGATTTCAAACCGAGTCCGGGCCTCTTGACCGATGTCGCGTTCCCGAATGCCGACGGGCGCGCATTGCGCATCGATACATGGATCGAGGCCGGTTGCGAAGTGCCGCCTTACTTCGACCCGATGCTCGCGAAAGTGATCGCGTGGTCGCCGACTCGCGATGAAGCGCGCGATGCGCTCGACGATGCGCTGCGCAACACCCGACTCTACGGCGTCGAGACCAATCGCGACTATCTGCGCCAGATTCTGCGCGACCGGCCGTTCGCGTCGGGCGAACCGTGGACTCGATGTCTCGAAGGGCTCAGGTATCGGGCCAGCACGGTCGAAGTCGTCAGCGGCGGCACGCAGACGACGGTGCAGGACTATCCCGGCCGCCTGGGCTACTGGGCAGTCGGCATCCCGCCGTCGGGGCCGATGGATGACCGGGCGATGCGGCTCGGCAATCGCCTGCTCGGCAATGCGGCCGACGCCGCCGCTCTCGAAGTCACGATGAGCGGGCCGACGCTGCGCTTCAACACGGATGCCGTGGTCGCCATCACCGGCGCGCAGATTCCGGTGCTGCTCGACGATGTCGCTCAGCCGGTGAACACGAGCCTCCATGTGCCGGCGGGTTCGACGCTCGCGCTCGGCACGATACGCGGCGCGGGCGCGCGCGCTTATCTGTGCGTGCGCGGCGGCTTCGACGTCGCACTGTATCTCGGCAGCCGCAGCACCTTTACGCTCGGCCAGTTCGGCGGACATGGCGGCCGCGCGATCCGCGCGGGCGACGTGCTGCATCTTTATCCGCTCGACGATGCGCAGGCCGGCGCGGCGCTCGTCGACGCGCCGACGCTCGACGGCGTGCGCACCGTTCGCGTGATCTATGGCCCGCACGGCGCACCTGAATACTTCAACGCCCGCTATATCGCGCAGCTGCTCGACACCGAGTGGGAGGTTCACTTCAACTCCAGCCGTACCGGCGTGCGCCTGATCGGACCGAAACCCGAGTGGGCGCGCGAGGACGGCGGCGAGGCTGGACTGCATCCGTCGAACATTCACGATAATCCGTACGCGGTCGGCGCCGTCGACTTTACCGGCGACATGCCCGTAATTCTCGGACCCGACGGCCCGAGTCTCGGCGGCTTCGTCTGTCCGGTGACGATCATCGAGGCGGACCTCTGGCAGATCGGCCAGTTGAAAGCAGGCGACAGGATCCGCTTCGCGCCCGTCGAAGTCGAAGAAGCGCGTGAGGCTGCGCGTGAGCGTCGTCGGGAACTGGAGAGCCTCGAGATTGCACCGGGTGCGCCGAGCGAAAGAAGAGCATCGCTGACGTCGCCGATCGTGCTCGATACCGGCGCGGACCGCGACAGACTCGTCGCACGTGTATCCGGCGACACACATCTGCTGCTCGAAATCGGTCCAGCGGAGCTCGACCTTGTGGCACGGTTTCGCGGACATGCGCTGATGCAGTCCCTCGAAGCGCAGCATCTGACTGGCGTCATCGATCTCACGCCGGGCATCCGTTCGCTGCAGATCCACTACCGGCCCGAGGATCTGCCGCTCGCCAGGTTGCTCGACATCGTCGCGCGGGCGTGGGACGAGGTCTTGTTGCAGAAGGATCTGCGCGTGCCGTCGCGGGTCGTTCATCTGCCGCTGTCATGGGACGACCCCGCGTGCCAGCTCGCGATCGAAAAATATATGACCACCGTGCGCAAGAACGCGCCGTGGTGCCCGAGCAACCTCGAATTCATTCGCCGCATCAACGACCTCGACTCCATCGACGCGGTCAGGCAAATCGTCTTCGAGGCGAGCTATCTGGTGATGGGCCTCGGCGACGTGTACCTCGGCGCACCCGTCGCGACACCGCTCGACCCTCGTCACCGGCTGGTCACGACGAAATACAATCCGGCCCGTACGTGGACCGCGGAGAACTCGGTCGGCATCGGCGGCGCGTATCTGTGCGTGTATGGCATGGAAGGGCCTGGCGGCTATCAATTCGTCGGCCGCACGTTGCAGATGTGGAATCGCTACCGCGAAGTCGCGGATTTCGCCGGCCAGCATTATTTGCTGCGCTTCTTCGACCAGATTCGTTTCTACGAAGTATCGGCCGACGAACTGTTGCGCATCCGCGCGGACTTTCCGCTTGGGCGTTTTCCGTTGCGGATTGAAGAGTCCGAGCTTTCGTTGCCGGACTATCAGGCGTTTCTCGCTAGCGAATCCGCCAGCATCGAGCAGTTCCGTTCAAGACAGCAGGCGGCCTTTCAGGCCGAGCGCGCGCGGTGGCGTGAAGCGGGCACCTCGGAAGTCACGTTCGAGACGCCGGTCACCGAAGACACTCAGTTAGCTCCGCTTCACGACGGCGAAGTCGCCGTGGACAGCGAGATCGCCGGCAGCCTCTGGCAAGTCAAGGTGAAAACCGGCGACGCGGTCGACGCGGGCGACGTGCTGCTCATCATCGAGTCGATGAAGATGGAAATCGCGGTGTGTGCGCCGTGCGCCGGAACGGTCGGCGAGATCTACGTGGCGCCGGGTTCGCCCGTGCGCGCGGGGCAACGCGTCGCCGTCGTCGAACGTCACTAATTATCTGGACGCAAACCATGTCTTCATTCTCGTCATTCGATCTTCGCCTCCCGACACTTCGCTGCGCATACCGTGATGGAACGCTCACGCCGCGCAGGCTCGTCGCTGAACTGCTCGAAAAAGCTGCGGCGCTCAATCCATCGTTCAATCTGTTCATCCATCTTCTGACCGAAGATGAAGTCGCGCCCTACCTCGACTGGCTCGACACGCAGGACGTCGAAAGCCTGCCGCTCTATGGCGTTCCGTTCGTGATCAAGGACAACATCGATCTCGCCGGCATTCAGACGACCGCCGCGTGCCCCGCGTTCGCGTACACGCCGTCGCAATCGGCGAGCGTCGTTGCGCAATTGATCGCGCTCGGCGCGGTGCCGCTCGGCAAAGCCAATCTCGACCAGTTTGCGACCGGTCTGAACGGCACCCGGTCGCCGTATGGCAAGTGTCGCAATAGCGTGCATCCCGACTATCCGTCGGGCGGCTCGAGCGCGGGGTCGTCACTCGCGGTCGCGCTCGGCGTCGCCAGTTTCGCGCTCGGGACCGACACGGCCGGTTCCGGTCGCGTGCCTGCCGCGCTGAACAATCTCGTCGGTCTCAAGCCGACTAAAGGCCTGCTGTCCACCGCGGGTGTGGTGCCCGCGTGCCGCACGCTCGATTGCGTGACGTTCTTCACGGCGACGGCGAAAGAAGCGAGCGAGTTGCTTGCGTTGAGCGCGCACCCCGATCCTCGCGATGCATACAGCCGCGCGAATCCGCAATGGAATACGGCAGGCGCGTTTGGCGAGCCCACGGCGTTCAAGTTCGGCGTGCCGGCGCAACTGGAATTCGCCGGCTGTTCCGAGAGCCCCGGGCTGTTCGCGAAGGTGCGCGCGTTGCTCGAAGAAGCAGGTGGTGAAGCTGTCGAAATCGACTTCACGCCGTTTGTCGAAACCGCCAATCTGCTCTATCAGGGGCCGTGGGTGGCCGAGCGTTACAGCGTGGCGGGCGAGTTGATGACGGAGAAACCCGCCGCGGTTTTGCCCGTCATTCGCGATGTGTTGGCGAAGGCACCCGACGCGAGCGCGGTCGAACTGTTTCGCGCGCAGTACCGCTTGCAGGAATTGAAGGCCGTCTGCGATGCGTCGATCGATTCACTCGATTTCGTTCTGACGCCGGCGTATCCGCGTGCCGTGACGCTCGACGAGTTGGAGCGCGACCCCATTGGTCCGAACTCCCTGCTCGGCTATTACACCAACTTCATGAATCTGCTGGACTATGCCGCCGTCGCTACGCCGACCGGTTTCATGAAGAATGGTCTGCCCTGGGGCGTGACCGTCTTTGGCCGCGCGTTCACCGACCAGTATCTGTTGGGTGTGGCCGACCTGCTGCAACGAAAGAGCGGCGTGCACTGCGTCGGAGGTCTAACCGTCGAGCCGGAGCCGCGCGGCGAACGATGCGCGGCGAGCCACGATCGCATGCGGATCGCGGTCTGCGGCGCACACATGCAAGGGTTGCCCCTCAACCGCGATCTGCTTGCCCGACGCGCGCGGCTCTTGCAGGCCACTCAGACTGCCGCGCAATACCGGTTGTCGGCACTGCCTGCGTCGGCGGACGGCACGAAACGTCCAGGCCTGTGGCGCGTCACCGACGGCGGCGCAAAAATTGCTGTCGAAGTGTGGGAAATGCCCAGCGCGGAGTTCGGCTCGTTTATTTCGACCGTTCCGTCTCCGCTGGTTCTGGGGAAGGTCGAACTCGTCGACGGTTCCTGGGTTACCGGTTTCCTCTGCGAGCCCTATGGCGTGCAGTCGGGAACCGATATCTCGGAGTTTGGCGGATGGCGAGCATGGCTTGCCAGCGAGCGTTGCGCGAGTTTCTGATGGAACGAACGATGAGCAGCGGCGTCGCAGGGTATGGGCAGTGAAGCGCCGCGGGTTTTGTTGGCACCTCCGGCTTCCTTCCGCAATTCCGTCGCAACTTCGAGAGGTTCCTTAATGACGCTCCGCACCGTCGCGCTCGCCGCAACCACCGCTGCGCTCACGCTCGCCGGCACGACCGCCGCCCTCATCGCACAAGCTCAAACGCCGAGCACCGCCGACAGTCAATGGCGCGCCAGTTCCACCATGCTCGCGACGCTGCTGCAGGACGGCTACAAGATCGTCGCCGTGGTCAACAACGGTCCCGCCGACACGATCTTCGTGCAGCGCGATCAGAGCGCGTTCAAATGCATCGATCCGCAGCAATCGGATGCAAAAGCAAAAACGTCGGTGGCGCCGGGCTGTTACGAGCTGGTACCGCCGAGCGGCGCCACGCCGGCGTCGGAATCCAGATAACGTGATTTGAAGCGCGAGCTCAACGTAACCTCGGCTCGCGCGAAAGACTTCGGCGTCGCGCCAACACCGCGACGCTTCAGCGATCCACGATCCGGCTCAGATTGCCGCGCACCCGCTGCAGCAGCGCGATCAACTGCGCCGCTTCTTCATCGCTGAAACCATTGAGCGCTTCGAGCGCGACCTCGTCGCCGACCTTGCGCGCCTTGCCGAGCGTGCGCTCAGCCTTCGGCGTCATGCGCACCTGGCGCTCGCGGCGATCCTGCGGATTCGCGGTCCGCTCGATCCAGCCGCCCTCCTCCATCCGGTCGAGCAGCCGGCCCGCCGAGATCGGCGCGACCTCGAGCAGATCCGCCAGCCGGGCCTGATTGATGTCGCCGTAGTGGCCGAGATAGGCCAGCACGCGACACTGCGCGCGCGTCAGATCGACCGACGACCTCGCGAGATCGTCGAACCGCTTGCCCGCCAGCCGGCCGACGTCGTAGATCAGAAAGCCGAAGCGCTCTTCGAATTGGGTTTTCATGCGCGGATTATACGGAAGCACTTCGGCGTACAGCGCGACTGCGTGTGCGTTCTATCCTCGGCACAACTCCGGATAGCGCCAACCCGTATAGTCGATATACTAAGCATGCTTACTATATCGACCCTCCCCACCATTCATGTCTTCCGCCTCCACGTCGACGAGCGCCACTGAGCTGCTCAACCGGCCGATGATCACGATCTCGATCATGCTCGCGACGCTGATCCAGACCCTCGACAGCACGATCGCCAACGTGGCGCTGCCGCATATGCAAGGCACGCTGTCCGCGTCGCAGGACGAGATCACGTGGGTGCTGACCTCCTATATCGTCGCCGCCGCGATCGCCACGCCGCTCACCGGCTGGCTGGCGGATCGCCTCAGCGTGAAGCGGCTGCTGCTGATCGCGATCGGCGGCTTCACCGTGTCTTCCGCGTTGTGCGGACTCTCCGAGACGCTGCCGCAGATCGTCGTGTCGCGTCTGTTGCAAGGGATCTTCGGCGCGTCGCTGGTGCCGCTGTCGCAGTCGATCCTGCTCGACATCAACCCGCGCGAAAAGCAGGGCCAGGCGATGGCCGTGTGGGGCATGGGCGTGATGGTCGGGCCGATCCTCGGTCCGACGCTCGGCGGCTGGCTCACCGATAGCTACAACTGGCGCTGGGTGTTCTTCATCAACGTGCCGATCGGCGCGATCGCGCTGTTCGGCGTCGCGAGCTTCCTGCCGACGCGCGAGCCGAAACACGACGTGAAGTTCGACGCGTTCGGCTTCATCACGCTCGGCCTCGCGATCGGCGCGTTGCAGGCGATGCTCGATCGCGGCGAGCAGCTCGACTGGTTTTCGTCGACCGAGATCGTGATCGAGGCGCTCGTCGCGGCAATCAGCTTCGCGTTCTTTCTCGTGCACACGGCGACGATCGGCGAGCGCTCGTTTTTCAAGTACAAGTTGCTGAAAGATCCGAACTTCGCGACCGGCACGTTGTTCATCTTCGTGATCGGCGCGGTGATGTACGCGACCCGTGCGCTGCTGCCGCCGATGCTGCAAAACCTGATGGGCTATCCGGTCGCGACCACGGGCCTCGTCACCGCACCGAGCGGCGCCGGCACGATGGTCGCGATGCTGATCGCCGGCCGGCTGCTCAAGCGCGTCGATGCGCGGCTGCTGCTGCTCTGCGGCTTCCTGATTTCGGCGTTCGCACTGTGGCAGATGATGCAGTACACGATCGTGCTATCGGCATCGGACATCGTGTGGCCCGGCGTGATCCAGGGCTTCGGACTCGGCCTCGTGTTCGTGCCGCTGTCCACGCTGACGTTCTCGACGCTGTCGCCGGAGCTGCGCGCGGACGGCACCGCGACTTATAGCCTGATGCGCAACATCGGCAGCAGTATCGGCATTTCGATCGTGCAGACGCTGATGACGCGCAACACGCAGATCTCGCACGCGGACCTCGCTGCGAACGTCACCGCGTTCAATCCGGCGCTCCAGTCGATGCTCAACAGCGGCTCGAACTATGACATCGCGGCGCTGAACGCGTCGATCACGCAGCAGGCGGCGATGGTCGCGTATCTGAACGACTTCAAGCTGATGTTCGTGGCGACGCTGCTGGTCATCCCGCTGTTGCTGCTGATCCGGCCGTCGCACAAGGCACCGGATGCGTCGATCGCGCATGCGGCAATGGATTGAGACCGAATGCGCCGACGTCCGCCTCAGCCTTCGATTCGCCCGCGCGTCACGCCGAGCAATGACGCCATCGCCGCGTACGCCGCGGCGGCATCGCGCGCGCGAATCGCGTCGAACACCGCCGTGTGCTCGGCGAGCGACGCGTTGAACACATCGGCGCGTTTCGCATTGAGCCGCAATTGTGCCTCGAGCGTGCGCTCGATCAGCGCGCCAAGCGGGATCAGCAGTTCGTTGCTGCACGCGGTGAGCACGCACAGGTGGAACTGCAGATCCGCGCGCACCCATTCGTCGACGTTGCGCGCCGCCACCATCGCGGTATGCGCGGCCGCAAGCGCACCCAACGTGTCGTCGGTGTGCGCGGCGGCCGCGAGGCCGGCGGCGTAAGGCTCGATCATCTCGCGCATTTCCTGCAGCTTGAGCGCGAACGCCATCGGCTCGGCGACGCGCGAATACCAGTCGAGCAGATCGGCATCGAGCAGATTCCACGCGGACTTGACCCGCACGCGCGTACCCACGCGCGGCCGCGATTCGATCAGCCCTTTCGACGTCAACGTGCGCAGCGCCTCGCGCAGCACCGTGCGGCTCACGCCGAACATCTCCATTAACTCGGCTTCACGAGGCAGGATCGACTCCGGCGCATAGTCGCCGCGCAGAATCGCGGTCGCCAGCAGTTGGGCGACTCGCCCGTGCAGATCGTGCGTAATGGTTTTCTCCTCGCGGTTGATGATCCCGTCGCGCAACGCGCGCGGTAAGTCGGCCAGATCTCACCACTATGTGGCAAATAATACTATTAATAGTATTTAAGTGCAGTTTTGTTGTAGCATGGAATTCCCCGAAATTTTGCATGCCCGCAGACCATGCTTTGCATGGGTTCGGAGTAAGCGCCAAAGCGCCAACTCCGATCGACACCGGAGACACACACCATGAAAATCACCAAGCTCGAAACCTTCATCGTCCCGCCGCGCTGGTGCTTCCTCAAGATCGAGACCGACGAGGGCATCGTCGGTTGGGGAGAGCCGGTGGTGGAAGGCCGCGCGCATACGGTCGCCGCGGCCGTCGAGGAACTGTCCGATTATCTGATCGGCAAGGACCCGCTGTTGATCGAGGATCACTGGCAGGTGATGTACCGCGCGGGCTTCTATCGCGGCGGCCCGATCACGATGAGCGCGATCGCCGGCGTCGATCAGGCGCTGTGGGACATCAAGGGCAAGCATCACGGCGTACCGGTGCATGCGCTGCTCGGCGGCCAGGTGCGCGACAAAATCAAGGTGTACTCGTGGATCGGGGGCGACCGTCCGAGCGATGTCGCGAACAACGCACGCGCGGTGGTCGAGCGCGGCTTCAAGGCCGTCAAGATGAACGGCTCGGAAGAGCTGCAGATCATCGACACCTTCGACAAGGTGCAAGGCGTGATCAACAACGTCGCGGCGGTGCGCGAGGCGGTCGGGCCAAACATCGGAATCGGCGTGGACTTCCACGGCCGCGTGCATAAGCCGATGGCGAAGGTGCTCGCCAAGGAACTCGACCCGTACAAGCTGCTGTTCATCGAAGAGCCGGTGCTGTCGGAAAACGCCGAGGCGCTGCGCGACATCGTCAATCAGACCAACACGCCGATCGCGCTCGGCGAGCGTCTCTATTCGCGCTGGGACTTCAAGCACATCCTGTCGGGCGGCTACGTCGACATCATCCAGCCGGACGCGTCGCACGCGGGCGGCATCACCGAGTGCCGCAAGATCGCCGCGATGGCGGAAGCCTACGACGTCGCGCTCGCGCTGCATTGCCCGCTCGGCCCGATCGCGCTCGCAACCTGTCTGCAGATCGACGCGGTCAGCTACAACGCGTTCATCCAGGAACAGAGCCTCGGCATCCACTACAACCAGGGCAATGACCTGCTCGATTACATCAAGAATCCGCAAGTATTCAAGTACGAAGACGGCTTCGTGTCGATTCCTCAGGGCCCCGGACTCGGCATCGAGGTCAACGAAGAGAAGGTCCGCGAGATGGCGAAGGTCGGTCACCGCTGGCGCAATCCGGTGTGGCGTCACATGGACGGCAGCGTCGCCGAATGGTGATCTGAACACCTGAGCGAAGCAGGCGGAACGCCGCCGGCGGGCCACGTGACGCGCGGGCCGTCGCAGTAACGTAACATCCCGGACCAGCCGGCTCGAACCGGCGTTCGAGCGCTGCCGCCCCGACCTGCATCACTCCCCGCCGAGCCTTATCCCGCCTGGCTTTCGCGACGTTTGTTCGGTATCGGACATACGTATGGCCTGCTCCTTGCTGAAATGCATGCCAACAACGCATGCAGCGAGGAGCACCATGGGCGAATTCCTTCCTGACTATCTGATCCGCGAACAGGCGGCGGTCGGCGCGCTGGTTGCGTTCGGCGTGCTGCGCATCATCGGCGCGATGCTCGCGTACGAGCGCGGATGGAACATCTCGGTAGTCGGGAAATGCTTTATCGCCGCGGCGGTGCTGTACTGCCTGCCGCAGGTCTTCGATCTGCTCACGCAGATGGTCGGCTCGCACGCGGCCGGCGCCGAACTCGAAGGCAAGGCCGCGGGCTGCGCGATCGCGTTGTTCTGCGCGCCGATTCTCGGTCATCGCCTCGGCTTCGAGTAAGCGGGCTTCGCAGTGCGGCGCCTTTTACGCGGCGCGCATCCGCGGGTGCTGTCGTAGAACTGACGCACGATGGACGCGCGCGGCCGTCGCGCATCCATCGCCGATTGGTCAATCGCCTATGCCGCGCCGCGCGTTCAACCGAGCGCAGCGAACGCCGGCGCGGTGTGTGACAACGCGGCCGCGACGACGAACACGCCGATCATCAGGAGCGCTTCCAGATACATCACGTTGACGAAGGTGTGCGCATCCATCGTCGATGCGGTGCGACGCAGGCGTGGCAGCGCCGATGTGCGGTTCAGCGCGCCGAGCACCAGCGCGAGCGCGACCAGCACGAGCTTCAACGTCAGCACATGACCCCACGTGCTCGCCTGAATCGCTTCGAACGAACTGCCCGAGTCGCGCACCGCATTGAAGACGCCCGACAGCAACACCAACGCGACCGCGACGATCGACACGTTCGACACCTGGGTCGCCGTGCGGATCAGCATGCCCCGCGCAGTGGATGCCCCGAGCGCCGGCAGCACCGCCAGGCCGGAGGCCATCGCGAGTCCGCCCCATACGCTCGTTGCGAGCACGTGCAGCGTCTGCATGCCGATCGCGGCCGACACCACGCCGGCATCGGCCGCATGACCGAGCGACGCCTTACCCGCCGCGATCGCGAGCACCGCGAGCCACAGCAGCGTATTGCGCAGCATGCCCGTGCCATGGCTCAGCGCGGTGCCGAGCAGCACCAGCGCGCCGCCGAACGCGACGCTCCAGCCATAGCCGACATGCGTTTGCGTCAGCACCGTCGGCACCGCGCCGAACGCCGCGGACAACGCGACACCGCTCATCGACGCCGCCTGATACAGGAGCCAGCCGAGATCCGCGAGCACCAGCACGATGGTGGCCGCGAGCATCGAGCGTTGCGCGCGCATCCAGCCGGGACGCGCCGGTGAAGTGCCCTGGAGCCCGTCCCTCGCGAGCCATGCGCCGAGTAGCGCCGAGCCGACGGCAAAGCCGAACGAGACGTTCATGAGCGCGGCCATTGCGACCTGCCCGATCCACAGTCCGTCGAAGTTCATTTGACGTTGAACGCGAAGTCGCCATGGGTACGATGGCCGTCGGTGGCCACCGCGATCCAGTGCACCGCATAGCGGCCGCTCGTCAACTGAGGCAGCGCGAGGTGCATCACGCGGGCGTCCGCGCTATCGACCGTCGACGCGCCCGGCGTCGCGGGCTTGCCGCTTGCATCGGCGAGTGTGATCTTGCTGAATGCGGGCTCGAGCGGCTCGGTGAAATGGATCGTCAGGTCGGTAGGCGCGACGGCGTCGGCGTTCGCGGCCGGCACGCTCGAGATCAGATGCGCATGCGCGAACGCGGTGGACGACATGGCCAGCGCCACCGCGCCGGACATCAACGCTCGCAGCGTCGACGAGGAGAAATCGAATAGCTTCATGTAAGGCCGATAGCGGATGAGAACGAACGGAACATAGGCGGGCCGGCGAGGCGCATCGTCTGCACGACGGCCGGCGAGCCCGGAAGTGTACGCTTCGATGGCGCGCGCGGGGATCGGTTCAACCTGGCTTGATCGAATGCGTCACACGGCATCACGTTTGCGGCGATGCCGCCGTGATTATTTTTGAGGCAAAGACGTCGACCACGATCCGTGACGCAACCAAAGTCCGAAACCGGCATAACGCGACACACTGTCGCATGGCGGTCACACCTGGAACCGTCTCTAATGCGGCAAATAGTCACCATTACCCTTCGATGATAGAATGCTGCGTCGCCGCGGCGACGGCTGTCCTTCACACCGAGCCGCCCGAAGTTCGGTCAGGTCCCCGATTCTGATGGAGTTACGCGTGTCTTCAAGACGCCTCTTCCGCCCGTTGCTTGCCCTTCTGTTGATCGGCACCGCGGGTGTCTATAGCGCAGCGAAAGCGCAGACTCAACCGAAGGCCCCCGACACGATGGAAGCGCGCGTGCAAGGCTGCACGGCCTGCCATGGCTCGCATGGGCAAGGTACCGACAACGACTACTTCCCGCGCCTCGCCGGCAAGCCGGCGGAATATCTGTTCAATCAGTTGCAGAACTTCCGTGAAGGGCGCCGCAGGTACCCGCCGATGAACTACCTCGTCACGTATCTCTCCGACGACTACCTGCATCAGATCGCCACCTTCTTCTCGCAGCAGCGCCCGCCGTATCCGACGCCGGCCAAGCCGACGGTCTCGGCCGCCACGCTCGCGCGCGGTGAGCAGATCGTGCTGCACGGTGATGCATCGAAGCAGGTGCCCGCTTGCGCGGCCTGCCACGGCAAGGCACTGACCGGTATGGAACCGGCGATTCCGGGTCTCGTCGGTCTGCACGCCGACTACATCAGCGCGCAGCTCGGTTCATGGCGCTCGGGCACGCGTCACGCGATCGCGCCGGACTGCATGCACACCATCGCCACGCGCCTCAGCGACGAAGACGTGAACGCCGTCGCGGCCTGGCTTTCCACGCAGCAGGCTCCGCCAAACCCCGTGCCGGCTCCGGCCCGCTCCTTGAAGACTCCGCTTGCCTGCGGCAGCGAACCGCAATAAGGCGCCGGGAGAGACATTCAAATGAAACACAAGTCTTTGTTCGCCCTCTCGGCAGTCGTCGTGGTCGCGGCCGCCGCACTCGTTCCCGTCCTCTGGTCGGGCGGCGACAATCTGCATAGCAGCGGCGCAGCCGTGGCGGCAACGCCCGCGGACCAGGCCGACCTGATCAAGAAGGGCGAGTACCTCGCCCGCGCCGGCGACTGTATCGCCTGCCACACGGTGCGCGGCGGCAAGCAGTTTGCCGGCGGCCTGCCGATGGCCACGCCGTTTGGCACGATGTTCACGCCGAACATCACGCCGGACGACCAGTACGGCATCGGCAAGTGGACCCAGGACGACTTCTATCGCGCGATGCACACCGGCCGCTCGAAGGACGGCAGCCTGCTTTATCCGGGCTTCCCGTTCACGAGCTACACGAAGGTCACGCGCGCCGACTCGGACGCGATCTACGCGTACCTGCGCTCGGTCGCGCCGGTCAACGTGCCGAGCCGTCCGCACGAACTGAAATTCCCGTTCAACCAGCGCAACATGCTGATCGGCTGGCGCACGCTGTTCTTCCGTGAAGGCGAGTTCAAGCCGGATCCGACCAAGTCGGTCGAATGGAACCGCGGTGCGTATCTGGTCGAAGGCCTTGGTCACTGCGGCATGTGCCACACGTCGATCAATGCGATGGGCGCCCCGGTCAACTCGGCCGCGTTCGCGGGCGGCCTGATTCCGCTGCAGAACTGGTATGCGCCGTCGCTGACGTCGAACCGCGAAGCCGGCCTCGGCGACTGGGACCTCAAGGACATCGCCGACCTGCTCAAGACCGGCGTGTCGAACCGCGGCGCGGTGTTCGGTCCGATGGCCGAAGTGGTTCACAACAGCCTGCAGTATCTGTCGACCGAAGACATCAACGCGATGGCGACGTACCTGAAGACGATTCCGCAGAAGAGCGAAGCACCGGAACCGCTGCAGCTCGAAACCTCGGAAAAATTCGGCGGCGAACTGCTGAAGCAAGGACAGAAGATCTACGCTGACAACTGCGCGAAGTGCCACGAGGATAACGGTCTCGGCCGGCCGCCGGCATTCCCGCCGCTCGCGAACAACCAGTCGATCCAGATGCCGTCCGCGGTCAACCCGATCCGCATGGTGCTGAACGGTGGTTATCCGCCGAGCACGGAAGGGAACCCGCGTCCGTATGGCATGCCGCCGTTCGCGCAAGCTCTGTCGAATCAGGAAGTCGCAGCGGTCGTGACGTACATCCGTATGTCCTGGGGCAACCACGGCACGGCCGTGTCGCCGCAGCAGGTGGCCGATCTGCGTTCGGCGCCGCTCGACTAAGCAGGGTTCGACGCACCCCGGGCGCGGCCTGCGAAATTCGCGGCCGCGCCCTTCGTTCTTTCAGGACCGGTATCATGTAGGGCTATTTGTGTTGGAGGTTGCCCTCGTGGGACCGTGCAGGAGGAAAGAGTTGTGCCCTTCGGTGAGCGTTTGAACAGCATCACCCATCTCGTCGGCGCCGTGCTGTCGGTGGTGGGGCTGGCGACGCTCGTCACGATGGGCACGCTCGCCGGCGACGCGTACAAGGTCGTCAGCTTCGCCGTATATGGTGCGATGCTGTTTGTGCTGTATGCGATCTCGACGCTGTATCACGGCGTCAGCCATCCGCGTCTGAAGGCGGTTCTGCAGAAATGCGATCATTCGGCGATCTACCTGCTGATCGCCGGCAGCTACACGCCGTTCACGCTCGTCACGTTGCGTGGACCGTGGGGCTGGTCGTTATTCGGCGTGAGCTGGGGGCTCGCTGCCCTCGGCATCGTGCAGGAACTCACGCTCGGGCGACGCACCCGCAGCGTGTCGATGGTGCTGTATGTGTTGATGGGATGGCTCGCGCTCGTAGCCGTCCACCCGCTGGTGCAGGCGTTGCCGGCCGCGGGGACCGCGTGGCTCGTGGCCGGCGGCGTCATCTATAGCGCCGGCATCTATTTCTTCATCAACGACGAGCGCATCCGCCACGGACATGGTATCTGGCACCTGTTCGTACTGGCGGGCAGTCTGTGTCAATTCGTCAGTGTCGCGCGCTATGTCGCGTGACATTCCACGGCGACGAATTGCAACTTAAGGCCAGTCGACGTGTCTGCATAGCGCGTTGAAACATTCGGCACATCTGTGAGCGTGCCGCCGATTTCTCCGTGAACGGAACCGGGCCTCGGCCTCGAACACGCCATGCGGGCGTGTCGATGCCGCGCTGGTTTTTCCGCGTTGGGGTCCTTTGGGCCCAGCGGGGCCGTTCGCGACACTGCATTGCAAAGAGCTTTTATGTCTTTTGATTCCCTCGGCTTGTCCGAACCGCTGGTCCGCGCTGTCAATGAACTCGGCTACACCAGCCCGACTCCGATCCAGACTCAGGCGATCCCGGCCGTGCTCAACGGCGGCGATCTGCTCGCCGGCGCGCAAACCGGCACCGGCAAGACCGCCGGCTTCACGCTGCCGATCCTGCAGCGCCTGAATTCGATGCCGCCGGCCGCCGGCGGCAAGCGCGTGGTGCGCGCGCTGATCCTCACGCCGACGCGCGAACTTGCCGCGCAGGTCGAAGAAAGTGTGCGCGCCTACGGCAAGTATCTGAAGCTGAAGTCGACCGTGATGTTCGGCGGCGTCGGCATCAATCCGCAGATCGATGCGCTCAGGCGCGGCATCGATATCGTCGTCGCGACGCCGGGCCGTCTGCTCGATCACATGCAGCAGAAGACCATCGACCTGTCGCATCTCGAGATCCTCGTGCTCGACGAAGCGGACCGCATGCTCGACATGGGCTTCATCCACGACATCAAGCGCGTGCTCGCGAAGCTGCCGCCGAAGCGCCAGAACCTGCTGTTCTCGGCGACCTTCTCCGACGAGATCAAGACGCTCGCCGATGGCCTGCTCGACTCGCCGGCGCTGATCGAAGTCGCGCGCCGCAACACGACGGCCGAAACGGTCGCGCAGAAGATTCACCCGGTCGATCGCGACCGCAAGCGCGAGTTGCTCACGCATCTGATCCGTCAGCACAGCTGGTTCCAGGTGCTCGTGTTCACGCGCACCAAGCACGGCGCGAATCGCCTCGCCGAGCAGCTGACGAAGGACGGCATCAGCGCGCTCGCGATTCACGGCAACAAGAGCCAGTCGGCGCGCACGCGCGCGCTCGCCGAGTTCAAGGACGGTACGCTGCAGGTGCTGGTGGCGACCGACATCGCCGCACGCGGCATCGATATCGATCAGTTGCCGCACGTGGTCAACTTCGATCTGCCGAACGTGCCGGAAGACTACGTGCATCGCATCGGCCGCACGGGTCGCGCGGGTGCGACCGGCGAGGCGGTGTCGCTCGTGTGCGTCGATGAACTGCAGTTGCTGAAGGACATCGAGAAGCTGATCAAGCGTCCGGTCCCGCAGGAAGTGATCGCCGGTTTCGAGCCGGACCCGACCGCGAAGCCGGAGCCGATCCTGCGACGCGGGCAGGGCGGTGGCGGGCGCTCGCCGCGCCAGGGACAAGGTGCGGTGCGTCGTGACGGCGGTGCTGGTGGTGGCGCACCGGCCAAGCCGGCTCAAGGCTCCGGTCAGCGTTCGGGACAAGGCACGGGTCAGCGTTCGGGCCAGCGTGCGTCGAACGCTCAGCCCACGCCGCGGCCACAAGGTGCGAAGCCGGCCGGCAATGGCAGTCAGCCGCGTCGCGATACGCAGCGTAACGACGATCGGCCGCGTACCGCCGCGCATGATGGCGCTCCCGCGCATCATGCGCCGCGCAAGCCGCAGGGCAATCGTTCGCACAACGGCAATCCGGGCGCGTTGCTCGGCGGCGGCGCGAAGCGCAACGATGCGCCGCGTGGTGCGCAACCGTCGCGCAACGGCGACCGTGGCCGTTAAGCGTCGCGCGGCCTAAAGGCTGCCCGCGCATCAGCCGTTAGCGCTTCCCTGCTCGAAGACTAACGGCGGCTCGCGGCGGCAGCCTGCTTCAAATGCTCGACCTGCCGTTCCCATCGCTCGAGCACCACACTCCCCTCTCCTTGCAATTCGAACGTGATGCCGCCCGTCAGGCGCGCATAACGGACGCTTTGCGCTTCCGCTGTGTCGATCGAGCCGAGCAGATAGACGAGGCCGCTGTCGTCGCCAGCAACACCGGGCAGCGGCGCGACGCGCAACTGCACCTGATAGAACGCCGCATCGCAGACGAAGCTCAGCGCCGCGCGCCCGCTTTGCGCGATCGCGCGCGTCGCGCGCGCCTGCGGCCATAGCGCGATGCACAGCGTGCGCGAGTCGGGCGCATAGAGTTCGCCGACGCTCAGCAGAGATGTGCGCACGTGGCCGTTCGCATCGACGCTCAGTAGCGACGCGGTGAAGCCCTGCTTGTCCGCAAGTGACGAACCGTCGAACAACGCGCGCACGTTGGCCGGCCATTCGTCGAACACGATCTGTTCGAGCGGGCGCGCGGACGTAGATGCGGAGGAGGAAGCGCTCATACCATCGATCCAGTCGAAGTAGTCGGTAAAGCTCCATCATGCCTCGAAAAAACCAAAGCCCGCATGAGCGGGCTCCGGTTCGTTTCGTCAGGTCGTTGCAGCTGCATTCAGCCGATGTCTCGCGCAACGTTCGATAGCTCAGCGGAAGAATACGTGCTGCGTGATCTTCGCGAGCGGATAATGCACACCCGGCTGAATGCGCGCCGGCAGATCGAGCGGCTTGAGCAGCATCTTCACGCACATGTCGGCGGACAGATTGCGGCGCACCAGCTTGTTGATGCGCGCCGCGCGCTCGCGGTTATACGCGGAGTCGTGCACGCGCTCCGGATAGCGAATCGCGAACACGTGCCGCAACGCGATCTCCGAATCTTCGTTCTTGATTTCCATCACGCGACGCATCAACGCGCCGAGCACCGCGAGCCGACCGTTGCCCTCGATCCGGTTGTACTTCTTGAAGTACCTGAAAAAGTGCTTGTAGTGACGGACCTCGTCGGTGCGGATGTTGTCGGTGATCTGCTTGAGGACCGCTTCGTCCGAGCACTCGTTGATCGCGCGGTACAGCGTCGCGGTACCCGTTTCGACTACGCAACGCGCGACCATCTCCAGCGCGCGGGTCTTTTCGAAATCCTCGACCGAGCACGTGAGCGAATACTCGCCCATGAAATTGCGGAAGGCGGTGTCCCAGTCGAACTCGGGCCATACATACGCGATATAGGTCTTCAGCGCCCGGCCGTGCTGCATTTCCTCGGGCTCCCACTCGTGGTTGAGCCAGGCCGAGACCTCGGGATCGTCGTTGAAAAACGTACTCAGATTGCTGGTGTAGAGATCGGTGCCGCTTTCGATGAACGAAGCCGCGCACAACAACAGCAGCAGGTCCTCGTTGGCCGCGGCCTTCTGACGGTCAATGCGCGTCAGATCGATGTCTTCGATCCGCCAGGGCATGACATGGTTCAGCTCTGTGTGCATCGTATCTTGCTCCCATGCTGTACCGACCCGTGGAGTTCTTCGCAACTGCCACCGCGCTCGCAGTGATGTTTCTGCGTGTCGGATACAACGCCGTGAATTAGAGTTGGGCCCTTGTACTCTGCATCTTAGCCGGAGATATCCGACCATGCAGATCACACAGCACAGACCATGCCGCATCGACGCAGTTCCGATTTCAAGATAGTCGAAATCTTCCAACGTGTTAAAACGATGTGCGCAAGGCAAAAAAAGCCAGCCCAAAAGGCTGGCTTTTCGGACAGACATCAGACCCGGCGGGGTTGGGGACACGGGCGGGCGCCCTAGGCGGGCCCCCCTAGGCGGGCCCCCTCTTTCTCAGGCAGGTTGGACGTCGCCCGGGATGGGACGCACGCGACGCATGCGCAGCGCGACGATGATCAGCGATACGCCCGAAAGTACCGCCGCAAGCAGGACGTAATAACTTGGCGCGAGTTTGTCGCCGGTCAAATGAATGAAGGTTTCGACGATGGTCGGCGCGAAGCCGCCGAAGATCGTCACACCGATGCTGTAACCGATTGAAAGGCCAGTCGAGCGCACCTGGGTCGGGAAGATCTCCGACATCAGCGCGGGCATCGGCCCCGAGTATGAGGCCTTGAAAATACCGGCGACGCCTTGCAGCACGAGCAGCCAGCCAATCGTCGGATGTGTCTGCAGCCATGCGAACATCGGATAGATCAGCAGGCCCATCAGGACCGACGTGCTCAGCATGATGCGAATTCGGCCGATGCGATCGGACAGCGCGCCCATGATCGGCGAGAAGATGAACTGCATGCCGCCGTTCAGCACGACCACGGCGAACGACGCGGCCGCCGCCATATGCAGCTGCTTGACCGCGTAAAGCGGCATGTAGAGCTGCAGCACGTACACGCCGACCGTCGACTGCGCAACCATACCGATCGCGAGCAGCAGGTTGACCCACTGATTCGAGAACGACGCGTCCTTCGTGCCGCTGACGACCTTGTGCTCGCCAGCCGCCTCCCGAGCCGCGCGTTCTTCACGCAATGCGAGGAATTCGGGCGTCTCGTCGAGATGCGAGCGGATGTAGTAGCCGACCGGCCCGACCAGCAGACCGAACACGAACGGCACACGCCAGCCCCAGCTGTTCAGATGCTCGGCCGGCAGCCACGCGGTCAGCAGCGAACCGAAGGCCGCCGCGGTGATCGCCGCGAGACCCTGGCTCGCGAACTGCCAGCTCGCGTAGTAGCCGCGCCGAGTCGCGCTGTGCTCGACCATGAACGCGGTCGCGCTGCCGAACTCGCCGCCGACCGCGAAGCCCTGCACGAGCCGCGCCAGCAGCACCAGCAGCGGCGCCGCGAGACCGATCGTCGAAAACGGCGGCATCACGGCCATCGTGAAAGTACCGACCATCATCAGCGCGATCGCGAGCGTGAGCGCCGCCTTGCGGCCCTTGCGGTCGCCGTACACGCCGAGCACGATCGCGCCGAGCGGGCGCATCAGGAACGAGAGGCCGAAAGTGGCGATCGCGAGCAGCGTCGACAGCCACTCGTCCTGCATCGGGAAGAACTGTTTCGCGATGATCGTCGCGAAGTAGCCGTAGACCAGGAAGTCGAACCACTCGAGCGCGTTACCGATCGACGACGAGAAAACGATCCGCCGCACCATCGCTTTCGAAAGCGGCGCGGCGTGGGGGGAAGCGGTCGTCGAGTGCGACGCGGGGGTGTTCATGATGGTCTCCTGCCTGTCTGCTGCGTGATAGCTGTGGTGGGTGCGGCACCGCCTGGGTCAGCGAGGCGGCTGGCGGGCGCGCAATAGCGCGGCATACGGCATGCCGCGCGTTCGTTACGTGTTACCGGGTGTCGGACCTGAGTCCCGGTGCGGACCTCGGCCCCGGGCGTCGCCTCGTTGTGGCCTAGAAGCCGGCGGCGAGACCGTCGCGGCGGCTGTCGCTGGCCGCCACGTAGCCGCGCTCCGGCTCGTTGCGATCGAGTTGCCAGATGAACTGGCCGGAGCCGAAGTCCATGTACGGATCGTCGACCGACTTGATCGTGTGGCCGAGCTTCTGCAGGCCCTCGGTGGTCTTCGGATCGAGCGTCGACTCGATATCGACCGTGAAGTCGCGGTTGACCTTCCAGCGCGGCGCGTCGCACGCGGCCTGCGGCTGCTGAGCGTAGTCGAGCATGCGCACCACCGTTTGCAGATGGCCTTGCGGCTGCATGTCGCCGCCCATCACGCCGAAGCTCATCACCGCTTCCTGCTGACCGTTCACCTGCTGCGTGAGGAACGCCGGGATGATCGTGTGGAACGGCCGCTTGCCGCCCTCGACGACGTTCGGCGACTTCGGATCCATCGAGAAGCCGCAGCCGCGGTTCTGCAGCGCGATGCCGCTGTCCGGCACCACCACACCCGAGCCGAAGCCCATGTAGTTCGACTGGATGAAGCTGACCATCATGCCGCTCTCGTCCGCGGCCGACATGTAGATGGTGCCGCCCGCCTTCGGCATGCCGAAGTCGAAGTGCGTCGCCCGCTTCGGATCGATCAGCTTCGCGCGCGAGCTCAGGTACGCGTCGTCGAGCATCTGCTCGGGCGTGACTTCCATCGACCGCGGATCGGCCACATAGCGATACAGGTCGGCAAACGCGAGCTTCATCGCTTCGATCTGCAGATGCTGCGACTCGACGCCGTCGACCTTCAGCGACTTCACGTCGAACTTCTCGAGGATGCCGAGCGCAACCAGCGCGGCGATGCCCTGGCCGTTCGGCGGAATCTCATGCACGGTGTAGCCGCGATAGTCCTTGCCGATCGGCTCGACCCAGTCCGGGCGGTAGTTGCGGAGATCGTCGGCGCTCAGCGCGGCGCCGCCTTCGCGTGCGAACGCGGCGATCCGCTCGGCGATCTCGCCTTCGTAGTACGCGCGCGGGCCCTGCTCGGCGATCAGGCGCAGCGTCTTCGCGTGACCGGGCAAGCGCACCAGCTCGCTGACCTCAGGCGCGCGGCCGCGCGGCATGAAGGTCTGCGCGAAGCCCGGCTGATCCTTCAGTTCCGGCACCGCGGCCGCCCATTTGTACGCGACGATGCTCGCCACCGCGTGACCGCGCTCGGCGATCTCGATGGCCGGCTCCATCAGGTCGGCGAACGGCAGCTTGCCGAACTTCTGGTGCAGCGCTTCCCAACCGGCGATCACGCCCGGCACCGTGACGGCGTCCCAGCCACGCTTCGGCTGTTTCGCGAAGCCGTTTTCCTCGCCGTATTTGCGCTTGAAGTAATCGACGTTCCACGCAGCCGGCGACACGCCCGACGCGTTCAGACCATGCAGCTTCCTGCCGTCCCACACGAGCGCGAACGCGTCGCCGCCCAGGCCGCACGACACCGGCTCGACCACTGTGATCGCTGCGGCGGCCGCGATGGCCGCGTCGACGGCATTGCCGCCCTTCCACAACATGCGCAGCCCGGCCTGCGCCGCGAGCGGATGCGAGGTCGAAACGATATTGCGTGCGAATACGGGCAGACGTTGCGTCGGATAAGGGTTTTGCCAGTTGCTGAAGCCAGTCATGTCGAACACTCTCGAAAGCGCGGGCCGGCACGAAAAAGTCGCCGGACATCATGGGAAAGGTTGTAAAGCAGGTAAATCGCGGAACGCAGGATTGCATCGCGAAGCGCACCAAAAAACAAATTCATTTATCAAATGAATAAATGCGTCTTGCACCTGAATGAAGGTTCGAGCAGGTCCGGAGCGTTCGCGGCGAGTTGGCGGACAAGGGACAAGGGGCGCGATGGTTTTACAATAGCCGCAATCGCGTTCGTCGACGGCGGGCCTCCTGCCAGCCGCTCGATGATCGCGACGGACCACGCCGACACGACAGCCACCACCCGAGACACATGACACGAGACCCCCGCCTGACTCTCAACGCCCGGCAACAGGAATTGCTGGAGTGGGTGCAACGCGACGGCTTCGTGACCGTGGACGACCTCGCGAGCCACTTCGACGTCACCCCGCAGACGATCCGCCGCGACGTCAACTGGCTCGCCGATATGAATCTGCTGCGCCGCTATCACGGCGGCGCCAGTCTGCCGACCAGTTCCGAGAACGTCTCCTACACCGCGCGCCAGCGCATGTTTCATGAAGAGAAAAGACGCATCGCGGCGCTAGTCGCCACTCACATTCCCGATCAGGCATCGCTCTTCATCAATCTCGGCACGACCACCGAGGAAGTGGCACGCGCGCTGAACCGCCACCGTGGACTGCGCGTGATCACGAACAATCTGAACGTCGCGAGCATGATGAGCGGCTACCCGGATTGCGAAGTGCTGGTGACGGGGGGCATCGTGCGGCCGTGGGATAAGGGCATCGTCGGTGAACTGGCGATCGACTTCATCCGGCAGTTCAAAGTCGATTTCGCGATCATCGGCACGTCGAGCATCGAAACGGACGGTACGCTGCGCGATTTCGACACGCGCGAAGTGCGTGTCGCCGAGGCGATCATCGAGCACGCACGCACCGTGTTCCTCGCCGCCGATCACTCCAAGTTTGGCCGCCCGGCGCTAGTTCGCCAGGGACATCTGGAGCAGATCGACGCATTGTTCACCGACGCCGCGCCGGCCGCCGACATGGCCGAGGCGCTGAACGCCGCGAATTGTCAAATCTATATCGCCGGATAATTCCAGGCGATCTCCGCCATGCTGCGGTGCACGCAAAACCTCGCGTGAAATCAAGAATCTGGCTGCGGGGCCGGACCGCCTATCGCGCGCCCAATTGTCAAATGGAAAATTTACGGGGACCAGGTTGGCGTTTCATCGGTGCTCGCCTACACTCCAGTTCCCCAACGTGCGTTGCGAGTCTCGCACGGCGTCGGTTTGTGAATCTGTCGTGTAAGCCGTACCTCCCGCCCTGATCCTTAGCGGACCCCGCCCCGGCCTGCCGGTCGACTGCAAGGCTGTCCGCAATTTGCTGACATGGAGAGAACGATGCTGAGTCCGCATGAATTCGCCACGTTGTTACTCGTCAAGGACGCCCCCAACCAGGTCGAAATGGACCGAGAAGAACTCGATGCGTTGCTCGAACGCCAACTGGTGCAACTCGAACGCCTCGCATCGGGCAACGAAGAATGGCGCGTGACCGAAACCGGCGACACCGCATTGCGGGCCATCAAACGTTTTTCCTGAGATTCCCTGTCGTTCGATCCGAGAGCCGTTGGCGGCGTATCCGCGCCGCCCTGGCGGATGCGCCGCGCGCTTCGCTCGCGACTGCGGGGCTCGTATCGTTCATTCCCTGACAGCGGGCCGCCTTCGCGGCCCTTTGTTGTGCGCATCTCATTTACACAGTAAATTCACGCGACGGACTTCCCCGCCCTCGCGCATGCCCAAGACGCTCTCCGCCGACGACATCCAGCAGTTTCGCGAAGCCATGCGACGCGTCGCCGAAAACGCATTTGCGACCCGCGGCGCGCAAGGCGTGACGATGCGCGAGCTGGCGAAGGAGCTCGGCTGCAGCGCGATGACACCGTATCGCTATTTCCGCGACAAGGAAGAAATTCTGGCGATGGTCCGCGCCGCCGCGTTCAACCGCTTCGCCGCGCGCCTCGAAGCGGCCGCGCGCGGCATCCCCGCGAACGCCCCCGCCATCGATCACAGCGCCGTCGGCCGGGCCTACGTCGACTTCGCGCTCGATGAACCGCACGCCTACCGCTTGATGTTCGATCAGACGCCGCAACAGCAAGGCGCTTACCCTGAACTGGCCGCGGCGTCGCAGCGCGCGTGGCGTCTGCTGGAAGCGCACTTCGAGCGGCTCGTCGAGGCGGGTATTCTCGAAGGCGATCCGCGCCTGATCGGCTATGCGTACTGGACGAGCCTGCACGGCTTCACGATGCTTGCGTTCGCGAACCAGCTACCGCCGTCGGCGGCGCAACAGGCCGATTCCGCCGGCGACGGAGCGCCGCAGCCATCACGTGAAGCCGTGTTCGCGCAGCTTTTGCGCATGCTGTGGCGCGGAGCGTCGGCGCCGCACAAGTGACCGGCTCGCCGGTCAACCCGCTGCTGCTTACCCGTTACGCAAGGTCGGATCGGCACTCGCACGCCAGCTGATCGCCCTTGCGCGCTGCTCGTTGAAGAACTCGACCCACTGGTTGCGCACCTTCGGATCGCTGCTCGTCGCCTCGCTCGCATGGCGCTGCGCGATCGATGCCTGGAACGCGCAGAAGTCGTCGTTCGACAGCCGGCCGCGCCGGTTCGCCACATAGGCATCGAAGAACGTCTCATAGACGTTCTGCGCGTCGCTGCCGTAGTCGACGGTTTGCGGCGAGCACATCTTCTGCAACGCCTCGAACGACGTTGCGCCCCTCGTCCCTTCCAGACTCGGCGTACTCACGCATCCCGCCAGCAGCGCCGCCGCGCCGATCATCAAAAGTCCACGCATACATCACCTCGAAATGGCTGCTACCGGGAGTATCGTCCGCGGTCGCGCGTTGTGCCACTCCCGTGCCATTCGACCCAGGCTCGCTCGGGTCGAAGCGAACTTTACTTTTTCGAATATGTTCATTAAAGTTCGAAAACGAACATGCTTCGTTCAATTAGCTTTCCAACTGACTCCCAGATTCGATGCAGAGGCTCACCAGGTGACGCAAGGCACGAAATACGATTTGCTCGTCGTCGGTGGCGGGATCAACGGCGCCGGCATCGCCCGCGACGCGGCCGGCCGCGGCCTGGCGGTGCTGCTGTGCGAGCAGGACGATCTGGCCGCGCACACCTCGTCGGCGAGTACCAAGCTGATCCACGGCGGCCTGCGCTACCTCGAGTACCGCGAGTTCGGGCTCGTGCGCAAGGCGCTGCAGGAGCGCGAGACGCTGCTGCGCGCGGCGCCGCACATCATCTGGCCGCTGCGCTTCGTGATGCCGCATATGCCGGATCTGCGCCCCGCCTGGCTGATCCGCGCGGGTCTGTTCCTGTACGACCATCTGGCCAAACGTGAGCTGCTGCCGGGCTCGCGCGGCATCGTGATGAGCCGGCATCCGGCCGGCGCGCCGCTCGTCGAAACGATCAAGCGCGGCTTCGTTTATTCGGACGGCTGGGTCAACGACGCGCGCCTCGTCGTCCTGAACGCGCTCGACGCGCACGAGCGCGGCGCGACGATCCTCACGCGCACGAAGCTGGTCAACGCAGAGCGCGCCGGCGGCGAGTGGCGCGCGCAACTGCAACGCGCGGACGGCACGACACTCGACGTGCGCGCCGCCGCGATCGCGAACGCGGCGGGCCCGTGGGTCGGCGAGCTGCTGAAGGGCGCGCTCGGCCGGCCATCGTCGCATAGCGTGCGGCTCGTCAAGGGCAGCCACATCGTCACGCGGCGCCTGTTCGAGCACGACCACGCGTACATCTTCCAGAACGCCGATAAGCGGATCATCTTCGCGATTCCCTACGAGCACGACTACACGCTGATCGGCACCACCGACCTCGAATATCGCGGCGACCCGTCGCAAGTCGCGATCGACGCCAACGAAACGCAGTATCTGTGCGATTCGATCAACCGCTACTTCAGGCAGAAGATCTCGCCGGCCGACGTGCGCTGGAGCTATTCGGGCGTACGCCCGCTGCTGGAGGACGAGAACGCGGACAATCCGTCGGCGGTCACGCGCGACTACTCGCTCGAACTCGACGCGCCCGCGGAACAGGCGCCGCTGCTGTCGGTGTTCGGCGGCAAGATCACGACGTTTCGCAAGCTCGCCGAGCAGGCCGTCGATACGCTCACCGACGCGCTGCGCCACGGCGGGTCCGCGTGGACCGTCGACGCGCCGCTGCCGGGCGGCGACATCGCACAGGCGAACTTCAATCGCTTCCTCGGTGAGTTCTCGCGCGAGCATGCGTGGCTGCCGGCGTCGCTCGCGCATCGGCTCGCGCGCGCGTATGGCACGCGCGCGAATCGCGTGATCGGCCTCGCGCGCTCGCGCGCCGAGCTCGGTCGCGAGTTCGCGCCGGGACTGCACGAAGCCGAGCTGGTTTATCTGCGCGATACCGAATGGGCGCGCACCGCGCAGGACGTGCTGTGGCGGCGCTCGAAGCTCGGCCTGCACGTCGAGCCGGGCACGCTCGATGAGGTTACGCGCGATATCGACGCGTGGTTCGCGCGCGAACCGGCCCGGCAGAACGCGTAGGCGGCCCGGCCGGGCAAACTGGCATGCCCCGACAAAAGCGGCGGCAAACACAACGCGGCGCCAATGCCGGGTGAAGCAAACGGCGCGAGCCCGTAGAAACGGCGCACGCCATCCGCGCCTCCCGGGCCGGCCCCACCGCAGCTTCGGCTGGACGACACCGGCACGCGCCCTCACACTATGGCGGCCCGCTCACGACAACACGCCGCTCGCATCGCCGGCCAGCAATCCGGCGATCCGTAACATGCATGGAGAAGAGACAATGCTGGATCAGTACGTTCTCGCGCTTGACCAAGGCACCACCAGCTCGCGCGCGATGCTGTTCGACCGGCGCGGCAACGTCGTGTCGACCGCACAAAAGGAATTCCAGCAGATCTACCCGCACCCGGGCTGGGTCGAGCACGATCCGCAGGAAATCTGGTCGACGCAGGCCGGCGTCGCCGCCGAAGCGGTCACGCGAGCCGGCATGAACGGCACGTCGATCGCGGCGATCGGCATCACGAACCAGCGCGAAACCACGATCGTGTGGGATCGCGAAACCGGCCACCCGGTCTACAACGCGATCGTCTGGCAGGACCGTCGCACCGCCGACTTCTGCGACGACCTGAAAGCGCAGGGTCTCGAAGCGAGCGTGCGCGCGAAGACCGGCTTGCCGATCGACTCGTATTTCTCGGCGACCAAAATCCGCTGGATTCTCGACAACGTCGAAGGCGCGCGCGAAAAAGCGCGTCAGGGCCGGCTCGCGTTCGGCACCGTCGACAGCTGGCTGATGTGGAATTTCACGAAGGGCGCGCTGCACGTCACCGACGTGACCAACGCGTCGCGCACGATGCTGTTCAACATCCACACCCTGAAGTGGGACGACGAACTGCTCGCCGCGCTCGACATTGCGCGCAGCATGCTGCCGGAAGTACGGCCGTCGTCGGAGGTGTACGGGCCGACGGTGACCACCGTGTTCGCGTCGAAGATTCCACTCGCGGGCATCGCTGGCGATCAGCACGCCGCGCTGTTCGGCCAGATGTGCACCGAGTCCGGCATGGTCAAGAACACCTACGGCACCGGCTGCTTCCTCGTGATGAACACGGGCGCCAAACCGATCGAATCGAACAACAATCTCGTCACGACGATCGCCTGGCAGATCGGCGAGCGTATCGACTACGCGCTCGAAGGCAGCATCTTCATCGGCGGCGCCGTGGTGCAGTGGCTGCGCGACGGCCTCGGCATCATCAGGAACGCGGCGGAAATCGAAACGCTCGCGCGCGGCGTGCCGCATTGCGACGGCGTGTATCTCGTGCCCGCGTTCGCCGGCCTCGGCGCGCCGCACTGGAACGCGCATGCGCGCGGCACGCTGTTCGGCGTCACGCGCGGCACGACCTCCGCGCATCTCGCGCGCGCGGCGCTCGATTCGATCGCCTATCAATCGCTCGACGTGCTGAAGGCGATGGAAGCCGACTCGGGCATTCGCATCGGCGAGTTGCGCGTGGATGGCGGCGCCTGCGCGAACAATCTGCTGATGCAGTTCCAGGCCGACATCCTCGGCGTCGACACGGTGCGCCCCCAGGTGTCCGAGACCACCGCACTCGGCGCCGCCTATCTGGCCGGTCTTGCGGTGGGCTACTGGAAGGACATCGACGAGTTGAAAAGCCAGTGGAAGCTCGAGCACCGCTTTACGCCGGCGCTACCGCATGCGGAGGTCAGGACCTGCCTCGATGGCTGGCAGCGCGCGATCCGCGCGGCGAAGGCCTGGGCCGATACGCCGTAAGGTCGCGGGCACGCAGAACGCCAAAAGGACGCGGTCCGAAAGTACGTATGATGACGCTTTTCATCCCGGCGCGCGGGCCCGCAACCCGCCGCCCGCGCGCTTTGCGCTTACCGTTTTTCAGGCATGATCGACCACCTCATCTGTGACTGCGACGGCGTGCTCGTCGACAGTGAAGTCATCGCCGATCGCGTGATGTTCGACACGCTGACGGCCACCTTCCCCGGCATCGATTTCGCCCCCGTCGTCAAAAGCGCGTTCGGCCAGCAAACCTCGCGCTTTCTCGCCGGCCTCGAAACGCAGTTCGACATCACGCTGCCTGTGAACTTCCTCGACACGATCGAGCACTATGTCGAGATCGCGCTCGCCGCGTCGCTCGGTCCGATCCACGGCGTGCGCGACGCGCTGCAACGCGTGACGCTGCCGGCTGCGGTCGTGTCGAACAGCCGTATGTCGCGCGTCGCCGCATCGGTACGGCGCGCGGGTCTGCAGCAGATTTTCGGCGAGCGCGTGTTCAGCGCCGAGCAGGTCGCGCGGCCGAAGCCGTATCCGGACGTCTATCTGTTCGCGGCCACGACGCTTGGCGTCGTGCCGGCGCGTTGCCTCGTCGTCGAGGACAGCGTCGCGGGTTTGAACGCGGCGCGTGCGGCCGGCATGAAGACGATCGCGTTCGTCGGCGCGAGCCATATTCCGGACGGCTACGCGGATGCGCTGCGCGCGATGGGTATCACGCGAATCATCAAGCATATGGATGAACTGCCGGCGCTGATCGAGGCGGGCGTGCGCGGCGAATTCGGCGACGTGCAGTCGTAGCGGTTTTGCGCAACGCCGATAAAAAAGCCGGTTCTTCGGAAGAAGAACCGGCTTTTTTGCGTCATGGCGTCGCGTGCCGCTCGATGGATGGCCCGTCAAGCCTCGGCCATCGCGCCCTCGCGCACCTGCGCGAGCGACTCGCGAAACTCGACCAGCTCGGCGATCGTCAGCATCGGCAGATCATGTTGCGCGGCGAAGCGCTCGACGTCCGCGCCGCGCGTCATCGTGCCGTCGGCGTTCATCAGTTCGCACAGCACGCCGGCCGGCTTCAGGCCCGCGAGAATCGCCAGATCGACGGTGCCTTCGGTGTGGCCGCGCCGCGCCAGCACGCCGCCCGGCATCGCGCGCAGCGGGAACACGTGGCCGGGGCGCACGATGTCGGCGGGTTTGGCCGTATCGGCGATCGCGGCGCGGATCGTGGTCACGCGATCCTGCGCGGACACGCCGGTGCTGACGCCTTCACGCGCTTCGATCGACACCGTGAACGCGGTGCCGTGACGGCTTTCGTTGTTGACGGCCATCGGCGGCAGTTCGAGCGCGCGGATCTTGTCGTCGGGCAGGCACAGGCAGACGATGCCGCTGCATTCCCGGATCAGCAGCGCCATCGTTTCGACCGACAGGCGCTCGGCCGCGACGATCAGATCGGCTTCGTTCTCGCGGTCGTGGTCGTCCTGCAGCACCACGGCGCGGCCCTCGCGCAGCGCCTGCAAGGCGGCGGCGATACGCGGCGGAACGGCTTCGGTGGCAAGCAGCGGGAGATCGGCGAAGGCATCGTCTGCAATCGTCGACGGAGCAGGAAAAGTAGCAAAGGACATGGTTGAAACGCTCATCGCAAAAGTTGGGCGAGAAACGTTTCAGGGCATTGCAAACAGACTGACACGCGCCGCCCAGGCGCCGCGCGGAAGCGGACGCTGATACGCCACCCAGGCTACAGGCGGCGTCGCGGAACGCACATGACTATCTGCACATCTTCTTCCATCCGGACTATGACCGTCGGCTCTGGCTTCTGACCAGATCTGCTGACCCCGCTCCTGTCTCCGCTATGCCGAAGGCTAAGCGATGCGGGCGCTCGCGGGCTTGCCGGCTCACGCTGTCGCGCTGCCGGCCCACCGCCGGTGGGGAATTTCACCCCGCCCTGAAGACGCACTGATTGCCGGTTCGACCGGCGGGCGAAGCATATAACAGTCGCGCGAGCGCTGCAGCGCGACGAACAAAGACCCTACTCACTGCATTTGACCTGCATCGACGCCCTGACCCGCGCTTGAACCTCGACGCCGTCGATTCTCAACCCGGCACACCTTCGCGTGCGGCCTCGTCGCGTGCGGCGCCCGCGGCCGGCACTTCCCAGCGCGGCGGCGTCTCAGCCCGCAGCGTCACGCGAAACGCGCGCGCCTCGGTGTCGCCGGGATTGCGCAGGCTGTGCGGCTGGTCGGCGTCGAACACGATCGCGTCGCCGGTCGCGAGCAGTTGACGCTGGTCGTGCACGCTGACTTCGAGCGTACCGTCGCTGACCACCAGATTCACCGTCGTGCCAGGCGCGCGGCGCACGCCCGCTTCGGTATGCAGCGGGGCGATCCGCAGTTCGTGAAACTCGGCGGCGATCGACTCGTCGTCGGGATAGAGCGGGCGCACCGAGTAGCGACCGTTCGCGCTGACCACGCGGGCCGAGCGCTCGGCCGGCAGATGCTCGAAGCCGTTGGTCGCGTGACGCCGCAGGAACGCCGCCACCGACACCTTCAGCGCCGCCGCCACCTTGCACAGCACCTTGATCGACGGCACGCTGCGCGCCGATTCGATCTGCGCGAGCATGGCGCGCGACACGCCTGACGCGCGCGCCAGCGCATCGAGCGAAAGCTGCCGTTCGGCGCGCAGCCGCGCCAGATTCACGCCGACCAGCTGTTCGAGCGCATCGAAGGGTTCGGCGGAGCGCGGCGCCGCGTCGGTGTCGGCATCGGCAGAGGGATCGCGGACCAGCGCGAGCGGGGAATGCATATTGGCCTCCAGAGCGCCGCCAGGCGGCGCAAGAGCAGTAAGTGGAAGCAAGATAGCATCGGCTTTGGCCGCGCCCAACGAAGTTATCTTCACACTGTTATCAGCATTGCGGAGGCAAGCAACTGACGACTCACGCGCTTTGCGCGAGCGCGCGCGCCGGCGCATCCATGCGCGCCGCGAACCACGTCAGCAGCAGCGCGGCGACGCTGACCGCGGCCGCGACCCACGGCAAGGTATCGAGCGCGTGACCGTGATTGATCACGAGACCGCCGAGCCACGCACCCGCCGCATTGCCGACGTTGAACGCGCCGATGTTCAGCGTCGATGCGAGATTCGGCGCGGCGGCCGCCTTCTCGACCACGCGCATCTGCAACGGGGGCACCGTCGCGAACGCCGCGATGCCCCACACGAACACCGTGATCGCGGCAGCCGCTTGCGAATGGCTGGTGCGCGCGAAGATCGCCATCACGACCGCGAGCGCGGCGAGAATGCCCATCAGCGACGGCATCAGCGCGCGGTCCGCAAGCTTGCCGCCGACCATGTTGCCGACCGTCAGGCCCACGCCGAACAGCACGAGGATCAGCGTCACGCCGCGCGGCGAAAAACCGCTCACCTGCTCGAGGATCGGCGCGATATAGGTGAACACGACGAACACGCCCCCGAAGCCGAGCACCGTCATCGCGAGGGCGCTCCACACTTGCGGGTCTTGCAGCACGCGCACTTCGTGGGCGAGGCCGGCGGGGCCGGTGTCGTGGCGGTTCGGCACCAGCGCGCTGATGCCCGCGAGCGACAGCACGCCGAAGCCGCTGACGATCCAGAACGCCGCGCGCCAGCCGAACTGCTGGCCGATGAAGGTACCGAACGGCACACCGAGCACATTCGCGAGCGTTAGGCCCGTGAACATCAGCGCGATCGCGCTCGCGCGCTTTTCGGCCGGCACGAGCGAGGCCGCGACCACCGCGCCGATGCCGAAGAACGAGCCGTGCGCGAACGAGGTCACGACGCGCGCGATCATCAGCACCGAATAGCCCGGCGCCACCGCGCACAACACATTGCCGACGATGAACACGCCCATCAACAGCTGCAGCGCGAACTTGCGCGACATCCTGCTCGTGACTACCGCGAGCAGTGGCGCGCCGACCGCGACGCCGAGCGCATAGCCGCTGACGAGCAGGCCCGCGGACGGGATCGACACGGCCAGATCGCGCGCCACTTCGGGCAACAGGCCCATGATGACGAATTCGGTCGTACCGATGGCGAATGCGCTAATCGCGAGCGCGATTAATGGAATGGGCATTTTTCCGCTCCGGGAATGAGGTGGGATCAGGGTTTGGGTTGAAGGGCCTGGCGCGCCGCCGTCACGAATTCGATGACGACGCCCGGCGCGAGCGCGACGAACAGCTGCCGCTGCTCCGGTTGCACGGCGCTCGCCGGCACCTGGCGGTCTGATAGCCGATGTCGTGCGCGTCGAGCCGCTCGAGCAACGCTTGCCGTTCGCCGGCGCTATCGAGCCGAAAGGCGATGTGATCGATGCGCGGCATGACGCGGCCCGCCGCGCCGGAAGCCAGCGCGGCGATCCGATGCACTACCGGGCGGCCGCTTGCGTTCAGCCAGTAGCCGTCGACGGAAAACGGCAGGCGCGCGCCTTCGGTGAACCCGGCAATGTCGACGAAGAAACGTCGGGCGGAATCGAGGTCGGCGGTGACGATGGTCGCGTGACCGAGTTGCATGACGAAGGACAGCAGCGGAGGTTTCGACGGCTGCATTGTCGCGGCGTGACGCCAATTTGATAATTGGCGTAGCATTTGAAGCATTTTCAAATTCCGCTTGAAAGCCAGCGATGGATAACCTCGGCGACATCCGCCTCTTCGTCGAAGCGGCCCAGCAAGGCAGCCTGTCGGCGGCGGGCCGCAAGATGGGCCTGACACCCGCCGCGGCGAGCGCGCGGCTCGCGAAACTGGAAGCGAGGCTCAAAGCGCGCCTGTTCGAGCGCACCACGCGGCAGCTACGGCTCACCGACGAAGGCCGCCTCTACCTGAACTGCTGCCGCCAGGCGCTGCAATCGCTCGACGACGCCGAAGCCGCGCTGCAAGCGGGCCAGAACGTCGTGCGCGGCAAGGTGCGGGTGTCGGCGACCTCGGATTTCGGCCGCAACCTGCTGATGCACTGGCTCGACGAATTCAACGCGCTGTACCCGGACGTGACGTTCGCGTTGACGCTGTCGGATGCGCTGGCCAATCTCGTGCAGGAGGACATCGATCTGGCGATCCGCTTCGGCGTGCCGCAGGACAGCTCGCTGGTCGCGCGCCGGCTCGCGCCGAACCCGCGGGTGCTGTGCGCATCACCTGAATACGTCGGGCGTCGCGGCGAGCCGAAGAACCCGCTCGACCTCGCCAATTTCGACTGCATCGTGCTCGGCACCGCATCGGGGCCGGCCAGCGAATGGCGCTTCACGCGCGGTGACGAGGTGCAGCACTACAGCGTGCCGTTCGAAGCGGCGCGCGAAACCAACGACGGCGCGGTCGCGCGCGAATGGGCGCTGCGCGGCTACGGCATCGCGATCAAATCAATGTGGGACGTGGAAGCGGACCTGCGCGCCGGCCGCCTGAAGATCCTGCTGCCGGAATGGCGCTACCCCGATGCCCCGCTGCACGCGCTGTATCACCGCAATCGCTTCATGGCGCCGCGCGTGCGCGTGCTGCTCGATTTCCTCGCCGAGCGCTTCGCGCAGGTGTCGGATGAACTGGAAAGCCTGCTGGGACTGCCGCCGGACCGGCCAATGAGCGCCGAAACCCCCGTTGTGTGAAGGGCTATAATATCGAGTTACGCTGCAAAGACACGCGCAAGCCGGCCATCACGCGCCGCGCTGTCCCGCGCCGCGGCCTCCTTCACCTTTTTACGACGCCCCCAGGTTAACCACTGCGACCGGCGAAATTCGATGACCAAGAAAGTTTATGTAAAGACCTTTGGCTGCCAGATGAACGAGTACGACTCCGACAAGATGGTCGACGTGCTCGGTGCCGCTGAAGGACTCGTCAAGACCGACACGCCCGAAGACGCCGACGTGATCCTGTTCAATACCTGCTCGGTGCGCGAAAAAGCGCAGGAAAAAGTCTTCTCCGACCTCGGCCGCGTGCGCGAGCTGAAAGACGCGAATCCGAATCTGATCATTGGCGTGGGTGGCTGCGTCGCGAGTCAGGAAGGCGCATCGATCGTCGCGCGCGCGCCGTACGTCGATATCGTGTTCGGTCCGCAAACGCTGCACCGCCTGCCGCAGATGATCGACGAGCGCCGCGCGAGCGGCCGCGCGCAGGTCGATATTTCGTTTCCCGAAATCGAGAAGTTCGATCACCTGCCGCCGGCGCGCGTCGAAGGTCCGAGCGCGTTCGTGTCGATCATGGAAGGCTGCAGCAAGTACTGCAGCTACTGCGTCGTGCCGTACACGCGCGGCGAGGAAGTGTCGCGTCCGCTCGACGACGTGCTGACCGAAATCGCCGGCCTCGCCGACCAGGGCGTGCGCGAAGTCACGCTGCTCGGCCAGAACGTGAACGCTTATCGTGGAAAATTCGGCGGCGCGCTGACCGTGGGTTCGACCGAGATCGCCGACTTCGCGACGCTGATCGAATACGTCGCGGACATCCCCGGCATCGAACGGATCCGCTACACGACGTCGCATCCGAAGGAATTCACGCAGCGCCTGATCGACACCTACGCGAAGGTGCCGAAGCTCGTCAGCCACCTGCATCTGCCGGTGCAGCACGGCTCCGACCGCATCCTGATGGCGATGAAGCGCGGCTACACCGTGCTCGAGTACAAGTCGGTGATCCGCAAGCTGCGCGCGATCCGCCCGGACCTGTCGCTGTCGACGGACATGATCGTCGGCTTCCCCGGCGAGACCGAGGAAGACTTCGCGAAGATGATGGCGCTCGTCGAAGAGATGAAGTACGACACGAGCTTCTCGTTCATCTATAGCCCGCGTCCCGGTACGCCGGCCGCGAACCTGCACGACGACACGCCGCGCGAGGTGAAGCTCAAGCGCCTGCAACATCTGCAGGCCACGATCGAAGAGAACGTGCAGCGCATCAGCGACGCGATGGTCGGCAAGGTCGAACGCATTCTGGTCGAGCGCCCGGCGCGCAAGGACCCGAACGAGCTCGCGGGCCGCACCGGGAACAACCGCGTCGTCAATTTCCCGGCGCCGGTCGCGTCGCATGCACGGCTGATCGGTCAGATGGTCGACGTGAAGATCGTGCACGCGTATCCACACTCGCTGCGTGGTGAACTCGTGATGGTTCACGACGACAGCGCCGCGACGACGCATTGAACGACATTCCGAGTACCGCAACCGACAGGATCGACTCACCGCCTTGAAGACCACTCAGCAGCCTCTGGAATTCACCGCACCGCGCGAAGATAATGCGCGGCTCGCCAACCTCTGCGGACCGCTCGACGAAAATCTGCGGCAGATCGAGCAGGCGCTCGACGTGACCCTGCAGCGCCGCGGCCACCGCATCGCGATCCGCGGGCGCGGCGCGAAGCTCGCGCTCACCGCGCTCGAAAACTTCTACAACAATGCGCGCGAGCCTTTGTCGGTCGACGACATCCAGCTCGCGCTCGTCGAAGTGCGTCATCCGGTGCGTCATCGTTCGAATGGCAACGGCAATGGCAATGGCGACCCCGTCGACGCGCACTTCGCCGGCAATCCCGATCACCCGTTCGACCAGCCCGCCGACGCCAATGCGAGCGAGGACGACTTCGAGGAATACGGCCCGAAGCTGTACACGCGACGCGCGGATCTGCGCGGCCGCACGCCGGCGCAGCGCGAGTACCTGAAGCAGATCGTGTCGCACGACGTCACGTTCGGCGTCGGCCCCGCCGGCACCGGCAAGACCTATCTCGCGGTGGCCTGCGCGGTCGACGCGCTCGAGCGCGACCAGGTCAAACGCATCGTGCTGACGCGCCCGGCCGTCGAGGCGGGCGAGCGGCTCGGCTTTTTGCCGGGCGATCTCGCGCAGAAAGTCGATCCGTATCTGCGCCCGCTCTACGACGCGCTGTACGACCTGCTCGGCTTCGACAAAACCGCGAAGATGTTCGAGCGGCAGATGATCGAAATCGCGCCGCTCGCATACATGCGCGGCCGCACGCTGAATCACGCGTTCATCATCCTCGACGAGGCGCAGAACACCACGCCCGAGCAGATGAAGATGTTCCTCACGCGAATCGGCTTCGGCTCGAAGGCGGTCGTCACCGGCGACACGACCCAGGTCGATCTGCCGCGCGGCCAGAAGAGCGGGCTGATCGAAGCGCAGCAGGTGCTCGCGAACGTGCGCGGCATCGCGCTCACGCGTTTCACGAGCGCGGACGTGGTGCGGCATCCGCTGGTCGCGCGAATTGTGGAGGCGTACGATGCGCATGCGCAGAAGTCGCCGGCCGCGGTCGATCCGCGCTAAAGCGATGCGCTTCGCAGCGCGAGGCCCGCGTCGCCTCGCCGCAAAAAAAAGACTGAGCCAGGAATGCCACGCATAGAAACCGCATGAGCCGCACCCCGAAACTGACGTTGAGCCTGCAATTCCCCGCCGCCAAAGCCTGGCCGGAACACAAGGTGCTGCTGCCGCGCGCGACGGTGGCCGGCTGGATCAAGGCGGCGCTGTTCGCGGACGGCCAACTGACGGTTCGGTTCGTCGACGCCGAAGAAGGCCGCACGCTGAATCGCACCTATCGCGGCAAGGATTACGCGACCAACGTGCTGACCTTCGCCTATGCCGAATCGGAAGATGATCCGGTCACGGGCGATCTGATTCTGTGCTGCCCGGTGGTCGAGAAGGAAGCCGCCGAGCAGGGCAAGCCGCTCGCCGCGCATTACGCGCACCTGCTCGTGCACGGCACGCTGCATGCACAGGGCTACGACCACGAGGTCGAAGAAGAAGCCGAGGAAATGGAAGCGATCGAAACCGAAATCCTCGGCAAGCTCGGCTTTCCGGACCCTTACCAATAGGCGTTCCGCCCCTCCTCGACGCCAACCCGCCCGAACCCACCGTGAGCACTCCGTCCCCCGAAGCCGATATCCCCGTGCGCTGTCCGGACTACCCGCCGGTGCTCGGCGACTCGCGGCTTCTGACGGACGACGAACTGCACGCGTCGCTCGAATCCACGTTGCGCGGCTGGGACCGCCAAAGCGATCTGTGGCTGTTCGGCTATGGCTCGCTGATCTGGAACCCGGGCCTGCCGACCGTCGAGGCGATGCGCTCGAAGGTGCACGGCTATCACCGCGGCCTCTATCTGTGGTCGCGAGTCAATCGCGGCACGCCAGAGCAGCCCGGCCTCGTGCTCGCGCTCGATCGCGGCGGCTCGTGCACCGGCATGGCCTTCCGGCTCGCGGCCGATGGCTCGAGGCCGCATCTCGAAGCACTGTGGCGCCGCGAAATGCCGATGGGCTCGTACCGTCCCGCGTGGCTGCCGTGCGTGCTCGCGGACGGCCGGCGCGTCGACGCGCTCGCATTCGTGATGCGCCGCGACGTGCCGAGCTACACCGGCAAGTTGCGCGACGACATCATCCAGACCGTGCTGGGCTGCGCGAGCGGCCGCTACGGCACGACCTTCGATTACGTGAGCCGGACCGTGCACGCGCTGCGCGAGAGCGGCATGCCGGACCGCGCGCTCGAAGCGCTGCTCGCGCGTTGCAAGCCGGCCGTGTGACCGCGGCATCTCGGCAAAACCCCACCCGCGACTTTTTTGGCGGCGAGCGCTTTTGCCCGCGTAATCGGTTAGGATGATTCCACGCTCCGCCGTCGCGGCGGGGCCGTTTCACCCTGGCTTCGCTCATCGCCGGGCCCGGCAGGACACGGTTCCGCCATGCGCCTGGTGTATCCTTAACGCTCTGCAACAGCGCGCCCAGTCTCGCCGGGCGCACTACCATGAACGACACGTATCCCAGTCGACGCCATACCGGACGTCAACTCGACAAACCGCAGGAAAAGCGCACGCTGCTCGAGCGCCTGACCGACTTCATCTCGCCCGAGCCCGACTCGCGCGCCGAACTTCTGGAAATTCTGCAGGACGCGCACGAACGCAACCTGATCGACGCCGACTCGCTGTCGATGATCGAAGGCGTGTTCCAGGTGTCGGAACTGAGCGCACGCGACATCATGGTGCCGCGCGCGCAAATGGACGCGATCAACATCGCGGACAATCCCGCTGAATTCATCCCCTACGTGCTGGACAAGGCGCATTCGCGCTATCCGGTCTACGAGGGCAATCGCGACAACATCATCGGCGTGCTGCTCGCGAAAGATCTGCTGCGCTACTACGCCGAAGAAGAGTTCGACGTACGCGGCATGCTGCGCCCTGCCGTGTTCATCCCCGAGTCGAAGCGGCTGAACGTGCTGCTGCACGACTTCCGCGTGAACCGCAACCACCTCGCGGTGGTCGTCGACGAGTACGGCGGCGTCGCGGGCCTGATCACGATCGAAGACGTACTGGAGCAGATCGTCGGAGACATCGAGGACGAATACGATTTCGACGAGGAGAGCGGCAACATCATCGCTTCGCCGGACGGACGCTTTCGCGTGCGCGCGCTGACCGAGATCGAGCAGTTCAACGACACCTTCGGCACGCATTATTCGGACGACGAAGTCGACACGATCGGCGGGCTGGTCACGCATCACTTCGGCCGGGTGCCGCATCGGGGCGAGAAAGTCCGCCTCGACGACCTGATCTTCGAGATCCTGCGCGGCGACGCCCGCCAGATCCACATGCTGCTGGTGCGCCGCGACCCGCTCGCGGGCGAGCGCGAGTCACAGCACGTGCAGACCTGAGCCGGCGGCTCGGGCCGATGCACGGCCTGAGCGCCCGCGCGCTTTCATTGCCGGCGCATTTGCCAACTCGTTTTTTTACCTACCGAGTTGCCCTTTCAACTACCGACGCCGACCGCGCGACAATGGCCGACCCGATCACTTCCCGTTCGCACCGCGGCGTGAGCGCCCCCGCTCCCACCGAAGACGGCACGCGCAGCCGCGCGCTGCCGCGCTGGCACTACCTCGTCGCATTGGCCGCGGGCGCGGCCAATACGCTGTCGTTCGCGCCGACGCCGCATGGCGGCTGGCTGCAACTCGCGATCTTCGTGTTCTTCTTCGCGTGGCTCACGCGCAGCACCGGCTGGAAAAGCGCCGCGCTGACGGGCGGCGCGTTCGGCTTCGGCAACTTCGTGAGCGGGGTCTGGTGGCTGTATGTGAGCATGCACTACTACGGTGGCATGCCGGCGCCGCTCGCCGGCACGGCGCTCGTGCTGTTCTCCCTGTATCTCGCGGTCTATCCGGCGCTCGCCGCGGGGGTGTGGTCGTTCTGCGCGGGCCATGCGCGCAACGGCGCGGCCGACGAGCGCGCGCCATTCTCGCCGACCTGGCACGGCGCGCTCGCCTTTGCAAGCGCGTGGGCGATCGGCGAATGGCTGCGCGGCACGGTGTTCACCGGCTTTCCGTGGCTCGCCACCGGTTATGCGCAGGTCGACGGCCCGTTGGCGGGGTTTGCACCGGTGGTCGGCGTATATGGCGTCGGTTGGATGGTTGCGCTGACGGCCGCGTTGATCGTGCAGGCGTTGCTGGCGCTGCTGCCGTCGTGGCGCTCCGGGCGGGCGAATGAATCGCTCGAGCCGAACGCCAGCGCCGCTGATGACGCCGGCGGTCGCGCCGCGCGGGGCCGCGGCACGCGCGTCGCCCCCATCGTCGTGCCTGCTGGCGTCGCGCTCGCGCTGCTCGTGATCGGCCTGCTGCTGCCGCTCGTGCAGTGGACCACGCCCGCCAACGCGCCGCTGTCGGTGCGGCTGTTGCAAGGCAACGTGAAGCAGGAGATGAAGTTCGAGGAAGCCGGCTTGCGCGCGGCGGTCGACGAGTATCAGCAGATGATCACGTCGAAGCCGGCCGATCTGATCGTCACGCCGGAAACCGCGATCCCCGTGCTCGCGCAGCAGCTTCCGCCGAACTTCGCGGCCGCGATCCGCCAGTTCACGGATTCGACCGGCAGCGCGCTGCTGTTCGGCGCGATCGGCGGCACGATCACGCCGGACGGCCGGGTGGTCGACTACACCAACAGCCTGTTCGGCGTCACGCCCGGCTCGCACGAGATTTATCGCTACGACAAGCACCATCTGGTACCGTTCGGCGAATTCGTGCCGTGGGGCTTCCGCTGGTTCGTGAACCTGATGAACATTCCGCTCGGCGATTTCTTCCCCGGCCCGCCGGTACAAAAGCCGTTCATGGTGCATAACCAGCCGGTCGCGGTGAACATCTGCTACGAGGACATCTTCGGCGAGGAGATCGCGCGCACGCTGCGCGAGAATGCGACGCCCGCCGGCGTGCTGATCAACTCGACCAATCTCGCGTGGTTCGGCGACACGATCGCGCTCGACCAGCATCTGCAGATCGCGCGCATGCGCTCGCTCGAAACCGGCCGGCCGATGCTGCGCGCAACCAACACCGGCATCACCGCCGCGATCGACGCGAACGGCCGCGTGATCGGGCGCCTGACGCCCTACACGGTCGGTTCGCTCGACGTGCGCGTGCAAGGCACCTCAGGCAACACGCCTTACGTGACGAGCGGCAACAACACGGTGCTCGCGGTGTCGGTGCTGCTGCTCGCGTTCGGTTTCGCGTTCGGACCGGGGCTCGCGCGGCGACGCAACGGCAAGCGGTAACGCCGACGTCAAAGGCACGACACCCGCAAAAAAATTGCGCCTGACATGCAGGCGCATTTTTTTCATGCTCGTTCGAGCTTCATCAATCCTTCGGCACCGTATCGATGAACGACTGCCGCAGCGACAGCTTCTGGAAATGCTTGTCCAGGTTCGGATGCGATTCGCGCCAGTTCAGTTCCGGCATACGGAAGTCCAGATAGCCGAGCGCGCAGCCCACCGCGATGTCGGCCAGCGTGTAGTGATTGCTCGCGCACCACGGCTTGCTGCCGAGCCCTTGCGACATCGCGATCAGCGCTTCGTCGATCTTGCGCTGCTGCCGCGCGAGCCACGCGTCCACCCGCTGCTCGGGCGCGCGCTGCGTGCCTTCGAGACGGATCAGCACGGCCGCGTCGAGCAGGCCGTCGGCGAGCGCTTCCCAACAGCGCACTGCGACGCGCTCGCGCCCCGACGGCGGAATCAGCTTGCCGACCGGCGACAGCGTATCGACGTACTCGCAGATCACGCGTGAATCGAACACGGCCTCGCCGTCTTCCATCACGAGGCACGGCACCTTGCCGAGCGGATTGAAGGTGTGAATCCGGGTATCCGGCGCCCAGACGTTCTCGGGCACCAGTTCGTAGTCGATCTTCTTATCGGCGAGCACGATGCGTGCTTTGCGCACGAACGGGCTGCCGAACGAACCGATGAGTTTCATCATGACCTTCTGCCTTTTTCTGAATCCGGCGAAAGTATAAGTGGTCTAAGGCTTCCGCGAGCGTGCTGGCGGCATCTTCACGAACCGCCCGCCGAGCCGCTGTGGACGGATTGCAACATGACGGCGGCCGCCGCGCCGTCCGGAGCCGCACAAAGCGAGTCAATGTCGTGCGCCGAGAATGGGGCCAGGAGAATCGCGGCGCTACAATCGCACGATGAACCAGCCGACCGAACCCACCATCGCCATCGACGTCTACCGCACGCGCCGCGAGCGCGTTCTCGCCGCGCTGCGCGCCGCGGGCGGCGGCGTCGCCATCGTCCCGACCGCGCCGGAAGCGCAGCGCAACCGCGACACTGACTACCCGTACCGCCACGACAGCTACTTCTATTATCTGACCGGCTTCACCGAGCCCGAAGCGCTGCTGGTGCTCGATGCCAGCGCCGCGCCCGGCGCGCCCGCGTCGATGCTGTTCTGCCGCGAGAAAAGCGTCGAGCGCGAGACATGGGAAGGCTTCCGCTTCGGCCCCGACGGCGCGCGCGAAGCATTCGGGCTCGACGCCGCGTTCCCGATCGGCGAACTCGACACGCAGTTGCCGCGCATCATCGCCGACAAGCCGGCGCTGCACTACGCGTTCGGCACCTCGGCGCATTTCGACGAGCAGGTGCGCGGCTGGCTCGACGCGGTGCGCGCGCAAAGCCGCGGCGGCACCGTTGCGCCCACGGCCGCGCGCGACCTGCTGCCGTTGCTCGACGAGATGCGGCTCGTCAAGGACGACCACGAACTCGCGATCATGCGCCGCGCCGGACAGATTTCGGCGGCCGCGCATCGTCGCGCGATGGCGGTGTGCCGGCCCGGTATCCGCGAGTACGAACTCGAGGCCGAACTGCTCTACACGTTCCGCAAGTTTGGCGCGCAGGCGCCGGCCTATACGTCGATCGTCGCGGCTGGCGCGAACGCGTGCGTGCTGCACTACCCGGCCGGCAACGCGATCGCGTGCGACGGCGACCTGATCCTGATCGACGCGGCCTGCGAGCTCGACGGCTACGCGTCCGACATCACGCGCACGTTTCCGGCGAGCGGGCGTTTCACGCCGGCGCAGCGCGAGCTGTACGACATCGTGCTGGCAGCGCAACAGGCCGCCGTCGACGCGACGCGCGCCGGTGCGAGCTTCGACGATCCGCATCAGGCCGCGCTGCGCGTGCTGTCGCAGGGGCTGCTCGACACCGGCATCGTGCCGCGCGCGAAGTTCGCCTCGGTCGACGACGTGATCGCCGAGCGCGCCTACGTGCCGTTCTACATGCACCGCACCGGCCACTGGCTCGGCATGGACGTGCACGACTGCGGCGACTACCGCGAGCGCGGCGCGGCGCGCGACGAAGCGGGCGTGCTGCCGTGGCGCACGCTGCGCGCGTCGATGACGCTGACGATCGAGCCGGGCTTGTACGTCCGCCCGGCCGAGGGTGTGCCCGAACGCTACTGGAACATCGGCATCCGCATCGAGGACGACGCGATCGTGACGCCGACCGGCTGTGAGCTGATCACGCGCGACGTGCCGGTCGCCGCCGACGAGATCGAGGCGCTGATGCAGGAAGCACGAGCCCTCCATCAAGCGTCGCATCAACAGAGGACCTGATCCGCGATGAACGAAGCATCTCCCTCGGCGGTGATCCTGAGGCCCGCCTCCCACCAGCAGGGGTTCGATTTCGACGTGACGATCGTCGGCGCCGGGCCGGTCGGCCTCGCGCTCGCCGGCTGGCTCGCGCGCCGCAGCGTGACGCGCGAGCTGAAGATCGCGCTCGTCGACGCGCGTGAGCCGGAAGACTCGATCGCCGATCCGCGCGCGATCGCGGTCTCGCACGGCAGCCGGATGATCCTCGAGCCGCTGCGCTGGCCCGCCGACGCCACCGCGATCGAGCGCATCCACGTGTCGCAACGCGGTCATTTCGGCCGCACGCTGATCGATCATCGCGAGCACGGCCTGCCCGCGCTCGGCTACGTGCTGCGCTATGGCTCGATCGTGCATGGCCTCGCCGACGCCGTGCATGCGACGCCGGTCCACTGGTTCCGCTCGACCTCGGCCGGCGCGCCGGTTCAGGAGCTCGACGGCGTCACGCTGCCGATCGAAACCGCGGGCGTCGCGCGCCAGTTGCGCACGCGGATTCTGGTCAACGCCGAGGGCGGCCTGTTCGGCGACCAGAAGCAAGCGAAAAGTCCGAGCCGCGCCACGGACGAATACGCCGGCGCACGCGACATCGGTAAAAACAACGCCGGCTCGCGCGACTACGGCCAGACCGCGCTGGTCGGCACGGTCACCGTGTCCGCGCCGCAGCCGCACGTCGCATGGGAGCGCTTCACGTCGCAAGGTCCGATCGCGCTACTGCCGATGGGTGGCGTGCGTGGCGCCGACTACGCGCTCGTCTGGTGCTGCGCGCCCGACGAAGCCGCGCGCCGCGCGCAGCTTTCCGACGAAGCGTTCCTGCGCGAGCTCGACGCCGCGTTCGGCGGCCGCATGGGCCGCTTTACGCACATCAAGGGTCGTGCGTCGTTCCCGCTCGGTCTCAACACGGTCGACACGCTGGTGAACGGCCACATCGTCGCGATCGGCAATGCGGCGCAGACGTTGCATCCGGTAGCCGGCCAGGGCCTCAATCTGGGCTTGCGCGATGCGCACGCGCTCGTCGACGCGCTGTCGGCCGAAGGCCCGACCCCGCTCGCGCTCGCCACCTTCGCTCAACGCCGCGCGCTCGACCGGCGCCTGACGATCGGCTCGACTGACACGCTCGCGCGCCTCTTTACCGTCGACTTCGCGCCGCTCGCGGTACTGCGCGGCCTCGCCCTGACCGCACTCGAATTCGTGCCGCCGGTCAAAGCCGCGCTCGCCCGGCAGATGATGTTCGGCCAGCGCCGTTAAGCGCGAGAAATCGCTGCGCGGTTCTATGAGCCGGGCGACTTTCATAGAAGATTTAACGGGTTACGAGACTCGGTTCGCGAGTCCCGGCAACCCGTTAACGCTAAAATAGCCGTTTTCCCTCGCATTTCGCGCTGCGCCGGCTGTCACGATTGTCAAATCCTGGCCCGTCGTCGGCGCGCGCTCACGCCATGCCCCCTCTCGGCCCCCACAATCTGCGTAACAACCTGTTCGTCGCCCCGATGGCCGGCGTGACCGACCGACCGTTCCGCCAGCTGTGCAAACGGCTCGGCGCGGGCTATGCGGTGTCGGAAATGGTCGCGTCGAACGCGCAGCTGTGGAAGAGCGAAAAGACCATGCGCCGCGCGAACCACGAAGGCGAGGTCGAGCCGATCGCGGTGCAGATCGCCGGCGCGGACCCGGAGATGATGGCCGAAGCCGCCCGCTACAACGTCGCGAACGGCGCGCAGATCATCGACATCAACATGGGCTGCCCCGCCAAGAAGGTCTGCAACGTCGCGGCCGGCTCGGCGCTGCTGCAAAACGAACCGCTCGTGCAGCGCATCGTCGAGGCCGTCGTGAACGCGGTCGGCGTCGGGCCCGACGCGGTGCCCGTCACGCTGAAAATCCGTACCGGCTGGAATCGCGAGAACAAAAACGCGCTGAACGTCGCGCGTCTCGCGCAAGCAGCGGGCATTTCGATGCTGACCGTGCACGGCCGCACGCGCGCGGACCTGTACCACGGCGACGCCGAGTACGAAACCATCGCCGCGGTAAAGGCGGCGGTGCGCATTCCGGTCGTCGCGAACGGCGACATCACGTCGCCGCAAAAGGCGCGCGAGGTGCTCGCCGCGACCGGCGCGGACGCGATCATGATCGGGCGCGCTGCGCAGGGGCGTCCGTGGCTCTTTCGCGAGATCGAGCATTTCCTGCAAACGGGCGAGCTGCTGCTGCCGCCGCGAATCGACGAAATCCAGCAGGTGATGAACGAACATCTCGAAGATCACTACGCTTTTTACGGGGAATTTACCGGTGTCCGCACTGCGCGCAAGCACATCGGCTGGTACACTCGCGGCCTTTCCGGCGCCAACCTGTTCCGGCATCGCATGAATACGCTGGACACCACGCGCGAACAACTCCTCGCCGTCAACGAGTTCTTTGACGCGCAAAAGGCGATCTCAGACCGCCTCGTCTACGTCGACGACGCGCCCGGCAACCCCGGGCTCGACAGCGAGAGCGAGGACAACTCCGACCGACTAGCAGCATGAGCAAGAACAACATCGAACAATCTGTCCGCGACAGCCTGGACGTGTATTTCCAGGATCTCGACGGCTCCAATCCGCACGACGTCTACGACATGGTCATTTCATGCGTGGAAAAACCCTTGCTCGAAGTGGTGCTCGAGCAGGCCGGCGGCAACCAGTCGCTGGCCGCCGAGTATCTCGGCATCAACCGCAATACGCTGCGCAAGAAGCTGCAACAACACGGTTTGCTGTAGCGCGTCGTAGTTTCTCGCGCCCTGCCACGTTTCCCTTCGGCTTTTCGTCTTCATCATGATCAAGCAAGCGCTCATCTCCGTTTCCGACAAGTCCGGCATCGTCGACTTCGCCAAATCGCTATCGGACCTCGGCATCAAGATCCTGTCGACCGGCGGCACCGCGAAACTGCTCGCGGACGCGGGCCTGTCCGTCACCGAAGTCGCCGACTACACGGGTTTCCCGGAAATGCTCGACGGGCGCGTGAAAACGCTGCATCCGAAGGTGCACGGCGGCATCCTCGCGCGCCGCGACCTGCCCGAGCACATGGCCGCGCTCGAGAAGCACGACATTCCGACCATCGACCTGCTGGTCGTGAACCTGTACCCGTTCGTGCAGACCGTGTCGAAGGAAGAGTGCTCGCTCGAGGACGCGATCGAGAACATCGACATCGGCGGCCCGACGATGCTGCGCTCGGCCGCGAAGAATCACCGCGACGTGACGGTGGTGGTCGATCCGGCCGACTACGCGGTCGTGCTCGACGAAATGCGCTCGAACGGCAACACGGTGTCGTACAAGACGAACTTCCGCCTCGCGACCAAGGTGTACGCGCACACCGCGCAATACGACGGCGCGATCACGAACTACCTGACGAGCCTGACCGACGAGTTGCAGCATTCGTCGCGCAACGAGTACCCGGCCACCTTCAACATGGCGTTCGACAAGGTGCAGGACCTGCGCTACGGCGAAAACCCGCATCAGAGCGCGGCGTTCTACCGCGACCTGGCGGTGCCGGGCGGCGCGCTCGCGAATTACAACCAGTTGCAGGGCAAGGAACTGTCGTATAACAACATCGCCGACTCCGACGCGGCGTGGGAATGCGTGAAGACCTTCGACGTGCCGGCCTGCGTGATCGTCAAACACGCGAATCCGTGCGGCGTCGCGCTCGGCGCGGACGCTCACGAAGCGTATTCGAAGGCATTCCAGACCGATCCGACCTCGGCGTTCGGCGGCATCATCGCGTTCAACCGTGAAGTCGACGAAGCGACCGCGCAAGCGGTGGCGAAGCAGTTCGTCGAAGTGCTGATCGCGCCGTCGTTCAGCGCCGAAGCGCGTCAGGTGTTCGCGGCGAAGCAGAACGTGCGTCTGCTCGAAATCACGCTGGGCGAAGGCCATAACACGTTCGATCTGAAGCGCGTCGGCGGCGGCCTGCTCGTGCAGTCGCTCGACTCGAAGAACGTGCAGCCGCGCGAACTGCGCGTCGTCACGAAGCGTCATCCGACGCCGAAGGAAATGGACGACCTGCTGTTCGCATGGCGAGTCGCGAAGTACGTGAAGTCGAACGCGATCGTGTTCTGCGCGAACGGTATGACGCTCGGCGTCGGCGCGGGCCAGATGAGCCGCGTGGACTCGGCGCGCATCGCGAGCATCAAGGCGCAGAACGCCGGTCTGACGTTGGCCGGTTCGGCGGTCGCATCGGACGCGTTCTTCCCGTTCCGCGACGGTCTCGACGTGGTCGTCGCGGCAGGCGCGACCTGCGTGATCCAGCCGGGCGGCTCGGTGCGCGACGACGAAGTGGTCAGCGCCGCCGACGAGCACAACATCGCGATGGTGCTGACTGGCGTGCGTCACTTCCGTCATTGATCGGCTTAAGTTCGGTAGCCGCAAGACAGGCCCGGCGGGTTGTCCGCCGGGCCTTTTGTTTCGCGGCGACGCGTTCAATCGTCCGGCTCTTTGCGCGCGTAACCGTCCCGCACCTGCGCATGCTGGCTGATGTACGTACCCAAACCCCGGCCCCGCCGCGCGAGACGCTTCAGCACCGCGACATGTTCGGCGCCGACACTCGCCTCTGTGTACCAATACACGACGCCCGGCCGAAAGCGCACCTTGATGAAATCGTCGCCGATTTCGTAAGCGTCGACACCCGAGTCGCCGCTGAGATTGCGGTAGCGCTCCATTCTCGATCGCCCTCCCTGCGCAAAGCCTTTAGCAGCTTTTATTCCGCTAAGCATGCTGCCAGCGGACCGCCGCGCGCCGCGTTCGATGTAGTATCGCAGGCACCTGGTTTTTATCGCTTGTGCGGCACCTCATGAGAATTCTCGGCATCGACCCCGGCCTGCGCGTGACCGGCTTCGGCGTGATCGAACAACACGGCCACACACTGAGCTACGTCGCGAGCGGCGTGATCCGCACCGCCGACGCCGATCTGCCGTCGCGGCTCGGCACCATCTTCGCGGGCATCTCGACGCTGATTCGCGAGCACGCGCCGGATCAGGCTGCCATCGAAAAAGTCTTCGTCAACGTCAATCCGCAGTCGACGCTGCTGCTCGGCCAGGCGCGCGGCGCCGCGATCTGCGGGCTCGTCGCGGGCGGCGTGCCGGTCGCCGAATACACCGCGCTGCAGCTGAAGCAGTCGGTGGTCGGCTATGGCCGCGCGACCAAGGAGCAAATGCAGCAGATGGTCGTGCGGCTGCTGAGCCTGTCGGGCGTGCCCGGCACCGACGCCGCCGACGCGCTCGGCATGGCCATCTGCCATGCGCACGGTGGCTCGACGCTGAGCACGCTTGGCGGCATCGCGCCGGCGCTCGCAAAGAAGGGGTTGCGAGTGCGGCGCGGCCGTCTGGTCGGCTAGCGCAACTATGCCCCGCGCCGCCGATCCGCTGCGCTACACTCGCGCTTTCCCATCCGACTCTGAAAACTAATCCGCCATGATCGGTCGCATCGCCGGCGTTCTGCTGGAAAAAAATCCGCCGCATCTGCTCGTCGACTGCAACGGCATCGGCTATGAAGTAGACGTGCCGATGAGCACGTTCTACAACCTGCCGTCGACCGGCGAGCGCGTCGTGCTGCTCACGCAGATGATCGTGCGCGAGGACGCGCATCTGCTGTACGGCTTCGGCACCGCGCAGGAACGCTCGACGTTCCGCGAGCTGCTGAAAATTTCCGGCATCGGCGCGCGCATGGCGCTCGCGGTGCTGTCGGGCATGAGCGTCTCAGAGCTCGCGCAGACCGTCACGATGCAGGACGCCGCGCGCCTCACGCGTGTACCGGGCATCGGCAAGAAGACCGCCGAGCGGCTGCTGCTCGAACTGAAGGGCAAGCTCGGCGCCGACCTCGGCGCGATGGCGGGCGCCGCGTCGCCATCCGACCACGCGTCCGACATCCTCAATGCGCTGCTCGCGCTCGGCTACTCGGAAAAAGAAGCGCTCGCGGCGATCAAGAACGTGCCGGCCGGTACGGGCGTGTCCGAGGGCATCAAGCTCGCGTTGAAGGCGCTGTCGAAGGGCTAAGCGCCAAGCCGCGCGCGGTACAATGACCGCATGATCGAAACCGACAAACTCGCCGCCGAGCGCATCATCGCGGCCACGCCCGTGTCGCCGAACGAAGAAGCGTTCGAGCGCGCGCTGCGCCCGCGTCAGCTCGACGAATATGTCGGGCAGGAGAAAGTGCGCGGCCAGCTCGAAATCTTCATCGAGGCCGCGAAGCGCCGTTCCGAATCGCTGGACCACGTGCTGCTGTTCGGGCCGCCGGGCCTCGGCAAGACCACGCTCGCGCACATCATCGCGCGCGAGATGGGCGTCAATCTGCGGCAAACGTCGGGGCCGGTGCTCGAACGCGCCGGCGACCTCGCCGCGCTGCTGACCAATCTCGAAGCCAACGACGTTCTTTTCATCGACGAAATCCACCGGCTCTCGCCGGTCGTCGAGGAAATCCTGTATCCAGCGCTCGAGGATTATCAGATCGACATCATGATCGGCGAAGGGCCGGCCGCGCGCAGCGTGAAGCTCGATCTGCAGCCGTTCACGCTGGTCGGCGCGACCACGCGCGCGGGTATGCTGACCAATCCGCTGCGCGACCGCTTCGGCATCGTCGCGCGACTCGAGTTCTATAACGCCGAGGAGCTCACGCGCATCGTCACGCGTTCGGCCGCGCTGCTCGGCGCGCAGATCCATCCGGACGGCGCATTCGAAATCGCCCGTCGCGCGCGCGGCACGCCGCGTATCGCGAACCGCCTGCTGCGGCGCGTGCGCGACTTCGCCGAAGTGAAGGCCGACGGCAACATCACCGCGCAGGTGGCCGACGCCGCGCTCAGCATGCTCGACGTCGACGCGGTCGGCTTCGACCTGATGGACCGCAAGCTGCTCGAAGCGATCCTGTACAAGTTCGACGGCGGCCCGGTTGGTGTCGACAATCTCGCGGCGGCAATCGGCGAGGAGCGCGACACGATCGAAGACGTGCTCGAGCCGTATCTGATCCAGCAGGGCTTCCTGCAGCGCACGCCGCGCGGCCGCATCGCCACGCTGCTCACGTACCGGCATTTCGGACTGGCCGCGCCGGATTCGGCGAGCGCGCGGCCGGGTCTGTGGGATTCCACGAACTGAGTCACGCGACGAGGCCGACCAGGATGTCAGACCAGACCCAGCAACCCGGCCCTTCCAATCGTTCACCTGTCAATCCCGCCGGCGACCCGTCCGGCAATTTCACGCAGCGCCTCACCCACCGCCTGCGCTCGAAGCTCGCCTCCGGCGTCACGCATCTGACGACCGGCAGCGGACCGGTGCTCGACTACTCGTCGCCGCCGGGCGACCCCGGTCTGTTCGGGCCGGACTCCGTCTGCTGGAAGGTCCACGCCGACTTCACGTCGATGATGACCGGCGGCATCAGCGCGCTGCTGCTTCAGGCGCTGCATCCGCTCGCGCTCGCGGGCGTCTGGGATCACTCGAGCTTTCGCACCGACATCCTGGGCCGGCTGCGTCGCACGGCGACGTTCATCGCCGGCACGACGTACGGCAGCAAGAACGATGCGCTCGCGCTGATCGAGCGCGTGAAGCGCATTCATCTCGACGTGACCGGCGTCGCACCGGACGGCCAGTCGTATCGCGCGAGCGAGCCCGCGCTGCTGACGTGGGTGCACGTCGCGGAAGTGTCGAGCTTCATGACCGCGCACCTGCGCTATGTGAATCCGGTGCTGTCCGTCGCGGCGCAGGATCAATACTTCGCGGAAACCGCGCGCATCGCGGAAATGCTCGGCGCCGTCGATATTCCGCGCTCGCGCGCCGAGATCGAGGCGTACCTGCTCGCGATGCGGCCCGCGCTCGTCGCGAGCGAGCGCACGCGCGAAGTCGTGAGGATTCTGATGAACGCGCCGGCACCGAGCTTCGCGATGCGACCCGCCGGCACGCTGATGCTCAACGCGGGGGTCGATCTGTTGCCCGACTGGGCGCAGACGATGCTCGGCTTGAATCGCCACGCGGCGCTGCGTCGAATCTTCGCGCGGCCTGCCGTGCGGGTCGTCGCGCCGGTGATCCGCTGGGCGCTGGTCAATGGAGTATCGAAGCGGGCTCGGCGGCGCGCGGCGGCGGCGGTGCGGGAGCAGGATTGATTGCGCCACGCGTCTCGGGCCATTGCCCGCCTTTGCTTACCGCCCCGGTCCCTTCCTGAAACCATCATCGTCGGCGCTGCCCCCGTCGAGATGCGTTACGTCCGCCCACGACACGATCGTCGCGCGACCGTCCCCGTAATCGACGACGTTCAGGCTGGTGTTCAGCAGCGGGTAGTCGCGCGGTGCGTCGAGCCGCATGCCGGTTGCAAAGCGGCGCACGCAGTCGAGCACGCCACCATGCGTGACACAGGCGATGCGCCCACCCGGATGCGCGGCGACGAGCGGCTCGATCGCATGCACGATGCGGTGGTAGAACACGCGGTGCGACTCGCCCTCGGGCGGCGCAAAGCCGGGATCGCGGGTTTGCCACTGCGCGTATTCGTCGGGGAAACGCAGCGCGATCTCGTCGCTGTCATGGCCCTGGAACGCGCCGTACGAGCGCTCGCGCAAGTTCTCGCGCGACTGCAGCGGCAGGCCAAGCGCCTCGCCGATCGGCTGCGCGGTCTGCTGCGCGCGCTGCAAGTCGCTCGAATAGATCGCGTCGAGCCGCGCGCCCTGCTTCGCCTCGTCGGCGAGGCGCTGCGCGAGACGTCGCGCCTGCGCGACGCCGGTCGTCGCAAGCGGAATGTCGATGTGGCCTTGAATGCGCTTGATGCGGTTCCAGTCGGTCTCGCCGTGCCGGATAAACAGGATCTGCGTCGTCATGAGAGAGGTGCCGTTCGCGGTTGTGTCGAGCGACTATTGTCGCAAAAAGCAGCGGCACGGCTCGCCTGCGGCGACGGCATGCTCGAACGTTTGCGTTCTTTTACGCGTTGGTCTGCAACCAGAACGTGACCGGCCCGTCGTTGACGAGCGACACCTGCATATCCGCGCCGAACTCGCCAGTCTCGACGATCGGATGCTTCGCGCGCGCGGCCGCGACGAAGTAGTCGAACAGGCGCTTGCCCTCGTCGGGCGGCGCGGCTGGCGTGAAGCTCGGGCGCAGGCCGCTGTTGGTATCGGCCGCGAGCGTGAACTGCGACACGAGCAGCAGGCCGCCCGCGCGTCCGGCGCCGTCGATATTCTGCACCGACAGGTTCATCTTGCCGGCCGCGTCGCTGAACACGCGGTAACCGAGCACCTTGGCGAGCAGCTTGTCGGCCGTGGCCTCGGTGTCGCCGCGCTCCGCGCAGATGAGCGCGAGCAGGCCCGCGTCGATCGCGCCGGTCACGCGATCGGCGACGCGCACTTCGGCGCGCCGCACGCGTTGGATCAGCGCGATCACGCCGTCAGCGTCACGCGCGCGAAACGGCGCTTGCCGACCTGCACGACGTACTCGCCCGCTTCGACCTTCAGGCCCTTGTCGGACACCGCGGTGCCGTCGATCTTCACGCCGCCTTGCTCGATGTTGCGCAGCGCCTCGCTCGTCGACGGTACGAGGTTCGCCTGCTTCAGCAACTGGCCGATCGCGAGCGGTGCGCCCGCGAGCGTCACGGCCGGGATGTCGTCGGGCACGCCGCCCTTCGCGCGATGGTTGAAGTCCTCGAGCGCGCGTTCGGCGTCCGCCTGCGAGTGGAAACGCGCGACGATTTCCTGGCCGAGCATCACCTTGAAATCGCGCGGATTACGGCCCGCGTCGGCCTCGCGCCTGAAGCCGGCGATTTCGTCCATCGGACGGAACGACAGCAGTTCGAAGTACCGCCACATCAGCGTGTCGGAGATGCTCATCAGCTTGCCGAACATGTCGGTCGGCTTTTCGCTGATGCCGATGTAGTTGTTCTTCGACTTCGACATCTTCTCGACGCCGTCGAGCCCTTCGAGCAGCGGCATCGTCAGGATGCACTGCTGCTCCTGGCCGTACTGCTTCTGCAACTCGCGACCAACCAGCAGGTTGAACTTCTGATCCGTGCCGCCGAGCTCCAGGTCCGCGTTCAGCGCGACCGAGTCGTAGCCCTGCATCAGCGGGTACAGGAATTCGTGGATCGAGATCGGCACGCCGCCCTGGAAGCGCTTCGTGAAGTCCTCGCGCTCGAGAATGCGAGCGACCGTGTAGCGCGACGCAAGCTTGATCATGCCGTCGGCGCCTAGCGGCATCGACCATTCACTGTTGTAGCGAATCTCGGTCTTGTCGCGATCGAGCACGAGCGCGGCTTGCTCGAAATAGGTCTTCGCGTTCGATTCGATCTGCTCGCGCGTGAGCGGCGGGCGGGTCGCGTTGCGCCCGGACGGGTCGCCGATCAGCGACGTGAAGTCGCCGATCAGGAAAATCACCGTGTGGCCGAGGTCCTGCAACTGGCGCATCTTGTTCAGCACGACCGTGTGGCCGATGTGGATGTCGGGTGCAGTCGGATCGAGCCCGAGCTTGATGCGCAGCGGCTTGGCCGTCGCCGCGCTGCGCGCGAGCTTTTGCGCGAATTCGTCTTCGATCAGCAGTTCGTCGACGCCGCGCCTGGTCACGGCGAGCGCGTGACGGACTTCGTCGGTGATCGGGAAGGCGGAAGCGGGATTGGGCTGGGTGGACTCGGTGCTCATGCTGGAAACGTGAAGTCGCGAAAAAACAGGATTGTCCCATAGATGCGCGCCGCCGCGCCCACTCACGCGCCCCGCACGGCCCCGCGACGGGCCAATTCGTTGCGGCTCGCGTCACCTTCGCCGTTTGCGCCGATAATCTGCTACAACGAATCGGAATGAACATCGACAGGAGCAGCGACGTGGCGCAAGATCCCGCAGACGGCATCTATTTCGGACTGATGTCGGGAACCAGCATGGACGGTGTGGACGGCGTGGCCGTCCGGTTTGCCAATGGGAAGCCGCCCGAGGTGCTGGCCGAGGCGTTCGTCGGCTTTTCGGCCGGCATCCGCGAAGCGCTGTTCGCGCTGCAACAGCCGGGGGACAACGAGATCGAGCGCGAGGCGCTCGCCGCCAACGCGCTCGCGACGCGCTACACGGTGTGCTGCCACGATCTGCTGCGCGACAGCCGCGTATCGGCCGATGACGTCCGTGCGATCGGCGTGCATGGGCAGACCGTGCGGCATCGGCCGGAAAAGGGGTATACGCGACAGATCAACAACCCGGCGCTGCTCGCGGAAATGCTCCATATCGACGTGGTCGCCGATTTCCGCAGCCGCGACGTCGCGGCAGGCGGCCAGGGCGCGCCGCTCGTGCCCGCTTTTCACGCGACGATCTTCGGTGCGAAGGACGAAACGCGCGTCGTCTGCAATCTTGGCGGAATCAGCAACATCACGATCCTGAACGCGACCGGCGGCGTACGCGGCTTCGACTGCGGGCCGGCGAACGCGCTGCTCGACGCGTGGGCCGAGCGCCAGCTCGGCAAGCCATTCGACGAAAACGGTCATTTCGCGGCGACTGGCCAGGTCGATCGCAAGCTGCTGAACGCGTTGCTCGACGAACCATTCTTCGCGGAGCAGCCGCCCAAGAGCACCGGCCGCGATCTGTTCAACACCGCATGGCTCGATGCGAAGCTCGAGCCGTTCTCCGCGCTCGCACCAGCCGACGTACAGGCGACGCTCGTCGCGCTGACCGCGGTGACGGTCGCGCGCGAGATTGAGCGGCATGCATCCGATGCGCGGGCCGTGTACGTGTGCGGCGGCGGCGCGCGCAATCCGGAGATCATGAAGGCGTTGCAGCAGGCGCTCGAAGACAGCGGCGTAAGCGGCGTGCCCGTGATGACGACCGACGCGCTCGGCGTGCCGCCGAGCCAGGTCGAGCCGCTCGCGTTCGCGTGGCTCGCGATGCGCTGCATCGCGCGTCTGCCGGGCAGTCTGCCAAGCGTGACGGGGGCATCCGCGGAGCGGGTGTTGGGGGCTATTTATCCGCGCTGAGAAAAGGCAGATGCGAACAAACCCACGCCTCTTGATGTCGCGGGTTGCCTCTGCGGCGCGAAAACAATAAAAAAACGGCGCCGAGGCACCGTTTTCACTGTGGCACGAAGAGCCTGTCCGCTCAGACCGAGAACGACGAACCGCAACCGCAGGTCGTGCTCGCGTTCGGGTTTTTGATGACGAACTGCGCGCCGTTGATGTCGTCCTTGTAGTCGATCTCTGCGCCGACCAGGTACTGGTAGCTCATCGAGTCGATCAGCAGCTGGACGCCGCTCTTGTTCATCACGGTGTCGTCTTCGTTGATCGCTTCATCAAACGTGAAGCCGTACTGGAAGCCCGAGCAGCCGCCGCCCTGCACGAACACGCGCAGCTTGAGCTCCGGGTTGCCTTCCTCATCGATCAGTTGCTTGACCTTGTCAGCCGCTGCGTCGGTGAAGACGAAGGGGGCCGGCATCTCGGTCACGGGGGTGTCGGTGACTGCGTTCATTCGAACTCTCCAAATAGCTTTAGCCGATATTGTAGGGCTGTTCCGGATATCGTGCTGAAGCCCACAAAATCAATGGGTTCTTGCTGCAAGGTCGATGCAAGGCGAGCCGATGCCGCTTGGGCGAACGAGATCGGCCCGCGAACCCCGGCGAACCATAAAAAAAGCCGCCTTCGCGCGTGGCGTTGGCGGCTTTTGCTGCAAACCGGCGTGAAGGCCGGTTCGCGCCCGAAACGATTAACGCTTCGAGAATTGCTTGCGGCGACGCGCCTTGTGGAAGCCGACCTTCTTACGTTCGACTTCACGAGCGTCACGCGTGACGAAGCCAGCCTTCGACAGTTGCGGCTTCAGCGTTGCGTCGTAGTCCATCAGCGCGCGGGTGATGCCGTGGCGAACCGCACCGGCTTGCCCCGTTTCACCGCCGCCGGTCACGTTGACCTTGATGTCGAACGTGACACCGTGGTTCGTGAGCTCCAGCGGTTGACGCACGATCATCAGCGACGTTTCGCGCGAGAAGTAGTCGGCGATGGGCTTGCCGTTCACAACGATGTCGCCCTTGCCTGCCTTGATGAACACGCGAGCGACGGCGCTCTTGCGGCGGCCCGTGCCGTAATTCCAGTTACCGATCATGTGGGCTCCCCTTAGATCTCGAGCGCCTTCGGCTGTTGTGCCGAATGCGGATGCGTTGCGTCAGCGTAGACCTTCAGCTTCTTGATCATCGCGTAGCCGAGCGGACCCTTCGGCAGCATGCCCTTGACCGCTTTCTCGAGCGCACGGCCCGGGAAGCGTTCCTGCATCTTGCCGAACGTCGTTTCATAGATACCGCCCGGGTAGCCCGAGTGACGGTAGTACTTCTTGTCGGTAACCTTGTTGCCCGTGACCTTCAGCTTGCCGGCGTTGATGACGATGATGAAATCACCGGTGTCGACGTGGGGAGTGAATTCAGGCTTGTGCTTGCCGCGAAGACGGTGTGCCACTTCGCTGGCGACACGCCCGAGAACCTTATCCGTCGCGTCAATCACGTACCATTCGCGCGTCACCTCATGGGCTTTTGCGGAAAACGTCTTCATGATCGATCCAAAAAAATTGCTGCGCCCAATGTGTTCTTTCCTGCTTGTAGTGTGCGCATCGAGGCGCGTGCAGGCTCTCCCTGGTTCTTCTTCCGCGGGCGCGGATGCGGAAAAGCCCTGAATTATAAAGGAATTTGTGCTGGCAAGTCAAAACGTGCGATGCGCTCGCCGCGAGCGGCCAGGAAACGGGGCGAAACGCCTGACAAACGGGGGCGAAAAAAACCCGAACGAGCGGCTCGGGTTTAATCCACCAAAGGAGGAGGTGGAGGAGACAGCGGAGGTTGCAGAACTGCTGCAACGATGGAGTAGATTATAAGAGTCACCCTTGTGCAACGCAAGAAGATTTGCATTGTGAAATGAGTTTTCATAATGTGACAGATTCGATGCACGGAGGACATTTGACGAAACTCCTTTTGGATCAAGCACTAAAGGCCAAAGAATTCGAATCGCATCAGGCATGCCCAAGAGTAAGGACCCTAAACTGCCCGAGGAATTCTGGAACCGCCCGCCCATTCCGCACCGCAACAAGAAAGCAATCGCCGTGCATGGACGCGGGATGCGCTCAGCGTGCGCCAATCGTCAGACACCGGGCTACAATGCCGTCTCGACAAAGCGATGCGCGGTGGGAGTGACAGCATGGAATGCAAAGTAAGCTGGATGGGACAAGACGGGATGGCGTTCGCGGCCGAGACGGGCAGCGGTCATCTGGTCGCGATGGACGGCGCACCCGAGGGTGGCGGACGCAACCTCGCGCCGCGCCCGATGGAAATGGTGCTGCTCGGCACCGGCGGCTGCACCGCCTACGACGTCGTGATGATCCTGAAGAAGAGCCGCCAGGAGATCGCCGGCTGCTCGGTGACGCTGAAGGCCGAGCGCGCGAGCGAAGATCCGAAGGTGTTCACGAAGATCCACTTCCACTTCACGGTGACGGGCAAGAATCTGAACCCGGCGACCGTCGAGCGCGCGATCAACCTCTCGCACGACAAATACTGCTCGGCGTCGATCATGATCGCGAAGACCGCCGAGCTCACGCATTCGTTCGACATCGTCGCGCTCTGAGCGCGAAAGCGATGGCGGCGACGGCCGCCACCCCGCCCCAAATGAAAAAGCCGGCGTCCCAACGGACGCCGGCTTTCCTTATTCAGCGGCAAAGCAGGCCGATAAGCCGGATTCTGTGCACGCGCCGCGCCCGAAGACTCGACCCGCGTGGCAGCCATTCCTCTAGGCGCGCCATTACTGACGCGCTCAAGCTTCCTACCCGCAGACGAGACGGGGGCCCCGTCCTGCATCGCGAAGATGCGCGCCTGCCTACTTGGAATTGCTCCGGGTGGAGGTTACCGTGCCGGTCTGCCTTGCGACAGCCGCGGTGCGCTCTTACCGCACCGTTTCACCCTTACCTGATCCCGACTTGCGCCGGGCCATCGGCGGTTTGCTTTCTGTTGCCCTGTTCCGCGTGTCGCCACGGATGGCCGTTAGCCATCACCCTGCCCTGTGGAGTCCGGACTTTCCTCGCCCTCGTTGGCCGAAGCCGTCGAGGCCGCGACTGCCTGGCCTGCTTTGCTGGCGCGAATTTTAACACCGAACTTGGAAGCGCCTAGCGCTTGCGCCGCCCCGTGCGGAACACGGACGTGTCGTCGTAGAACGCCGGCGATTCGTTCTCGGGCCACCAGCCCGGAATGCCGAGCACCGGCAGCGGCGCGAACATGCGGCTCGTCAAAGCGTCGGGGCCGAGCAGCGCCGCGCTGACGGCTTCATCGAGGTATGCGTCGCGCGTCGGGGTGTCCCATTCGAAATACTCTGCCGGAACGTCGACGATCCATGCATGGCCGGTGCAGCCCTTGAACGGCGCGATCAGCTTTTCGAGCAGCGCATGGCCGAAGCACCGCACTTCGCAGCTCCGCCCCCACGCATCGCGCCACGCGACAAACAGCGTCTGCCACTCGAAGCCGCGTAGCGCGGCGCTCAGCGAAGAATCGGCGCAAGCGAACAGCAGCGCGTTTTCGTCGAAGAGGGTCAGCATGTCGCGCACACCGCCACGCGTCGGGCCGACGCCGAGCACGTCGAGTTCCGCCGACTGGCGCGCGTTCAGCGCCGCCTTGATGCGCGGAAACGCGAACCACATCGAACCGTTGAAGAAGTCGTGCAGATTGTGGCGCGTCGGCACGCAACCGGTCGACGCTATATGCCCCTCGTACGCGGCACCCGGTGGCAGGTCGTCCTGCGCGATGAACGCAAGAGGCTGGCCGCGGCCGGTGGTCTGTTGCATCTGGGCGGCGTCGGCGTTCATCGCGGCGAGAAGGTCCGCGTAGCCGGTCAGCGCGGCTTGCTGCCAACGCTGACCGCGTGTGGCGAATTGCGCGAACCACGGCTTCGACCAGTCGATTGCGGCGAAGCACGGTGGCAGAGGCTCGGGTGCCATGCCGCGCGCAGCTTTGGTCGCCGCGGCTTCATGGTCTGCCGCGGAGCCCGCTTTCGCCGCCTTATCAATATTGGCAGCGCGCTGCCCCGCCTCACGCTCCCGCATCTACCGCAGCCTCAAACGAGACGCCAGCCAATCGACTCCCCGCCTCGCAGCGGCACGACCGGCGTATCGCCGGCCGGCAGCTCGGCCGGCAGCGTCCATTCCTCGCGACGCAGCGTGACCTTCTCCGTATTGCGCGGCAGACGGTAGAAGTCCGGACCATGGAAGCTCGCGAAGCCTTCGAGCTTGTCGAGCGCGCCGGCCTTCTCGAATGCTTCGGTATAGAGCTCGAGCGCGTGCAGCGCGGTGTAGCAGCCCGCGCAACCGCACGCGTGTTCCTTCAGCCCCTTCGGATGCGGCGCGCTGTCGGTGCCGAGGAAGAAGCGCGGATCGCCCGAGGTCGCCGCCTCGACCAGCGCGACGCGATGCGTCTCGCGTTTGAGCACCGGCAGGCAGTAGTAATGCGGACGGATGCCGCCCTGGAAAATCGCGTTGCGGTTGTACAGCAGATGGTGCGCGGTGATCGTAGCGCCAAGCAGTTCCGGCGCGACGCCCGCTTCGCGGACGTAGTCGGCCGCGTCCTTCGTCGTGATGTGCTCGAACACGACCTTCAGCGCCGGAAATGCGCGGCGCAGCGGCATCATCACGCGATCGATGAAGACCTTTTCGCGATCGAACAGATCGATGTCCGAATCGGTCACCTCGCCATGCACGAGCAGCGGCATGCCGACTTCCTGCATCACTTCCAGCGTCTTCGCGCACTTCATCAGATCGGTGACGCCCGCGTCGGAGTTCGTCGTCGCGCCCGCCGGGTACAGCTTCACGCCGTGCACGAAGCCGCTCTCGCGCGCGCGGCGGATCTCGTCGGGCGGCGTGTTGTCGGTCAGGTACAGCGTCATCAGCGGCTCGAATTTCGCGCCCTCGGGAATCGCGGCGATGATGCGCTCGCGATATGCCTTCGCCATCGCGGTCGTCGTGACCGGCGGCTTCAGGTTCGGCATGATGATCGCGCGACCGAACTGGCGCGCGGTGTCAGGCAGCACGGCCGCGAGCATCGCGCCGTCGCGCACGTGCAGATGCCAGTCGTCCGGACGGACCAGTGTGACGGAATCGGGGGAAACGTTGGAAGCAGTCATGGCAGGAATACGAGACTTCGCGCGCCTCGCTGATCGACCGGTCAAACCGCGTTGTAGCGGCCCAAACACATGTCAATTTCGCTATTTGGCGTCTCCGGCTCGGTGATATGCTTGGAAGATCATCATTGTAACGGCTCGCTCCGTTCACAGGCTCACCTGCAACATGTGCCAACTTCTCGGAATGAACTGCGCCGCGCCGACGGACGTCACGTTTTCCTTTACCGGCTTTGCGGCGCGTGGCGGCGTCACCGATCACCACGCCGACGGCTGGGGCATCGCTTTCTTTGAAGACAAGGCGTGCCGCTTGTTCATCGATCATCAATCGTCGGCCACGTCGCCGATCGCCGAGATGGTCAAGCGCTATCCGATCAAATCGAAAAACACGATCGCGCACATCCGCAAGGCGACGCAAGGGCACATCCTGCTCGAAAACTGCCACCCGTTCATGCGCGAACTGTGGGGGCGTCACTGGATCTTCGCGCATAACGGCGATCTGCAGGCTTACGCGCCGGAACTGAACGGCGTGTATCAGCCGGTCGGCACGACCGACAGCGAACTCTCGTTCTGCGCGCTGCTGGAAGGTTTGCGTAAGGCTTTTCCGGGCGCGCAGCAGCCGCCGCTTCACGAGCTGTTCGCCGCGCTCGAGACGCTCACGCGTGAAATCACGCAGTACGGCGTGTTCAATTTCCTGATGTCTAACGGCCAGGCCCTGTTCGCGCATTGCTCGACGCATCTGCATTACGTCGTGCGTCGCTGGCCGTTTTCGACCGCGCATCTGGTCGACGCGGACGTGTCGATCGATTTCGCCAAATACACGACACCCGAAGACCGCGTCGCAGTCATCGCGACCAAGCCGCTGACCGACAACGAAGTGTGGACCGCGTTCAAGCCCGGCGATCTGCTGATGTTCCAGCATGGCGACGTGATCGGCCGCGCCAATATCCCGGTGCCGCAGTCGGTGCTCGAAAAGTTGCGCAATCCGGCACTCGACGCATCGGCGTCTGCCACGACGATCGCGGCGTCGAACGGCGCGCACGCGGTGGGCACGAGCGCAACCACGCTTTCACCCGACAGCGAAACCGATCTCGAAGCCGCCGATGACACGGCAGCGTTCGAGTCGTAAGCCGCCGCGTCACCCTACGCGTGCGAAACAAAAAGCCGCTCCACGGAGCGGCTTTTTTTCGTCCCGCGCGAGCCCCGAAACGAGGCCTGCGCACCCACCCTCAGTGCAGAATCTTCGCGAGAAAATCCTTCGCGCGATCCGACTTCGGATTCGCGAAGAAGTCTTCCTTGCGGTCGTCTTCGACGATCAAACCCTTGTCCATGAAAATCACGCGATGCGCGACCTTCTTCGCGAAGCCCATTTCGTGCGTCACGCACATCATCGTCATGCCTTCCTGCGCGAGTTCGACCATCACGTCGAGCACTTCGTTGATCATCTCCGGATCGAGCGCCGAGGTCGGCTCGTCGAACAGCATCGCGATCGGGTCCATGGAGAGCGCACGCGCAATCGCCACGCGCTGCTGCTGACCACCGGACAGCTGCCCCGGATACTTGTCCGCATGTGCGCGCAGACCGACGCGATCGAGCAGCTTCAGGGCCTTCGCGGTCGCCTCGTCGTTCGAGCGGCCGAGCACCTTGACCTGCGCGAGCGTCAGGTTCTGCACGATCGACAGATGCGGAAACAGTTCGAAGTGCTGGAACACCATGCCGACCTTCGAGCGCAGCTTCGACAGATTGGTTTTCTTGTCGGTCAGTGACTGGCCGTTGATGACGATCTCGCCCTTCTGGAACGGCTCGAGTCCGTTGACGGTCTTGATCAGCGTGGACTTGCCCGAACCGGACGGCCCGCACACCACGACCACTTCGCCCTTTTTGACTTCCGTCGTGCAGTCGGTCAGCACCTGGAAATGGCCGTACCACTTCGAAACATTCTTGATAGAGATCATCTTGCGACCTTTTTCTGAAGACCTTTGACGAGGCTCGACGCGATCACGCAGATCACGAAATAACACGCGCCCGCGAACAGTACCATCTCGACGTTCGTGCCGTCACGATCGCCAATATTCGTAGCCGTGCGGAAGAAGTCGGCGAGGCTGATCACGTAGACGAGCGACGTATCCTGAAACAGCACGATACCCTGCGTGAGCAGCAGCGGCACCATCGCGCGGAACGCCTGCGGCAGCACGATCAGGCGCATCGCCTGCCCATAGGTCATGCCGAGCGCGAACGACGCGTTGACCTGACCACGCGGCACCGCCTGAATGCCAGCGCGGATGATCTCCGAATAATACGCGGCCTCGAACAGCGAGAACGCGACCATCGCCGAGGCGAGCCGGATGTCGATGTCGGCCGACAGACCGAGCACGCTTTGCAGCACCTGCGGCACGATCAGGAAGAACCACAGCAGCACCATCACGAGCGGGATCGAACGGAAGAGCGTCACGTAAGCCTGCGCGAACCATCCGAGCGGCTTGATCGGCGACAGTCGAAACATCGCGAGAATGGTGCCCCAGATGATGCCGAATACGATCGCGATCAGCGTGATCTTGAACGTGATGATCGCGCCGGTCCATAGCGTAGGCAGCGCGCCCGGAATACCGCTCCAGTCGAAATGATGCATCACTTTCCTCCGATATAGCCGGGCAGCCGGGCCTTCACTTCGACCCAGCGCATCAGTTGCATCACGATCAGATTGATCAGCATGTATGCGACCGTGACCGCGATGAACGACTCGTAAGTTTGCGACGTGTAGTCGACGAGCTGGCGCGCCTGCGCGGACAGATCGAGCAGACCGATCGTCGAGGCAACCGCGGAGTTCTTGAAGATGTTCAGAAACTCGGAGGTGAGCGGCGGCACGATGATGCGGTACGCGACCGGCAGCAGCACGTAGCGATACGTCTGCCACTGCGTGAAGCCCACCGCCAGACCGGCCGCGCGCTGCCCGCGCGGCAACGCGTTGATGCCCGAGCGCACCTGCTCGCACACGCGCGCGGCGGTGAAGAGGCCCAGACACACGATCGACGACGAGAAGAACTGCGCGCCCGGCGGCAATTGCTTGAACCAGTTGCCGATCGACACGGGCAGCAGCTCGGGTATCACCAGATACCAGATGAAGAACTGCACGATCAGCGGAATGTTACGGAAAATCGCGACGTAGACGGTGCCGACGCCCGACGCCCATTTGTTGGGCACCGTGCGCAGCACACCGAAGAGCGAGCCGACGATCAGCGCGATCACCCATGCCGACAGCGACACGGTGACCGTCACCCACAGCCCTGAGAACAGCCAGCCCAGATAGGTGGTGGGCTCGCCCGTGGAGACGGGACTCAGCAGAATGCCCCAGTTCCAGTGATATGACATGACCAAGACTCCGGCAAAAAGAAACGGAAGAAGCGCGTGGCCCCTTCCGTTCCATTCAGCGTTTCGAAAGTGTCGAAAAAGCAGCTAGGGTTTAGTCGATTGCCTTGTCGTTCGGATTTTTGAACAGCGCACGCATATCGTCGCTCATCGGGAAGTTCAGGTTCAGGCCCTTCGGCGGGATCGGCGATTCGAACCAGCGCTTGTAGATCTGTTCGCCTTCGCCCGACGTTTGCACCTTCGCGATGGCGTCATCGGCGACCTTCTTGAAGTCGGGGTCGTTCTTGCGCAGCATGCAGCCGTACGCCTCCCGCGATTGCGGCGTGCCGACGATCACGAAATCGCCCGGGTTGCTCGACTTCGCGCGCTCGCCGGCGAGCAGCGCGTCGTCCATCATGAACGCGGCGGCACGGCCCGTCGACAGCGTCAGGAACGATTCGCCGTGATCCTTCGCGCTGATGATGTTCATGCCCATGTTCTTCTCCTGGTTCATCTTGCGAAGCAGGCGCTCGGACGTGGTGCCGGCGGTCGTGACGACCGTCTTGCCCTTCAGGTCCGGGAAGTCCTTGATGCCGGAATCTTTCTTGGTCATCAGGCGCGTGCCGATCACGAAGATCGTGTTCGTGAAGGCAGCCTGCTGCTGACGCTCGAGGTTATTCGTGGTGGAGCCGCACTCGATGTCGACCGTGCCGTTCTGCACGAGCGGAATGCGGTTCTGCGACGTGACCGGCACGAGCTTCACCTTCAGGTTCGGCATGTTCAGCTTCTGCTTGACGGCCTCGACGATCTTCATCGCGTAATCCTGCGAGTAGCCGATCACGTTCTGCTTTTCGTCGTAATAGGAGAACGGGATCGACGATTCGCGATGGCCCAGCGAAATGACGCCCGTATCCTTGATCTTTTTCAGCGTGCCCGAGTCTTGCGCATGCGCGCCAACCGTAAACAGTCCGAGAGTCGCGAGCAGCAGCGCAGCTTTTTTAATCTTCATCCTGATCTCCTTGGCAAGAACCGGCGCCAGTGTAACAAAGTAATTTTTCTGAAAGTATCGCAATTAACCATTCTGTTGCGCGCACGCCGCGATGGGCTCGCGGCGCCGCGGCACGGCCGTTTCGCGCATATGAGAAGGCGGGCGGCATCGATAGGATGCCGCCCGCCGGTCAAACACGCCGTCTTGTGGACCGCGTTGATGCACGAAGTTTCGACGGTGTGCGCCTCCCGGCCCGGATACCGGGCCGCGTCACCGCCGTTTCAAACAAGATAGGACACGGTCCATCAGGGATACAAGCCGCGCATCTCGCGCGCCTGCAAAATCCGCTTACACGCGACGATGAACGCAGCCGTGCGCACCGACACGTTCTGCTCGCTCGACACCTGCCACACCGCCGCGAACGCTTCGCGCATCACGCGCTCGAGGCGCTCGTTGATCTCGTCTTCGGTCCAGAAGAAGCTCGAGAAGTCCTGGACCCATTCGAAATATGACACTGTCACACCGCCGGCATTTGCGACCACGTCCGGAATCACGAGGATGCCGCGATCGTGCAGGATGTCGTCCGCCGCCGTGGTGGTCGGGCCGTTCGCGCCCTCGACGATGATCCTGGTCTTGATCTTGCCGGCGTTTTTTTCGGTGATCTGATTTTCCAGCGCCGCCGGAATCAGGATGTCCGACTCGACGGTCCAGAACTCATCACCGGTGATCGCGTCCGCTTCGGGGAAACCGCCGACGCCGCCCGTCTTCGCGACGTAGTCGAGCAGCGCGACCGCGTCGATGCCGGTGGACTTGTACACCGAGCCTGTATGGTCCTGCACCGCGACGACCTTCGCGCCCGCCTCCTGGAACAGACGCGCGGCGATGCCGCCGACGTTGCCGAAGCCCTGCACCGCGATACGCGCGCCTTCGATGTCGAAGCCGATGCGGCGAGCCGCTTCGCAGCCCACCACGAACACGCCGCGGCCGGTCGCCTCGCGACGGCCGAGCGAGCCGCCGAGCGTGATCGGCTTGCCAGTCACGACGCCGGTGGCCGTCTGGCCCTGATTCATCGAGTACGTGTCCATCATCCACGCCATGATCTGCTCGTTCGTGTTCACGTCCGGCGCGGGGATGTCGGTATTCGGTCCGATGATGATGCCGATCTCGCTCGTGTAGCGGCGCGTCACGCGCTCGAGCTCGCCACGCGACAGCGTGCGCGGATCGACGCGGATGCCGCCCTTCGCGCCGCCGTACGGCACGTTCACCGCCGCATTCTTCACCGACATCCACGCGGACAGCGCCATCACTTCGGATAGCGTAACGTCCTGGTGATAACGCACGCCGCCCTTGCCCGGACCGCGCGACACGTTGTGTTGCACGCGATAACCCTCGAAGTGCGCGACCGTGCCGTTGTCGAGTTCGATGGGCACGTCGACGACGAGAATGCGCTTCGGGCGTTTCAGGGTTTCGAGCCAGCGGGACAGCGAACCGAGATACGGCGCGACGCGGTCGACCTGGCGCAGATAGTTGCCCCAAGGGCCGAGGTCTTCCTTATTGAGGTAGGAGGGAACGGCTTGCAACGTTGAGGCGGCTTGTACCGATTCTGCGGCTTGTTGCTGGGATGACATGAACGCTCCGGCGTTTGATCGAGTACGGGCATTGTGGAAAAACGCCGTATCGAAATCCAATGCCGTTTCCTTATCCCGTTATGTCTTTCTTGCATAACGTTCGCAAAGCCGCAAATTCGCGTCGTCGCGACGCAGGTTCGAGTTTGAGTTTTATGCCGCGGCTCAGGCGGCGCTCTGCCGGAGTTCCTCCGACACCACGTCCCACAACTGGCGCACGAGAATCTGGCGCGCGTCGTCGCTTTTCGCGGCGAGCTTGTCGCGATACAGGCGAATCTCCATGCTGAGCGTCAGCTGCCCTTCGGGCGTGCCGCGCGTCGCGCGATCGAGGCGGATCAGCCGGCCTTCGGCCACCGCATCTTCGACCGCGCTATGCGGCAGAAACGCGATGCCGTGACCAGCGAGCGCCATCGCCTTGAGCCCCTCGGCCATGTCGGTTTCGTAGAGCCGGTCGAGGTACAGGCGCTCCGGCGCGTTCGCGAGAATCACCTCGGTCATGCGCCCGAGGTACGCGTTCGGCGTGTACGACAGATACGGCGCGGGCGCATCGGCCGAGCCTGGCAGCGTGTGACGCGGCCGCCCCGCGCGGGCCGGCGCCGAGAACGGGCTGATCGGCTCGTGGCCGAGCGTCAGCATGTCGTAGCGCGCCGGATCGAGCGCGACCGGGTGGCTCGGATGGTGGTAGCCCATCATCAGATCGCAGCCGCCTTCCACCAGCGAGAGCGCCGCGTCGTGCACGTTCAGCGCGCGCAGCCGCGTGTGGATCGGGCCCATCTGCGCCTCGATGCGCTGCAGCCAGCGCGGGAAGTAAGTGAGCGACAGCGTGTGGGGGACCGCGAATTCGATCGTCGCCTGCGGCGTCGCCGTGTGGCCGCGCAGCAGCGCGCGCGCCTCGTGGAATTGCGACAGCATCGCGAGCGCCTGCTCGTTGAACACCTGGCCGGCCGCCGTGAGCCGCGTCGGATAAACAGAACGGTCGATCAGTTCCGTGCCGAGCCACGCTTCGAGCGCCTGGATGCGGCGCGAGAAAGCCGGCTGCGTGATGTGGCGCAACTCGGCCGAGCGGCTGAAGCTGCGCGTTTCCGCGAGCGAAATGAAGTCTTCGAGCCATTTCAGTTCCATGCGCTTGCGCTTGCCGTCGAGAGGGAAGAAGCCTGCATTCTAGCGGCGCGGATTGCGACCGACGCATCCGGGCGGGCCGATCGCGTCACAGTGGTAAAATCCACGGTTCCCTCCGTTCCCGACCCGCTCGCTGAGCGCTCAACCGCTTCAACCCGGTCCTCATCATGTCCGACACCCGCCCCGACACCCTGTTCGCGCTGAACGCGCTTTCCCCGCTCGACGGCCGCTACGCCGCCAAAACCGAAGCCCTGCGCGACTGGCTCTCGGAAGCCGCCTTCATGCGCAATCGCGTGACGGTCGAAATCCACTGGCTGATCGCGCTGTCGCGCGCCGGCTTCGCTGAAGTGCCGCGCTTCTCCGAGGCGTCCGAGCAATTCCTGCTGCAACTGGCCGAACGCTTCACCGCGCACGATGCCGCGCGCATCAAGGAAATCGAGCGCGTGACGAACCACGACGTGAAGGCCGTCGAATACTGGCTGAAGGAATCGGTGAAGGGCCATGAAGAACTGGAGCGCGCGAGCGAGTTCATCCACTTCGCGTGCACGTCGGAAGACATCAACAACACGTCGCACGGACTGATGCTCGCCGGCGCGCGCGAACACGTGATCCTGCCGGCGCTGCGCTCGGTGCATCAACGCCTCGTCGCGCTCGCGCACGCGCAAGCCGCCCAGCCGATGCTGTCGCGCACGCACGGCCAGCCGGCCAGCCCGACCACGCTCGGCAAGGAAATCGCCAACGTCGCCGCGCGGCTCGCGCGTGCGATCGAGCGGGTCGCGAAGGTCGAACTGCTCGGCAAGATGAACGGCGCGGTCGGCAACTTCAACGCGCACCTGTCCGCGTATCCGGAGTTCGACTGGGAAGCATTCTCGAAGGACGTCGTCGAGAACCGCCTGAAGCTCGCGTTCAATCCGTACACGATCCAGATCGAGCCGCACGACTACATGGCCGAGCTGTTCGACGCGATCTCGCGCGCGAACACGATCCTGCTGGATCTGGACCGCGACGTGTGGGGCTACATCTCGCTCGGCTACTTCAAGCAGCGCACGAAGGCCGGCGAAATCGGTTCGTCGACGATGCCGCACAAGGTCAACCCGATCGACTTCGAAAACTCGGAAGGCAACCTCGGCCTCGCGAACGCCACGTTGCGTCACCTCGCCGACAAGCTGCCGGTGTCGCGCTGGCAGCGCGACCTGACCGACTCGACGGTGCTGCGCAACATCGGCGTCGCGTTCGGCTACTCGCTGCTCGCGTACGACTCGCTGATCCGCGGCCTCGACAAGCTCGAAGTGAATGCGCAGCGTCTGAACGAAGACCTCGACAACTGCTGGGAAGTGCTGGCCGAGCCGGTGCAGACCGTGATGCGCCGTTACGGCATCGAGAATCCGTACGAGCAGCTGAAGGAGCTCACGCGCGGCAAGGGCATCACGCGCGAGGCGCTGCAGAGCTTCATTGGCGGCCTGGCGATTGCGCAGGACGCGAAGGACCGCCTGCTCGCGATGACGCCCGGCTCGTACATCGGCCGGGCCGTCGAACTGGCGAAGCGGATCGGCTGATCTGCTGGCCCAGCTTCTTCAATGCATAAAAAAAGCCGCTCCGAGGAGCGGCTTTTTTTTCGTCCCGCGTTCGAAGCTGGAACGCGAAGCAATCAGAGACTCAGCGCGCTTCGACCTGCCTGAGCACCTCGTCGACGATCTGTTCCGGCGTCAGATCGATGCTGACCGTGATCGCTTCGTCGTCACCGGGCTCCTCGAGCGTATCGAGCTGGCTTTGCAGCAGCGACGGATCGAAGAAATGCCCGGTGCGATCCCCGAGACGCTCCGCGAGCACCTCGCGCGAACCCTTCAGGTAGACGAAGCACACGTCCTTGTCGCCGGCACGCAGAATGTCGCGATATGAGCGCTTCAGCGACGAACACGTGAACACCGCCGTCTCGCCCGCTTTCTGCTTTTCCTCGATCGCCGCGCGGATCGTCTTCAGCCACGGCCAGCGGTCTTCGTCGGTGAGCGGAATGCCGTGGTGCATCTTCTCCTTGTTCGCCGCGCTATGGAACGCGTCGCCGTCGGTGAACGCGCAATGCAGGCGCTCGGCCAGCATTTCGCCAATCCTCGTCTTGCCGGCGCCCGACACGCCCATTGCGATCAGAATCATTTGAAACTCCTTACAGGACCGCCGCGAGTGCGAAGGTCAGGCCCAGCCCCATCACCGAAATGATGGTTTCGAGGAGCGACCACGTCTTGAAGGTCTGCACCACCGTCATGCCGAAATATTCCTTGATCAGCCAGAAGCCGCCGTCGTTCACGTGCGAGAAGATCAGCGAGCCCGAGCCGGTCGCGAGCACCATCAGTTCCGGCTTCACCTGCACCGCGCCCGCCGCGGCGATCGGCGCGACGATGCCGCAGGCGGTCGTCATCGCGACGGTGGCCGAGCCGGTCGCGAGACGCATCATCGCCGCGACGAGCCAGCCGAACAGCAGCGGCGACAGATGCACCGCGGTCGCCACGTTGGTGATTTCCTTCGAAATGCCGCTATCCATCAGTACGCGGCCAAAACCGCCGCCCGCACCGACGATCAGTGTAATACCCGCGATCGGCGCCAGACATTCTCCGCAGAACTTCTGAATCTGCTCGCGGTTAAAGCCGCGGCTCGCGCCGAAGGTCCAGAAGCTGACCAGCACGGCCGTCAGCAGCGCGACGTCGGTGTTGCCGAAGAAGCGCAGCAGATCGTTCGGCAGCGTCTTCGGCTCGAAGACCAGGTCGGCCCAGCTGCCGACCAGCATCAGGACCACCGGCAACAGGATCGTGACCAGCGTGATGCCGAAGCCCGGCAGTTCGCGCTTCGGCGCAGCGGCCTTCGCGGCGTTACCACTTTGCACGCCGTTGGCGTCCTTCACGTCGCTGCCCAGAAATTGCGCGGCAAGCGGATTTTCCTTCGGCAACTGGACATGACGGCTCACCAGCAACGCGAACAGCGGACCGGCGACGATCGCGCACGGCACGCCGACGATCAGACCGTAGGCGATCGTCTTGCCGATGTCCGCGTGATACGCCTGCACGGCGAGCAGTGCGGCCGGGTGCGGCGGAATCAGCCCGTGCACGACGGACAGACCCGCGACCATCGGCAGGCCGACCAGCAGCAGCGATTTGTTGGTGCGCTTGGCGACGTTGAACGCGATCGGAATCAGCAGCACGAAGCCGACTTCGAAGAACACCGGCAAGCCGACGATGATCGCGACCACCATCATCGCCCAGTGAATGTGTTTCTCACCGAACCAGTTGATCAGCGTGGTCGCGACGCGCTCGGCGCCGCCCGATTCGGCCATCATCTTGCCGAGCATCGTACCGAGACCGACGACGATGGCAATGTGCCCGAGCGTGTTGCCGTTCCCCGTTTCGAACGATTTGACGATGGTCTGCATCGGCATGCCGGCCACGAGGCCCAGCAGCAACGACACGATGATCAGAACGAGAAACGGATAGACCTTGAAGCGCGTGATCATCAAGATCAGCAGCGCGATCGCGATCAATGCGTAGACCAGCAGCAAGCTGCCGTGGGCAGATTCCATGAAGCCCCTCCTTTGGTTTATTGATTTCAGAGTGCGGATGCGGCCGGCACTTCGTCTCACGGCAACCTGCGCGATGCCTGAAAACCCGGCTAGCCGCGCGGACGCTGAATTTTACTGTTTGTTTCCAGAAAGCGCGTGCAAATCCAGCACGCATATCAAGCAAAAAAAGAGCCTCGGCGCGACAGCCTGATGCGGCTGTATCGACGAGACTCCTGGGCCCGGTTCAGTTGACCGATGCGCTATTGGGTTGTGGGGCTTAGTGCGCGGGTGCCGCCAGCTGGCTCGCGGCGCGCGCGAGGCGCGTGAGCTCGTCCCAGTTCTGCGCGGCGAGCGCGGCCTTCGGCGTGAGCCACGAACCGCCGACACAGACCACGTTCGGCAGCGACAGGAAGTGCGGCGCGCTTTCCGGCGTGATGCCGCCGGTCGGGCAGAACTTCAGCGCCGGGAACGGGCCGTGGAACGCCTGCAGCATCGGCACGCCGCCCGCCTGCTGTGCGGGGAAGAACTTGACGATCTCGTAGCCGAGCTCGAGCGCGAGGATGATGTCCGACGGCGTCATCACGCCGGGCAACAGCGGCAGACCCACATCCTGCGCGGCCTTGTGCATGTCCTTGGTCAGACCCGGCGACACGCCGAACTGCGCGCCCGCCTTCTTCGCCTGGGCGCAATGCTCGGGCTTCGTGATCGTGCCGACACCGACCACGATGTCGTCCGCGAGTTCGCACGCACGCTCGATCGCGCCGAGGCCCGCCGGCGTGCGCAGCGTGATTTCGAGCACCTTCACGCCGCCCGCGTGCAACGCGCGCGACACGTGTTCGCCCTGTTCGACCGTGTCGAACGCGAGCACCGGAATCACCGGGCCGAGGCGCACGATATCGCTTACTGTTTTCGACGTCATAGTCAGACTCCTTGTTTCTGCGGCGCCGCGCCGGCTTGCGCGGTGCTCGTGTGATGGTCGCTGGGTTGATGGCCGTGCTGATGGTCACCGTCGTGGCCGTGCTTGCGATGGCTGCCGGTGCCGTGCTGGCCGTCGACCGTGCCGCCCTCGCCGACCAGCTTGCCGAACACCGACGCGCCCTGCTCCGCCGGCGCCGCCGCCGCACGGAACACGCCGAACAGCTCGCGGCCGAAGCCGACTTCGTTGTCCGCCTGATGCTGCGGCTCGGCGTTCGGACGCGCGGCCCACTCGGCTGCGTCGATTTCGATGTCGAGCACGCCCGCTTCGGCGTCGATCACCAGCATGTCGCCCGTGCGCACTTTGCCGATCGGGCCTTGCAGCAACGCTTCCGGCGACAGATGGATGACCGCCGGCACCTTGCCCGACGCGCCCGACATACGGCCATCGGTCACCAGCGCGACATGGAAACCCTGATCCTGCAGCACACCGAGCAGCGGCGTCAAACGATGCAACTCGGGCATGCCGTTTGCGCGTGCGCCCTGGAAGCGCACCACCGCGATGAAGTCGCGCTTGAGCTCGCCCTTGTCGAACGCTTCCTGCACCGCTTCCTGCGAATCGAACACGATTGCCGGCGCCTTCACCTTGCGATGCTGCGCCGCGACCGCCGAAATCTTGATTACGCCGCGGCCGAGCTTGCCCTGCATCAGACGCAGGCCGCCGTCCGGCTGGAACGGCTCCTTGATGCCGCGCAGCACCGCCGTGTCCGCGCTCGCCTCGACACCTGCAACCCATTGCAGCTTGCCGTCGAGCAGCTTCGGCTCCTCGGTGTAGCGCTTCAGGCCCTTGCCCGCGACCGTGTTCACGTCTTCATGCAGCAGACCGCCTTCGAGCAGATTGCGCACGAGGAACGCGACGCCGCCCGCCGCGTGGAAGTGGTTCACGTCGGCCTTGCCGTTCGGATAGATCTTCGCAAGCAGCGGTACCGCCTGCGACAGCGTGTCGAAGTCGTCCCAGTCGATCACGATGCCGGCCGCGCGCGCGATTGCGACGAGGTGCAGCGTGTGATTGGTCGAGCCGCCGGTCGCCAGCAGCGCGACGATGCCGTTGACGATCGCCTTCTCGTCGACCACATGGCCGATCGGCATGTAGTGGCCGCGCTCGACCGTCAGATCGAGCACGCGGCGCGCGGCCTGCGCGGTCAGCGCGTCGCGCAGCGGCGTGTGCGGATGCACGAAGGCCGAGCCCGGCAGATGCAGGCCCATCACTTCCATCAGCATCTGGTTACTGTTCGCGGTGCCGTAGAACGTGCAGGTGCCGTGGCTGTGATAGGCGGCCGCTTCCGCTTCGAGCAGCGCGTCGCGGCCGCACTGGCCGGTCGCGAACTGCTGACGCGTCCTGGCTTTGTCGTCGTTCGACAGGCCGCTTGCCATCGGGCCGGCCGGCACGAAGATGGTCGGCAAATGGCCGAACTGCAGCGCGCCGATCAGCAGGCCCGGCACGATCTTGTCGCAGATGCCGAGGCACAGCGCCGCGTCGAACATGTTGTGGGTAAGCGCGACGGCCGTGCTCATCGCGATCACTTCGCGCGAGAACAGCGACAGCTCCATGCCCGCGTTGCCCTGCGTGACGCCGTCGCACATCGCCGGCACGCCGCCCGCGAATTGCGCGACGCCGCCGTTTTCGCGCGCGGCCTGCTTGATGATGTCCGGGTAGTTTTTGTACGGCGCGTGCGCCGACAGCATCTCGTTGTACGACGAGACGATGCCGATATTCGGCTCGCGAATCTGCTTGATCACGAGCTTGTCGTTGCCCTCGAGGCCGGCGAAACCGTGAGCGAGGTTCGCGCACGACAACGCGCCGCGCGCCGGAAAGCGCCCCTGCGCATGCTCGATGCGGGCCAGATACGCTTCGCGCGTGGGCTTGCTGCGCTCGATCACGCGTTGCGTGACCTTCAACAATTGCGAATGCGGGGAAACCATCGGAGCTCCTTCGTCGCTGGCGGCAGGCGCACGCATGACACCTGGCGGTATCGCGGGGTTGTGATATCGAACGACGTCATCTTAGTAGAAAAACTACACGATCGCAATGACGAACTCTGTTGCGGCGCCGCACGGCGCGGATCGCCAAGTCGCCCTACTGACGTGCCTCAGCGCTTTACAGCAGAAACCCAGGGAATACACTTACTCGCCGATATGTAGTTTTTGTACCTAGCTTTTGTGCGCCAACGACCAATCGGATATAGTCCACACGTTCTTCAGCATAGTGCGAGTTTTCCGATGATGCTGTCCCAGGTGGAAGAGATGCGCGACCAGCTGCGCCCGTCCGAGCGCAAGCTGGCCGATTACGTGATCGAGGCGCCGCGCGAGGTGCTCGATCTGTCGATGACCGAGGTCGCCGCGCGCGCGGGCGTGAGTCAGCCGACGATCGCGCGCTTCTGTCACGCACTCGGTTTCTCCGGCTTTCGCGAATTCAAGATCCGTCTCGCGCAGGGCATCGCCAGCGAAGTGCCCGCCGTCTATCGCGACGTGCGGCCCGACGAGCCGACGCCGGGCGTCGCCGCGAAGGTGCTCGACCGGACGATCGGCGCGCTGATTCAGGTGCGCAACAATCTGTCGTCGGATAGCGTCGCCGCGGCGATCGACATGCTCGCGCAAGCGAAGCGCATCGAGTTCTACGGGGCGGGCGGCTCAGGCATCGCCGCGCTCGACGTGCAGCACAAGTTCTTTCGGCTCGGCATGCCGAGCGTCGCGTATTCGGACCCGCATACGTTTCTGATGTCGGCCGCGCTACTCGGACCTGGGGACGTGGTCGTCGCGATTTCCAATACGGGCCGCACGCGCGACATCATCGATGCCGCAAAGGCCGCGCTGAACGCGGGCGCGAAGGTGATCGCGATCACGCACGGCAATTCGCCGCTCGCGCGGCTCGCAACCGTGGGCCTCTTTGCGAACGTCGACGAAGACACCGACATCTTCTCCCCGATGACCTCGCGCGTGTCACATCTGGCGATCGGCGACATTCTGGCGGTCGGCGTCGCGCTGACCCGCGGGCCCGAACTGCTGGAGAAGCTCGCGCAAACGAAGGAAGTGATCCACCGGCGGCGGGTGGATTCGCAGGGGTGAACCGCTGCGATGGAATGCGGAACGACGGGATAACGCAAAAGGGCGGTGTGCCATTCAACCGGCATACCGCCCTTTGGTCTTTTCCAGCGCCCTGCTTAACGCCGTCAGCCGCTCAGAACGGCTTGATCACCACCAGCGCGACCGCCGCGAGCATACCGAGCACCGGCAGCTCGTTGAACATCCGATACCACTTGTCCGAGCGGCGATTCTCGCCGCGCTCGAACCTGCGCAACAGCACGCCGCAATACGCGTGATAGATGACGAGGAGCACGACCACGCCGACCTTCGCGTGAATCCAGGCCTGCCCGCTGCCGATGCCGATCACGAGCCACAACCACAGGCCGCACGCGATCGCGGGCACGGCGATGAAGCTCATGAAGCGGAACAGCTTGCGCGCCATCAGCAGAAGACGCGCCGTCGCGGCGGGTTCCGTTTCCATCGCCAGATTGACGAAGATGCGCGGCAGATAGAACAGGCCGGCAAACCAGGAGGCAATCAATACGATGTGAAACGTCTTTACCCAAAGCATCGGCGGGGGTCCTTGTGGTCCTTGTTGTTGAGGCGCTTCGATTCGTGCTTTATTGACGGCCTTCGCCATGACCCAGCACGACGTATTTCAGCGACGTCAGCCCTTCGAGGCCGACCGGGCCGCGCGCGTGCAGCTTGTCGTTCGAAATGCCGATCTCGGCGCCGAGGCCGAACTCGAAGCCGTCCGCGAAACGCGTCGACGCGTTGACCATCACGCTCGCCGAATCGACTTCGCGCAGGAAGCGCATCGCGCGATCGTGGTCTTCGGTGACGATCGCGTCGGTGTGCTGCGAGCTATACGTGTTGATGTGCTCGATCGCCGCGTCGATGCCGTCGACCACCTTGATCGCGAGCACCGGTGCGAGATATTCGGTGCGCCAGTCTTCCTCGCTCGCATCGACGAGCGGACCGACGCCCGCATCGGCCAGCACCGCGCGCGCCGCCGCATCGACGCGCAGCTCGACGTCCTTGCCGCGATACAGCTTGCCCAGCGGCGGCAGCACTTCGGCCGCAATGCCGCGCGCGACCAGCAGCGTCTCCATCGTGTTGCAGGTGCCGTAGCGGTGCGTCTTCGCGTTGTCGCAGACGTTCAGCGCCTTCGGCAGGTCCGCGCGATCGTCGACATAAACGTGGCAGATGCCGTCGAGGTGCTTGATCATCGGCACGCGCGCTTCGTTCATCAAACGCTCGATCAGGCTCTTGCCGCCGCGCGGCACGATCACATCGACGTACTCGGTCATCGTGATGAGCTTGCCGACCGCCGCGCGGTCCGACGTCGCGACCACCTGCACCGCGTCCTGCGGCAGACCGGCCGCTTCGAGGCCCTCGCCGATCAGCTTCGCGAGCGCGGTATTGCATTCGAGCGCTTCCGAGCCGCCGCGCAAAATGGTCGCGTTGCCGGACTTCAGGCACAGCGCGGCCGCGTCGATCGTCACGTTCGGGCGCGATTCGTAGATGATGCCGATCACCCCGAGCGGCACACGCATCTGGCCGACCTGGATGCCGCTCGGCCGGTACTTCAGATTGCTGATCTCGCCGATCGGGTCGGCCAGCGCCGCGACCTGGCGCAGGCCTTCGACCATCGTTTTCAGCGCCTTGTCGGACAGCGTCAACCGGTCGATGAACGCGGCATCGTGGCCCTTGCCGCGGGCGCGTTCGAGGTCGCGCGCGTTGGCGGCCTTCAGCAGATCGGCATCGCGCTCGATCGCCTCGGCAACGGCCGCCAGCGCCGCATTCTTCGCGGCGGTCGACGCCCGCGCCATCGCGCGCGAAGCCTGACGGGCGCGTTGGCCGAGGTCGGTCATGTACTGGTCGATATCCATGGTCATTCTCGTGATGCCCCGCACGTTGGCATGCGGTGGTCGGGCAGGATTAGCGAAAGATCAAACGATTGTAAGTCGGGTACCGGGGCTTTGCTCGCACGCGGGCGGCGGGCGCACTGTGCTGTCGCAGGTTCGCCGATGCGTTTCGTTCGGCGCGTGGCACGCGAAACGCGCTGGTCTGTATGTGTGGAACGACTGGCAGTCGGTACACGATTGCTCGCGTCAGCCACTGCTTCGACGCTCGCGCGAATCAGCTGTGCCGCTTCAGACTGGCCGCCGCGCTGGCGCCGCAGTCGGCACCCGAGGTCGCGGCGGCGGCACTGGCGAAGCTGCCGACGGTTTTGGCGCCGCCACCGTCATCGCGAGTTCGAACAGGCCGTCCCACGGATCGGGCGGCGGATCGTTGCGATGATTACCCCGCGTGCCGCCCGACAGCCCCTTCACCTGCCAGTCGAGCCGCGCCGCCAGCGCGAGTGCCGTCTCGAGCGCCGCTTCGCTGACGCGCGACAGCGCAGGTCCGATCAGCCGTTCGCGCGGACCCCATACGCGGTTCTCGCGCGTGAGCATCGCGAGCGGCTTGCCGGCCGCGACGCCGCGCTTGATCCGCAGCAGCGTGCGCACTTCTTCGACGACCGCCCACAGCACGAGCACCGCGGCCTCGCCTTCACCGCGCAGCCCGTCGAGCATGCGCGCGAGACGGCCGACGTCGCCCGCGAGCATCGCCTCGTTGAGCTTGAACACGTCGTAGCGCGCGACGTTGAGCACCGCGTCCTGAACCTGATCGAAGCTCAGCGAGCCGTTCGGATACAGCAGCCCGAGCTTCTGGATTTCCTGATGCGCGGCGAGCAGATTGCCCTCGACGCGCTCGGCGATGAACGCGAGCGCACGCCGCCCCTCCTCGCCGGCTGCGACGCGCTGACCCTGGGCCGCGAGCCGCTGCCCGACCCAGTTCGGCAGCTGCGCGCGCTCGACCGGATCGATCTTCAGCGCGACGCCGGCGTCGGCGAGCGCGGTGAACCATGCCGACTTTTGCGTGGCCGCATCGAGGCGCGGCAGCGTAATCATCGTCAGCACGTCGTCGTTGACGGTGGATGCGAGCGCCTTCAGCGCATCGGCGCCTTCCTTACCGGGTTTGCCCGACGGAATGCGCAACTCGACCAGCTGACGGTCGCCGAACAGCGACATCGACTGGCTCGCGCCGAGCAGCGAGCTCCAGTCGAAACCGCGCTCGACCGTGAACACCGAGCGGTCGGTGAAGCCGGCCGCGCGCGCCGCCGCGCGGATGCGATCGCACGCTTCCTGCGCGAGCAGATGCTCGTCGCCGTATACGACGTACAGTCCGGCGAGGCCGCGGGCGAGATGCGCTTCGAGCGCGTCAGGTCGCAGTTGCATGGCTGGCGGTTGACGGGATGAATGAGATTCGACGAATCACGAACGGTGCGATGCTCACAGCGGCGGCGGCGGCAGCGGTGCGCGCGGCGCGATGGGCGCCACGGCCTCGGCCGGCGTCGGATGCAGCGAGCGCACCACGCCGAGACGGCGGACCAGCTGATCGACCGCGTCGTTTTCCATGTCGGCGAACAGGATGTCGGACTCGGCGGCCTTCGCCTGCGAGAACTGGTCGCTATAGGTCATCGCCCGGTTCAGCGCGATCACGCTGCCCGGAATCAACACGGTGCCGTCCTTGCCGGTCAGCGTGTAGGTCATCTGCAGATTCAGCTGATACTCGGCGACGACGCCCAGCGAATTCAGCGTCAGCGTGCTGACGTTGCGGTTCTGCGTGATCTGCAGCAGCGCATCGGCATTGGCGGGCGAGCTGACCACCACGGTGTCGCTACCGCCCTGCACGATGCGCGTGAAGCGCGCCATGGCCGCGGGCGAGCCGCCCGCCACATAGAGGCGCTTGAACGCGAAGTCCTGCTGGCCGCGCAACTGGAAGCCGCAGGCCGACAACATCATTACGCTGCAAGCGAGCGTCAAAAACGATCTGCGAGTCACATTCGCTCCCGGTTCGCAGTGGATTCGCGGTGCCGAGGAACGCCGCCGGGCGGGCGGCGCTCCGTCTGCCGGATGAGGGCCTGGAACGTCAAACGACCACGTTCACGAGACGGCCCGGCACCACGATGATCTTCTTAGGCGCCTTGCCTTCGCTGAATTTCGCGACCATTTCGTGCGCGACCGCTTGTTGCTCGATCGCTTCGCGCGACGCGTCCTTCGCGACCGTGATCGCGCCGCGCACCTTACCGTTCACCTGCAGCACGAGTTCGATCTCGGCCTGTTCGAGCGCCTTCTCGTCGACCTTCGGCCACGACGCGTCGAGCAGTGGGCCGAATTCGTCGGCATAGCCGAGCTCCTGCCACAGCTGGAACGTCAGGTGCGGCACGACCGGGTACAGCACGCGCAGCATCACACCGTAGGTTTCACGCAGCACGGCGGTCTGCGCGCCCTTCGCGCCGTCGAGCGCGTTGAGCATCTTCATCGCGGCCGATACCACCGTGTTGTACTGAAGACGCTGATAGTCGAAATCGGCCTGCTTCAGCACGCTATAGATCTCACGACGCAGCGCCTTGTCGGTGTCGTTGAAGCGTGCGGCGTCCAACTGGCCGCCCGCGCGCAGCGCGGCTTCGTTCGTATAGCCGAAGTTCCACACGCGACGCAGGAAGCGGCTCGCGCCTTCGACGCCCGAACCCGACCACTCGAGCTGCTGCTCGGGCGGCGCCGCGAACATCACGAACAGACGCGCGGTGTCCGCGCCGTGCTGATCGATCAGCATCTGCGGGTCGACGCCGTTGTTCTTCGACTTCGACATCTTCTCGACGCCGCCGAGCACGACCGGCTGGCCGTCAGCGTTGAGCACCGCGCCGACCGGGCGGCCCTTGTCGTCGAACGACACGGTCACTTCCGCCGGGTTGTACCAGGTCTTCTTGCCCGCTTCGTTTTCGCGGTAATAGGTTTCGTTGAGCACCATGCCCTGCGTGAGCAGGTTCTTCGCCGGTTCGCCGAACTTCACGAGACCGAGGTCGCGCATCACCTTCGCCCAGAAACGCGAGTACAGCAGGTGCAGGATCGCGTGTTCGATACCGCCGATGTATTGATCCATCGGCGCCCAGTAGTCGGTGCGCTCGTCGACCATCGTCTTCGCATCCGGCGACGCGTAGCGGTAGAAGTACCACGACGAATCGACGAAGGTGTCCATCGTGTCGGTTTCGCGCTTTGCCGCGCCGCCGCAGCTCGGGCACGTGCAGTTCAGGAACGCTTCGGACTTCGCGAGCGGATTGCCCGTGCCGTCCGGCACCAGGTCTTCCGGCAGCACGACCGGCAGGTCTTTTTCCGGCACCGGCACGTCGCCGCACTTCGGGCAGTGGATGATCGGGATCGGCGTGCCCCAGTAACGCTGGCGCGAGACGCCCCAGTCACGCAGACGCCACGTGATCTGCTTGTCGCCGAGGCCCAGTTCCTTGAGATCGGCGGCGATGCGGTCTACGGCTTCGTCGTAGGCGAGGCCGTCGTACTTGCCGCTGTTCACCAGCGTGCCGGTCTTCTCGCCGTACCACTCCGCCCACGCTTCGGTCGAGAATTCCTTGCCCTCGACCGCGACGACCTGCCTGACCGGCAGACCGTACTTCTTCACGAACGCGAAGTCGCGCTCGTCGTGCGCCGGCACGCCCATCACCGCGCCTTCGCCGTAAGTCATCAGCACGTAGTTGCCGATCCACACCTCGACCTTCGCCTGCGTCAGCGGATGCGTGACGTAGAAGCCGGTGGCCATGCCTTTCTTTTCCATCGTCGCGACGTCGGCTTCGGCGACGCCGCCGCGCTTGCATTCGTCGATGAACGGCTGCAGTTCCGGCTTGTCTTGCGCGAGACGCGTGGCGAGCGGATGCTCGGCGGCGATCGCGCAGAACGTGACGCCCATGATCGTGTCGGCGCGCGTCGTGAACACGCGCAGCAGCTTCTGTTCGCCGTCGATTTCATACGGGAAGCCGAAGTTCACGCCGAAGCTCTTGCCGATCCAGTTCTGCTGCATGATCTTCACGCGCTCGGGCCAGCCGAGGCCTTCGAGATCGTTCAGCAGTTCATCCGCGTACTGCGTGATGCGCATGTAGTACATCGGGATTTCGCGCTTTTCGACGAGCGCGCCCGAGCGCCAGCCGCGCCCGTCGATCACCTGCTCGTTCGCGAGCACGGTCTGGTCGACCGGGTCCCAGTTCACGGTGCCGGTTTTCTTGTACGCGATGCCCTTTTCGAGCATCTTCAGGAACAGCCACTGGTTCCACTTGTAGTAGTCAGGGCTGCAGGTCGCGACTTCGCGCGACCAGTCGATCGCGAGGCCCATCGACTGCATCTGCTTCTTCATGTAAGCGATGTTGTCGTAGGTCCACTGCGCGGGCGGCACGTTGTTGGCCATCGCGGCGTTCTCCGCCGGCATGCCGAAGGCGTCCCAACCCATCGGCATCAGCACGTTGTAGCCGTTCATCCGCAGATAGCGGTACATCACGTCGTTGATCGTGTAGTTGCGCACATGCCCCATGTGCAGCTTGCCCGACGGATACGGCAGCATCGAGACGCAGTAGAACTTGGGCTTGTCGGTGGTTTCCGTCGTCTTGTAGGCGTCGATGGCGCGCCATTGCCCTTGCGCGGCGGCTTCGACGTCGGAGGGAACGTATTTTTCGTGCATGGTGTGATGGGATCGCCAGGTTCGGTGCTTTCGCACCGGCCCGGTGCTCTGCAGAATGTCGTTGCGTCGTTTCCCCTTCGGCGGGGAAAGGGCTGATTATACCGTTCGCGGACGGGTGCGCCGCGCGACGTGGCGCGGGACTGGGTATGCCGGATTGGTGAACGCGGTGCGCACCCGGTGGCGCTCAGTGCTGCGCGGCAGGCGGCGGCGGGTCCGTCACGAAGCCGATCCGCTCGAGCCCCGCCTGCTGCGCGGCGCCCATCACCTGCGCGATCACTTCGTAGCGCGTCGAGCGCTCCGCGCGCAACTGGATGTCCGGCTGGTCCGCCCGCTTGCCGGCCTCGGCGAACTGCGCGCGCATCTGCGCGAGCGTGATCGGCTTGCCGTTCCAGTAGAGCTTGCCGGCGCCGTCGATCGAAAGGGAGATGGTTTGCGGGGTCTGGCGCGCGGGCGCCGCCGCGACCTTCGGCAGATCGAGCCGGATCGCGTGCGAGAACAGCGGCGCGGTGATGATGAAAATCACCAGCAGCACCAGCATCACGTCGATCAGCGGCGTCATGTTGATCTCGGCCATCGGCGCGGCCGTCTGCTTCTTCTCGAGTCCGCCGAATGCCATGTCGCCTCCTTGCGTCTGAGCTTGCCCGTGCGATGGGCGGTGTGTCGTGCGAGGAAGATCGCGATGTGCCGAGCCCGCCGCGCGTGACAAGTCAGCGGTGCGCCTCGTGCGCCGCCTGCTGCGCGCGCGGAGGCGTCGGCGCGTGCTCGGTTGGGGAGCACACGTACGCATGCAGATCGTGCGCGAAGCCGTCCAACTCCTCGGACAATTGCCGCACGAGGCGGCCCAGCACGTTGTACGCGAGCACCGCCGGAATCGCCACCACCAGACCGAACGCGGTCATGATCAGCGCCTCGCCCACCGGTCCCGCGACGTTCTCGATCTGCGCCTGCCCGCTCGCCGCGATGCTGCCGAGCGCGTGATAGATACCCCATACGGTGCCGAGCAGACCGACGAACGGCGCGGTGCTGCCAACCGACGCAAGCAGCACCTGACCGAACTCGAGCCGCCGCTGCGACGCATTGAGCGCCTGGCGCAGCGCGCGCAGCACCCGTTCGCTGCGCTCGACGCGCGCGAGCAGGGCGCCCGGAATGTCGACCTCGGCCGCATTGAGCGCCGCTTCGGCGAGCGGCGCGAACACGCGCTCACGATCAGTGCGGCGCAGGATGGCGACGCCTTCGGCGAGCGTCGGCGCCTGCCAGAAGCGCGCGATCGCCCGGTTGGCCTGGCGTTTCGCGCGCGTCAGAATCCAGCTCTTGACGATCAGAAAACACCAGCTCGCAATCGACATGGCCAGCAGCACATAGGCGACGCCATGCGTGATTGCGTCGCTCGTTTGCAGGTAATGGATGATGCCACTGCTGCCTGCCATCTGACCTCGCCTTGGGAAAGTGACTTCGGGAGGGCGCGCTCGGGATGCGCTACTCCGCCTACGCGCAACGGGCTTCGCTCAACGCAGTCCGAGCACGTCCTGCATGTCGAAGAAGCCGTTGTCGTGGCCTTCGAGGAAGCGTACAGCACGAAGCGCGCCTTGTGCATATGACAGGCGGCTTGCCGATTTGTGCGTGATCTCGATGCGCTCGCCGATGCCCGCGAACAGCACCGTATGATCGCCGACGATATCGCCGCCGCGAATCGCCGAGAAGCCGATCGTCGACGGATCGCGCTCGCCGGTCACGCCTTCGCGGCCGTAGATCGCGCAGTCGTCGAGATTGCGGCCGAGCGCGTTGGCGATCACTTCGCCCATCGTCAGCGCGGTGCCGGACGGCGCGTCGACCTTGTGACGATGATGTGCCTCGATGATCTCGATGTCGTAGCCGGTCGAGAAGTGCCGCGCCGCGTATTCGAGCAGCTTCAGCGTGACGTTCACGCCGACGCTCATGTTCGACGCGAACACGACGCCGATCTTCCGCGCCGCCGCTCGCAGCTGCGCTTTTTGCGCGTTGTCGAAGCCGGTCGTGCCGATCACCATTTTCACGTCGTGGCGCTGCGCGGCTTCGAGATGCGCGAGCGTCGCGTCGGGACGCGTGAAGTCGATCAGGTAGTCGGATTCGGCGAACACACGCTCGATGTCGTCGGACAGCAGCACGCCGGTCTCTTTGCCGAGGAACGCGCCGGCGTCCTGGCCAAGCTGCGCAGCGCCCGTGCGGCAGAGCGCGCCGGACAGCGTCGCGTCGGCATCGTTGAGGACGGTTTCGATGAGCATGCGGCCCATTCGGCCCGATGCGCCCGCAATGGCAATTTTCATGACGATGAGGATTCGAAAAGAGTCAACCGGTATGGAGCCCGGCAAACGCGGCCCGGCGAATGCCCGGACCAGTGTGCCGGGGAATGCGCCCGGTCGATATAGGGACATGCGGCGGCAGGGAGCGAAATCGCCCGGCTCGCTGCTGGAGCCAATGGGGGCGGCCGATCGGGACGGCTCGCTCAGGTGACTGACCGATACGGCCCGCTGCGGCGACCCACTGCCGCGGCAACACGTTCATGCGGCCCAAGCGGCGCATTTCCGACCTCGCCTGGTGACGGACAAACACACATCTGGCGGGCGCCGCACATGTGGCGCGCAGCCCGCCTCACAACACCGACGAGCAAATCAGTTGCTCGTTCCCGGCGTCGCCGGCGAAGTGTTCAACGTCGGGCTGCCGCTGCTTTGCGAGCCCGTCGGGCCGACCGGGTTGCTCTCGTTCTCCTGAGCGGGCGGCGGCGGACGCTTGAACTGGAACTGCGGCTGACCGCCGGACGTCGGGCCTTGCGTCGGGATCCCGCCAGCGCCCGCTCTCGGCACGGCCGACCGCACGGACGGCGCGCGGCTCGGCGTCGGCACCGCGCTCGTTGCGCGATTGGCCGCCTGGGCGGCTTCCGCGTTGGCGTCCATGGACGGCGTGGCGGCCTGCTGGGCGCCTTCGACCGACGGCGAGCGCGTCGTATCCACGGTAGCCGGTGCCGCGGCGGCCGCCGCGCTGGCGGCGGCTGCGTCGCTGGCGGCCACGGCGTTGGCGGCCTCGGCCGCGCTCGTCGCGCGCGGCGGCGTCGCGTTCGGGTGGCGGCCACGGCGATCACCGTCGATTTCGGCCAGCAATTCGAGATTGGTCGGCAGATCCTCGCCGCCCGTCCAGTGGGTCACGAGGTCGCCGGAGAAGTACACGACGAAGTCACGCTGCTGCACGATCGACGTCGAGCCGCGCTTGAAATAGAACACGTAATCCCAGCGATTCGCGTGGAACATGTCGGTCAACAGCGGCGTGCCGAGCAACTGACGCACCTGCGCGCGCGTCATGCCGACCTTCATCTGGTCGGCCATTTCCTGCGACACGAAATTACCTTGCACAACCGTAATCCGATACGGCGTAATGCGTTGGGCAATGCGCTGGGTCAGGCTGTCGTATGTGGAACATCCGGCAAGAACCGCGACAGTCGCAACAGCGATCAAGGTACCCCGCATGCGGCTCCCCCGGTAGATCAATTGAGATTTAGAAATCATTTCACTCACCGTGCGGGCCCGCTTGCGGGCCGCGCTCATTCCATCGAAAATGACCAGAACGCCAAAACACATTACTATGAGAGCCCAGCATTGTACTCTAGGGATCCCTTGTCATGACCAATCCAACCGATCTCAAGAATATCGGGCTCAAGGCGACCCTTCCGCGCCTCAAAATCCTTGAGATTTTCCAGCATAGCCCGGTGCGTCACCTGACCGCCGAAGACGTGTACCGCAACCTCCTGCACGAGGAGCTCGATATCGGTCTCGCCACCGTCTATCGTGTGCTGACGCAATTCGAGCAGGCCGGCCTGCTCTCGCGCAGCAATTTCGAATCGGGCAAGGCGGTGTTCGAACTGAACGAGGGGTCGCACCACGACCACCTCGTGTGCCTCGATTGCGGGCTGGTCGAGGAATTTTTCGACCCCGAAATCGAAAGCCGTCAGCAGTCCATCGCCAAGGCACGCGGCTTCAAGCTGCAGGAACACGCGCTGGCACTGTATGGGGCGTGCACGAAGGAGAATTGCCCGCATCGTAAGCACTGATGCGTCGCGGGTCGCCTGCCAACGCGACCTGGCAAGTCAGAAAAAAGACCCGGCCGATGGGCATCGGCCGGGTCTTTTTTATTCAGGCGGCGGCAATCGCCGCTATCCGACCAGTTCCGCGCTCGGCTCGAAGGCGAGCCGCCACCGCTCGGCCAACTGCAATTCGTCGCAATTCGGCGCATCGCCGCCGCGATCGACGACGATGAAGTCGCTGACCTGATCCAGCGCGAGCAGCGGATGGTGCCAGACCCCTTTGGCGTAATTGACGCCCTGCCACGCATCGGTCCAGAACGCGCGCATGCGCGCGGCGTCGAACTCGCCGGCCGGCGCGACCACCATCAGATATCGGCCCGCGCGTAACGGAATGAAAGCCTGGCTGCCGAGCGGATGCCGCTCCATCATCGTGATCTCGACGGGCAGCGCGCGCGGCTGCGCGCGAAACAGACTGACGAGCGGCCGGCCGCCCTGCTCCACCACGTCGACGCGCGCGAGGTCGTGATAGCGCTCGGTGGTACCGCCGTTGATCGGAAAACGACGCGCGCCGTCGAGTTCGATCACGTCGCCGAACGGCGCGAAGGCCGCGCGCGTCAGGCGTTCCATCTGCAGGATCTTCATGCGTGCCGCTCCATGACGTTGCTTGCGTTAAGCGATCTCGCCCCACAGACGCAGGCGCGACACGCCGCCGTCCGGGAAGATGTTGAAGCGCACGTGCGTGAGCGGCCCGAGCGCGGCGAGGTCGTCCGCGAACGCGTGCACATGATCCATTTGCAGTTTCTGTTCGCCGAGCAGCACCGGCCAGAACATCGCCTGCGTGACGAGGGAATCGTCGGTGCCGCCCGTCACCGATGCCGCCTGCAGCGAGCAGCGATCCGGGAAGTTGCCCTTGAAGTGCGCGGTGTCCACTTCGATCTTGCGGATCACGCCGGGCCGCGCGAGCGCGACGATCGCCCAGTCGTTGCCCGGCTCGCGACGCCGCCGCGTTTCCCAGCCGTCGCCCATGTTCACGCCACGGCCCGGCATCAGCATCTGCGAGGCCGGCCCGAAATGCTGGTTGTTCGCGGCGACGAGGTACGCGCCGTTTTCGATCGCGGCGAGATCGAGCAGCGTGCCGCGCTCGACGCGGCTCCAGTCGCGCTGCGGCTGGCCATACACGCGCAGTCGCGCGAGCCCGCCGTCCGGATACAGATTCACGCGCAGATGGGTGACCGGGCGCGCGTCTTTCACCTCGACGTAGTGATGCTGGTTGCCCTGTAGCGTTGTCGCCGGCACGAGCGGCTGCCAGTCGGCGTGCTCGGGCGGCACGTCAGCGTCGCTATGACAGGCATCGATCGACGCCGCCGGCGGGAAATTGCCGGTGAAGTGGCTCGTATCGAGATCGACCCCATGCACGACGCCCGGCCGCGCGAGCTGGATCACGCAATGGTCATGGCCGGTCGTGCGCTTGCGACGCGTCTCCCAGCCGTCCATCCACTTGCCGTGGTCGTCGTATTTGCCGGGGATGAACACCGCCGGCTGCGGGTCGAGCATGCGCTCTTTCGGCGCGAAGAATTCGTCGCTGGCGAACAGCGCCTTCGCGCCGAGGCGCGGATCGGCGAGGTTCATGTAGCGGCGTGTGAAGGCGGGAGCGTTCGGGTCGAGGATCGGGTTGGCCATGATGTCGGTCGGTGTCGAAGAGGTCGGAAACAGCCGGCGGCGCCACGGCAACCGCCGGCTTTGCGAAAAAAGGTCGAGGAGCTGTCTAGGAAGCGATGCCGGTTCGTCTGGTCAGACCAGATACCCGCGCAGCCGTCAGACCGCCGGCGCGGGTTCGGCCGCACCGGGTTCGACGAGCGTGTCGTCGACGACGGGCACGTAGCGCAGCGCCGCGTCGCGATTCAGCACGCGATGCGCGCGCGCCTTGTCGATATCGTTTTCCCACACGGCGACCACCACCGTCGCGACGCAGTTGCCGATCAGGTTGGTGAGCGCCCGGGCGATGCCGACAAACCAGTCGACCGGCAGAATCAGCACGAGACCGAGCACAGGAATCGCGGGAATCGCGGAGAGCGTCGCCGCGAGAATCACGATCGCAGAGCCCGGAATGCCGTGCGCGCCCTTCGACGTCACCAGCGACACCAGCACGACGACGATCAGGTCATGAATAGACAGCGGCGTGTTGGTCGCCTGCGCGATGAACAGCACGGCGAGCGTCAGATAGATCGAGAAGCCGTCGAGGTTGAACGAGTAGCCGGTCGGAATCACGAGACCGACCGTCGAATCCTTGACGCCCATCCATTCGAGCTTGCGCATGATCTGCGGCAGCACGGCGTCGGACGACGCGGTGCCGAGCACGATCGACAGTTCTTCGCGCAGATAGCGGATCAGCTTGAAGATGCTGAAGCCGGCGAGCCGCATCACCGCGCCGAGCACGACCACGACGAACACCGCGCAGCTCGCGTAGAACACCAGCACGAGCATGCCGAGCTGCTTCAGCGACTCGACGCCGTAGGTGCCGGTCGTGAACGCGATCGCGCCGAGCACGCCGAGCGGCGCGAGCTTGATGATGAAGCCCATCACGCGGAAGAACACCTGCGACAGCTCATCGATCAACCCGCTCACGCGCTGCGCGCGCTTGCCGAGCAGCGACAGCGCCGAGCCGAACAGCACCGAGAACACGAGGATCTGCAGAATGTCGCCGGTCGCGAACGCGTTGATCGCCGTGTCGGGGATGATCTTCAGCAGAAAGCCCGCTGTGTCCTTCAGGCTCTTCGCGTGCTCGGTATAGGTCGCGAGCGACGCCGCATCGAGCGACTTCAGGTTCACGTTCATACCTGCACCAGGACGCGTCGCGTAAGCGAGCACCGCGCCGATCACGAGCGCGATCGTCGTCATCGCCTCGAAGTAGATCACCGACTTCAAGCCGACGCGGCCGACCTTGCGCAGATCGCCCGCGTGCGCCATGCCGCTCACCACCACGCAGAACACGATCGGCCCGATCACCATCTTGATCAGCTTCAGAAAGCCGTCGCCAAGCGGCCGCAAGGACTGCGCGAAATGCGGAAACACGGCACCGAGCACGATGCCGACCACGAGCGCTATCACGACCCGGCCAAATAGCGAATTGAAGAATTTCAACACGGCTTCCTCCTGCGGATGGTTGTCTCGGTCACTTCTGTTCAGACTGGTCCGACCAGTGCTGTTATGGCGAATAGTAGGAAGCCGATATACCCGCGTCAAGGACTCATCGAGCAGTGTTTACCCGTTGTTTTTTCGGCGATTTCGGGTCGGATTCGGGATTTCAGACGGCGCGCGGCGCGCCTTCTCGCGCGCAAGGATTAGAATTGCGGTCAGACCACGCTACCGAGCGATCCCTCATGAAAAACGTCCCGCACACCGTCACCGACGCGGCCATCGCGACCATCCGCGAGCGTATCGAGGGGGGCGTCTATCCGGTGGGCAGTCTGCTGCCGGCGCAGCGCCAGCTATCCGATGAACTGTCGATCAGCCGCGCGTCACTGCGCGAAGCGCTTTCCACGCTGGAAGCGCTTGGTCTGCTGGTGATCCGCCCCGGCAAGGGCGTCTACGTGGAAAGCGCGCAGGCGAAAAACGCGCAGGCGTGGCGCTTCGCCGAGCAGTCGTCGCTGCCCGACACGTATCAGATGCGCTACGCGCTCGAAGGCTTCGTCGCGCGCATGGCGGTGCTCGCGGTCACCAACGACGACCTCGCGTGGCTCGAGGAAAACATCACCGCGATGCAAAGCGCGCTCGCCTGCGAGGAACTCGACGAAGCGGCTCGGCTCGACTACGCGTTCCATATGCGCATCGTCAGCATCGCGGGCAATGCGGCGATCGAGTCGATCCTGCGCAGCAGCGCCGAGATCATGCAGGAAAGCCAGCGCATGCCGTTCTACCGGCGCGAGCGGGTGCTGTCCACCTACACCGAACATCGCGCGATTCTCGACGCGTTGAAGGCCCGCGATTCGCTCGCCGCGGGCAAGGCGATCGAGACGCACATCGCGAACGCCGCGCAGCGCGCCGGCGTCTATTTCCCCACGCCGTAGACGGCAAAAATCGCAGACGAAAAAAAACCGCTCCGAAGAGCGGCTTTTTCATGCAGCGTGAAACCCGAAACTTACTTCGCGTTCGCGAGCGCCACAGCCGTGTCCAGCATGCGGTTCGAGAAGCCCCACTCGTTGTCGTACCAGCTCGACACCTTCACGAGACGGCCCGACACCTTGGTCAGCGTCGAGTCGAACGTCGACGAAGCCGGATTGTGGTTGTAGTCGATCGACACGAGCGGTGCGTCGTTGTAACCGAGGACGCCCTTCAGCGCGCCTTCCGATGCTTCCTTCATGATCGCGTTGACTTCCTCGACCGTCGTGTCGCGCGCAGCGATGAACGACAGGTCGACGACCGACACGTTGATCGTCGGGACGCGGATGGCGTAGCCGTCGAGCTTGCCGTTCAGTTCCGGCAGCACGAGGCCGACCGCCGATGCCGCGCCGGTCTTGGTCGGGATCTGGCTATGCGTGGCCGAACGCGCGCGGCGCAGGTCTTCGTGGTACACGTCGGTCAGAACCTGGTCGTTCGTGTACGCGTGGATCGTCGTCATCAGGCCGTTCACGAGGCCGATCTTGTCGTTCAGCGGCTTGACCAGCGGCGCGAGGCAGTTGGTCGTGCACGATGCGTTCGAGATGACCGTGTCCGATGCCTTCAGCACGTTGTGGTTCACGCCGTAGACGACGGTCGCGTCGACGTCCTTACCGCCCGGCGCCGAGATGATGACCTTCTTCGCGCCGCCCTTGATGTGCGCGCTCGCCTTTTCCTTGGTCGTGAAAAAGCCCGTGCACTCCATCACGACGTCGACGCCCAGCTCGCCCCACGGCAGTTCGGCCGGGTTGCGGTTCGCCAGCACGCGGATCTTGTCGCCGTTCACGACGAGGTAGTCGCCGTCCACCGACACGTCGCCCGGGAACTTGCCGTGCGCGGTGTCGTACTGCGTCAGGTGGGCGTTGGTCTTCGCATCGCCCAGATCGTTGATGGCGACGATTTCGATATCGTGCTTCTTGCCGTTTTCATAGAAGGCGCGCAGGGTATTGCGGCCGATCCGGCCGTAGCCGTTGATTGCGACGCGAATCGTCATGATTTATCTCCTGATGGCTAAAAAATCCGTCTATGTTCGCCTGGTCGGACTTCCGGTTCGGTGCGTTGCCGCGCGCAGCCACGAGGGGCGCAACGGCAATGCGACGCAACCATCAGCCGAGCGCGGCCTTGACCGTCGCCACCACGTGCTCGACGGTGAAACCGAAATGCTTGAACAGCACGCCTGCCGGGGCCGATTCGCCGAACGTGTCGATGCCGACCACGCCGCCTTCCAGACCCACGTACTTGCGCCAGAAATCCGACACGCCCGCTTCGATCGCGACGCGACGCACGCCATGCGGCAGCACGCGTTCGCGGTACTCGGCGTCCTGCCTGTCGAACACGGTCGTCGACGGAATCGACACGACGCGGGCGGCGATGCCTTCGCGCGCGAGCGGCTCGACGGCTTTCATCGCGAGTTCGACTTCCGAGCCCGTCGCGATCAGGATGATCTTACGCGCGACGATCTCTTCATCCCAGTCGCGCAGCACGTAGCCGCCCTTCTCGATGTTGGCGATCTGCGCGTCGGTGCGCTCGTTGAACTGCAGGTTCTGGCGACTGAAGATCAGGCACGACGGACCTTCATGCTCGATCGCATGGGTCCAGGCCACCGCGGTTTCGACCGTGTCGGCCGGGCGCCACGTTTGCAGATTCGGGATCAGACGCAGGCTCGCGACGTGTTCGATCGACTGGTGGGTCGGGCCGTCTTCGCCGAGACCGATCGAGTCGTGCGTGAACACGAAGATCGACGGCGACTTCATCAGCGCGGCGACGCGCAGCGCGTTGCGGCTGTAGTCGGAGAACGTCAGGAACGTGCCGCCGAACGCCTTGTAGCCGCCGTGCAGCGCGACGCCGTTGATCGCCGCGCTCATGCCGAATTCGCGCACGCCGTAATTCACGTAGTTGCCGGCGGCACGGCCTTCGGCATTCACGCGCACCGGCTTGGCGGCCTTCCAGTTGGTGAGGTTCGAGCCGGTCAGGTCGGCGGAACCGCCGAGCAGTTCGGGCAACACGGCCGACAGACCTTCGATGGCCTGCTGCGATGCCTTACGCGTCGCCACGGTCTCAGCGCGCTCGTTCGCGCCGGCGATGATCGCTTTCGCCTTATCTTTCCAGTCGGCCGGCAGTTGCTTCGCGCTGCGGCGCTTGAATTCGGCCGCTTCCTGCGGGTACTTCGCCGCGTAGGCAGCGAACGCCTCGTCCCATTCCGCTTCGAAGCGCGCGCCCGCTTCCTTCGCGTCCCATGCCGTGTAGACTTCCTGCGGGATCACGAACGGCTCCCACTTCCAGCCGATCGCTTCGCGCGTCGCCGCGATTTCCTTGTCGCCGAGCGGCGCGCCGTGCGAATCGTGCGAGCCCGCCTTGGTCGGCGCGCCTTCACCGATCACGGTCTTGCAGCAGATCAGCGTCGGCTTGTCCGATAGCTTCGCCTGCCTGATCGCCGCGTCGACCGCGTCGACGTCATGGCCGACCACGTTCGGGATCACGTTCCAGCCGTATGCTTCGAAGCGCTTCGGCGTGTCGTCGTGGAACCAGTGCACCACTTCGCCGTCGATCGAAATGCCGTTGTCGTCGTAGAACGCGATCAGCTTGTTCAGCTTCAGCACGCCCGCGAGCGAGCAGGCTTCGTGCGAGATGCCTTCCATCAGGCAGCCGTCGCCGACGAACACGTACGTGTGGTGATCGACGATCCTGGCGTCGGGCTTGTTGAATTCGGTGGCGAGCAGCGATTCGGCGAGCGCCATGCCGACCGCGTTCGCGAGACCCTGGCCGAGCGGGCCGGTGGTCGTCTCGACGCCCGGCGTGATGCCGTATTCCGGGTGACCCGGCGTCTTCGAATGGAGCTGGCGGAAGTTCTTCAGCTCGTCCATCGGCAGGTCGTAGCCGGTCAGATGCAGCAGCGAGTACAGCAGCATCGAGCCGTGACCGTTCGACAGCACGAAGCGGTCGCGATCGGCCCATTGCGGGTTCTTCGGGTTATGGCGCAGATGACGCGACCACAGGGCGACGCCGATTTCGGCCATGCCCATCGGCATGCCGGGGTGACCGGAGTTCGCCTTTTGAACGGCGTCCATGGCCAACGCGCGGATCGCGTTGGCCATCAGGGAGGTGGGTGCGGGAGACGGGGTCGTCATGTCGAGTCCGGAGACAGAGTCAGAAAGCGGGGGCGCGCTTGAGGCCCGGAAGCTCGGCGGTCACTTCGCTACGGCGCACGATGCGGCGCCAGGAGACGCGAAACGGGCAGAGCAAGCGGACAAGGCTGAAAGCGTCACATTCTAGCAGAAGGTTAACCCCTACCCGGCCGGAAAGCCGCCTGGCCGCGAGGTTCAACGCACACCGCCAGGCGGCGGCATTTACAATTCGAGCAGCTGTGTGCCCGCACTACCGATCGAGCCCGTCCGCCGTGAACGCCCCGCTATTGTTCCAGCCTTGTCCCGACGCCGTCTACGGCTTTCCTCACGCGCGCCTCGTCGAGCGTGTCGAATCCCGTTATCAGACGATCGAGATCTGGGACACGCCGCAGCTCGGCGCGCTGTTCACGCTCGACGGCCGTCCGATGACGTCCGCAGGCGACGAGTTCATCTACCACGAATGCATGGTGCATCCGGCCGCGCTCGCGCATCCGGCGCCGCGCGCGGCGCTGGTGCTCGGCGGCGGCGATGGCGGGGCCGCGAGGCAATTGCTCAGGCATCCGGGCATCGAGCGGATCGTCGTCGCGGAGCTCGATCCCGAGGTCGTGCGGCTCACGCGCGGACATTTGCCGCAGGTGCATGGCGGTGCGTTCGACGATCCGCGCGTCGAGCTGGTGATCGGCGATGCGGCGGACTACGTCGCGGCGGCGGCCCGCGCGACGCAGGGTGCAACGAACGTCGCGGCCGCGCAGTTCGACCTCGTCGTATTCGACCTGACGCCACCCGATTCGCCCGCGGCCGGCCTGTACACGCCGACCTTCTACGCGCAGTTGAAGCGCGTGCTACGTGCTGAGGCGTTGCTGTCGCTCCATCTCGGCTCGCCGTACCACCACGCGCCGCGCATCGCCGCGCTGCTCGGCGATCTGCACGCCGCGTTCGCACAGGTGCGCACGCTAGGCACCTTCGTGCCGCTCTACGGCTCGCTATGGCTGATGGCGATCGCCAGCGACACGCTCGACCCCGCCGCGCTCACCGCCGACACGCTCACCGAGCGTCTCGCCGCGCGCGGCATCGATTCGCTGCGTCATTACGAACCAGCCCTGCACGCGGGGCTATTCTCGGCGGCGCGATCGGCGCGCGATAAACTGAGCCCGTTGACGAAGTCGTCCTTTTGAAGCGCGGACACCTTGCGCGAATCGGTTCGTGTGATGCCGGCGTGCCGCGCCCGACCGAAACCCGCAACCGTGGCCTCGCCGCCTCACGAGATCCGGAGAACTCCATGACCGCCCCCCACCCCGCCGGTGTGCCCTGGCTCACCCCCTATCTGACGGTGCGCGACGCGCGCGCGTCGACGGCATTCTTCTCGGCGGCGTTCGGTTTCGACGTGCGCGACAGCGTGCAGGACGACGGCGTCGTCATGCACGTCGAGATGACCTATCAAGGCCAGCTGATCGTGATGTTCGCGCCTGAAGGCGCGTTCGGCTCGACCGCGAAGACGCCGAAAAGCGCGGGCACGATCGCGCCGCAATCGTTCTATGTCTATGTCGAGGACGTCGACGCCGTGTATGCTCGCGCGCTCGCGGCCGGCGCGAAGTCGCTGAGCGAGCCACAGGACCAGTTCTGGGGCGACCGCTTCGCGCAGGTCGAGGATATCGACGGCTATCGCTGGGCACTCGCCCGCCACCTGTCCTGAATTCAAGAGTCTCCCGTCGATGCCCCGTTTTTTTGTTGATATCCCGCTTTACGCCGACGACGTGGTCGCACTGCCCGACGACGTCGTGCGCCACGTGGCCGTGCTGCGTCTGCAGCCAGGCGATTCCCTGACGTTGTTCAACGGCCAGGGCGGCGAATACGGCGCCGAACTCGTCGAGGTCGAGCGTCGTGCGGCTCGCGTGAAAATCGGCGAATTTCGCGCGATCGAGGTCGAGCCGCCGTATCGGCTGACGCTCGCCCAAGGCATCGCCGGCGGCGACAAGATGGACTGGCTGATCGAGAAGGCGGTCGAACTCGGCGCCTCGGGCTTCGTGCCGCTCGCGACCGCCCGCAGCGTCGTGCGGCTTACCGGCGAGCGCGCGCAGCGGCGGCAGCAGCACTGGCAGGGTGTGGTGCGGGCGTCGTGCGAACAGTGCGGACGTAATCGGCTTCCGGACGTGATGCCGGTGTGCGAGATTGGCGCGTGGCTCGATACGCTGTCGCGCGAGCCGGCGCCTGACGAGCTGCGCCTGCTGTTATCGCCGCGCGCGAGCATCGGCTTTGCGGCGCTGCCTGACGCGCCGCCGCCTGGTGGCGTGACGCTGCTGATCGGCCCCGAAGGCGGCCTTTGCGCCGACGAGGAAGCCGCCGCCGGCGAACAGGGCTTTACCGCGATTGGCTTGGGACCGCGTGTGCTGCGCACAGAGACCGTCGGAATCGCAGTGTTGGCGGGGCTCGCGGCGCGCTGGGGCGGCTGGTGAGCGGGTGCTTGCCCAAGCAGCGCGACAAAAGCAAAGGCCCGCCAATTAGCGGGCCTTTGCCGTTTATGCCGCGACGTTCACTGTCAGACTCAAGCAGCTACGCCTGAACAGGCGAAAATCCGGCGAACTTCAAGCGAACGAGTAGAACACCCGGAACGCGACCTTACGCTCGGCCCAGAATTCGGCCGCTTCACGGAACACGTCGAGCAGCGTCTCGCGCCCTTCCTTGTCGAATTTCTGCGCGATCGGCAGGTGTTCGAGCACGATCACGAAGCCGGGCTGCGCGCCGGCCTTGTGCACGAGGTCGGTCAGGCAGTCGTAGAGCGCGTCGTAGTTCTTGCCGAAATGCTTGGGAAACAGGAACGACGTCGCGATCGTCTCGAGCACTTCCTGCTTCGAGGCGGCGTTCGCGCAGTACGCATACAGAAAGTGCTGGCCGAGCAGGTTGGCCTCGTCGGCGAGATCCTGCACGCGGAACGCGCGGATCGACTGCACGATGTTCGGCCGCACCGTCCTGAAAAGGCTCATGGGCTCCTCGTTCGATGAAACCACCGTGGCAGCCTCGCTTTGATTGTCGCGACCCTGCTCGCCGGCGCGCATCTTCATGACGCGTTGGAACAAATTGCCGTCGCCGGCCGCGAAAAGATCCGTCGCGACTCCGGAATCGTGCGCGTAGATGTTGTCGCTCATGCCGTTCATCCCAATGTCATTCAACAATATGGTTAAAACTGGTGTAATGGTCGTCCGAGTAATAACAATTGTCGGTCCGCTGTAGCGGACCTCCGCAGACGATGCGGCGCGCCCCGCGATTACGCGCGTGAGGCGTGGGGACGGTGTATTCGTGGTAATAGCCGCGCCGATGGGCGGGCAGCACCCGTTCGTAGTTGCCGAATACGATGCCGTCCTTCTGATACGGGTAAGGCCCGCCCGCGGCAATGAGGTTCAACGTATCGACCGCCTCGCGCGGCAATTGCGCCAGCGCGATGGTGCCCACCTGCGCTTCCACCCCAGTTGGCGCCGAGTAATCTCGCGCCAGCGCTTCGGGCGCGGAACTGGACAACGCGCAGAGTGCGGCGGCAGCGATCAGCACGCCTTTCATGCGCAACCAGTTGCGTGCCATGTATCAGGTTTCCCCGCTGTCAGATCACGAGTTTGACGACCATGAAAGTCGTAAGGGTATCGCTAATAGCCTTTGGAATCAACGTTCGACGGCCGATGGCACCCCGCCTCACCCCGCGGAAAAGCCGGTGGCGGGGACTTTGACGACTTTTGACAGAATGTTTAGCTCGATCAGGCTAAACTGAGCTCAATCGTGATCGAATGCAGTGCGGGCGGTGCAAGCGGCCGCTGGCAGAGGCGCTCGATTGCGGTTGTTAGAGCCTGAAACCACTGAGCCGAAAGGCCGTGTCATTGCCATTTTTCGGGGTGGCGATCCCCAGCTTGCCCTGAGGGCGTGCCCATTGCGGGCACGCCTTTTTTTTCAGGTACGCCGGTTGGAAAACCGGCGCCGGGCCCGTCGCGGCCCGATCACGATGCGCAGTTAGCGGGTTGCGCTGACGTCCGCGACCAGCAGTGCCGTCATGTTGACGATCCGGCGCACCGTCGCCGACGGCGTCAGCACGTGCACCGGCTTGGCCGCGCCAAGCAGAATTGGGCCAATCGCAATGTTGTTGCCGGCCGCCGTCTTCAGCAGGTTGTACGAGATATTGGCCGCGTCGATGTTCGGCAGCACCAGCAGGTTCGCGTCGCCTTCGAGCGTCGAATCGGGCAATACCTCACGGCGCAGGTTGGCGTCGAGCGCGACGTCGCCGTGCATTTCGCCGTCAACTTGCAGCCCCGGCGCGCGTTCGCGCAGGATCTCGAGCGTATCGCGCATCTTCTGCGCCGTCGGCGCGTTGCTCGAACCGAAGTTCGAGTGCGACACGAGTGCAACCTTCGGCTCGATGCCGAAACGGCGCACTTCCTCGGCTGCCATGATCGTGATCTCAGCCAGCTCGGCCGGTGTCGGATCGACGTTCACGTGCGTATCGACGAGGAAAATCTGCCGATTCGGCAGCACCAGCGCGTTCATCGCCGCATAGACTTTCGCGCCGGGCTTCTTGCCGATCACCTGATCGATGAAGTGCAGGTGGCGGTGTGTGGTGCTGACCGTACCGCAGATCATGCCGTCCGCCTCGCCCTTGTTGACCATCATCGAGCCAATCAGCGTGGTGCGGCGGCGCATCTCGAGCTTGGCCATCTGCGTCGTGATGCCCTTGCGCGACATCATCTTCGCGTATTCCTGCCAGAACTCGCGGTAACGTTCGTCATGATCGGTGTTGACGACCGTGTAGTCCTGCCCCGCGACGAGCCGCAGGCCATAACGCGCGATCCGCTGCTCGATCACGGCCGGCCGGCCGATCAGGATCGGCTTCGCGAGCTTTTCGTCGACGATGATCTGCATCGCGCGCAGCACACGCTCTTCTTCGCCTTCCGCGAACACGATGCGCTTCTTCTCCGGCTCGACGCTGCGCGCGAGCTGGAAGATCGGCTTCATCGTCGTGCCGCTGTGATAAACGAACTGCTGCAGATGCTGCGCGTACGCGTCCATGTCCTCGATTGGACGCTCGGCGACGCCGCATTCCATCGCGGCCTTCGCCACCGCGGGCGCGACCTTCACGATCAGACGCGGATCGAAGGGTTTCGGAATCAGGTATTCCGGTCCGAACGATAGATCCTGGATGCCGTACGCGGTCGCGACGATGTCGCTCTGCTCCTGGCGCGCCAGCTCGGCGATCGCGTTGACGGCGGCGATTTCCATTTCGCGCGTGACCGTCGTCGCGCCGGCGTCGAGCGCGCCGCGGAACAGAAACGGGAACACGAGCACGTTGTTGACCTGGTTCGGGTAGTCGGTGCGGCCCGTGCACAGCACCGCGTCCGGACGCACTTCGAGCGCGAGTTCCGGCAGGATTTCCGGCGTCGGGTTCGCAAGCGCGAGGATCAGCGGCCTGGCGGCCATCTGCTTGACCATGTCCTGCTTGAGCACGCCGCCAGCCGACAACCCGAGGAACACGTCCGCGCCTTCGATCACCTCGGCAAGCGAGCGCGCGTCGGTTTCACGCGCGAAACGCTCCTTGTCCGGGTCCATCAGTTCGGTGCGGCCCTTGTACACGACGCCCGCGAGGTCGGTCACGGTGATGTTTTCGAGCGGCAGGCCGATGTCGACCAGCAGGTCCAGACACGCGAGCGCCGCCGCGCCCGCGCCCGACGCGACCAGCTTGACTTCCTTGATGTCCTTGCCGACGACCTTCAGGCCGTTCGTGACCGCCGCCGCGACGACGATTGCGGTGCCGTGCTGGTCGTCGTGGAAGACCGGAATCTTCATGCGCTTGCGGCATTCGCGCTCGACGATGAAGCAGTCCGGCGCCTTGATGTCTTCGAGGTTGATGCCGCCGAAGGTCGGTTCGAGCGCGGCGATCACCTCGACCAGCTTGTGCGGATCGCTCTCGTTGATCTCGATATCGAACACGTCGATGCCGGCGAACTTCTTGAACAGGACGGCCTTGCCTTCCATGACCGGCTTCGACGCGAGCGGCCCGATGTTGCCGAGGCCCAGCACCGCGGTCCCGTTCGTGACGACGCCAACGAGGTTGCTGCGCGCGGTGAAGCGCGCGGCGTTCAGCGGGCTCTCGACGATTTCCTCGCACGCGAACGCGACGCCAGGCGAATACGCCAGCGCGAGGTCGCGCTGGTTGATCATCTGCTTGGTCGGGGCGATCGCGATTTTGCCGGGAGTCGGGAACTCGTGGTAATCGAGAGCTGCTTCGCGGAGTTTGGTATTGACGGGATTCGACATAAGGCGGGCTTCGGAGGGCAGATTAGAATAGACGTTCGACGGCATTGTAGCCCCAATTGCCTACGCAATTCCTTCAATACGGGTACAACAGCCGCGACTGAAACAGCGTGAAAGCGCGCGTTGCCCGTTGTCCGGATGGTCCGGCGCTTGCGACGGGGCATCACGCTCAATCACCCTGATCCGCGCCATTTCTCCAATCGTTCTCCGCTCACGGTCCGCCATCATGCTTTCCGAGTTTTCGCTGATCGATCGTTTCTTTGCCCGCCGCGCCGCCGCCGTGCGGCCCGCCAATGCCGAAGGCGGCACGCTCGGCATCGGCGACGATTGCGCGTTGCTGGCGCCGCCTGCCGGCGAAATGCTGGCGATATCGACGGACATGCTGGTCGAAGGCCGTCATTTCTTCGCCGATATCGATCCCGAAGCGCTCGGTCACAAGGCGCTTGCCGTCAATCTGTCTGACCTCGCCGCAATGGGCGCGCAGCCGCGGGCGTTCACGCTGGCCTTCTCGCTGCCGAAAGCCGACGAAGCCTGGCTTGCCGGTTTCAGCGAAGGCCTGTTCGCGCTCGCCGAGCGCTACGGTTGCGAGCTGATCGGCGGCGATACGACAGGCGGGCCGCTCAATCTGTGCATTACGGTATTCGGCAGCGTGCCGCCACGAACAGCCTTGCGCCGCGATGCCGCGCAACCCGGCGACGACATCTGGATCTCCGGCACTCTCGGCGACGCGCGCGCCGGCCTCGGCGCGCAGCGCGGCGAATGGTCCGCCACCCCGAATGACGCCGCGACGTTCCGCCGGGCGCTCGAACGCCCCGAGCCGCGCATCGCGCTCGGCCTCGCGCTGCGCGGCATCGCACACGCGGCGCTCGACCTGTCGGATGGACTCGCCGGCGATCTGCGGCACATCCTCGAACGCTCGTCGGTGGGCGCGAGCGTCGACGTCGATGCGGTGCCGCGCTCGGCCGCGCTACGCCGCCTGCCGCCCGACGTCCAGCAGCGCTGCACGCTCGCCGGCGGCGACGACTACGAGCTGTGCTTCACCGCGCCCGCCGCCGCGCGCGCCGCGGTCGAGGCCGCCGCGCAGAAGGCTGCCGTGCCGGTCACCCGCATCGGTACAATAAGCGCACTGGAGGCGGCCACCGACCGCCCGGCCATCGCGTGGCGCAACGCCAGCGGCGCGCCGCTCACTCTGACCTTGCAAGGTTTCGATCACTTTCATGCAGAATGACCCCCCGCTCGGCCCCGCCGACGACTTCCTCGGCGGCGAGCCGCCCCAGCCGCCTGGACCGCGCGAGCCGAAGCCTGCTCAGCCGCGCCGCGCGACCGCGCGCTTCATGCTGTCGCATCCAGTCCACCTTCTGTCGCTCGGCTTCGGCAGCGGGCTGTCGCCCGTCGCACCGGGCACGATGGGCACGCTGCTCGGGTGGGCCTCGTTCGCGGTGCTGAGTCGTTATCTGACAGTTATCGAATGGGGCGTGCTGATCGGCGTCGGCTTTCTCGGCGGCATCGCGTTGTGCGGCTTTACCGCGAAGCGGCTCGGCGTCGAGGATCCGTCGGCGGTCGTGTGGGACGAAATCGTCGCGTTCTGGCTCGTGCTGCTGATGGTCACGCCTGCCACGCTCGCCGGCCAGGTGGGGGCGTTCCTGATCTTCCGCTTCTTCGACATGGTGAAGCCGCCGCCGATCGGCTACTTCGACCGCCGGCTGAAAGGTGGCTTTGGCATCATGTTCGATGACCTGATCGCCGCATTTTTTACGTTGCTGGTGATTGCGCTGTGGCGGATGTCGGTTTGAGCGCTGCCTGTTCACCGTTCGAGTACCGTTCGACTCTTTTGGTCGCCGCCCGGCCCCTGCCGTTCGCCGCGCCGCCCGGCCGGCTTCGTTTTCCGGATTGACTGACGCCATGCCTACCGATTCCGTCGTTCACCAGCTTGCGATCCGCGTGAGCAACCGTCTGCGCGACGAGCGCCTGATGCTCGTGACCGCCGAGTCCTGCACGGGCGGCATGGTCGCGACCGCGATCACCGACATCTCCGGCAGCAGCGGCTGGTTCGAACGCGGCTTCGTCACGTATTCGAACCAGGCGAAAAGCGAAATGATCGGTGTGCCGGCCGACCTGATCGAAAAGCACGGCGCGGTCAGCGAGCCGGTCGCACGAGCGATGGCCGAAGGCGCGCTGCGCAACAGCCGAGCGCAGGTGTCGCTGTCGATCACCGGCGTCGCCGGCCCCGGCGGCGGCACGGAAACCAAGCCGGTCGGCATGGTGTCGTTCAGTTGGAGCAACCGGCTGCACACATCGGTGGAAACGAAGATTTTCAAGGGCGACCGCGACCAGATCCGCGTGCAGGCCGCGGCGCACGCGCTGCGCGGCCTGCTGGCGCTACTCGACGAACGCGAGCATTGAGCGGCGGCTAACTATCGCCGAGGAGGCGGACAATGCCGGATTCGCGCGCGATCGCAGACGAACTGATCCGCCGCTTCGATCTGAAGCCCCATCCTGAAGGCGGCTTTTTTGCGGAGACCTACCGCTCGGCCGCGCGCGTGCTGCGCGTCGGCGAACCGAGCGAGGTTGGGAACGCCCGTGCGGCGTCGACTGCGATCCATTACTTGCTGTGCGACGGCGCGCATTCGGCGTGGCATCGGATCCGTTCCGATGAAGTCTGGCATTTCTATGCCGGCGAGCCGCTGCTGGTCCACGTGCTCGATGAAAGCGATGCCGGCGGTGCGCTCGTCACGCACCGGCTCGGCAATCCGCTCACGCATCCCGATACGGTCTGTCAGGCCGTCGTGCCGGCCGGCTTGTGGTTCGCGGCCGAGTGCGCCGATCCGGCATCGTTCGCGCTGGTCGGCTGCACGGTCGCGCCGGGTTTCGAATTCAGCGAGTTCGAACTCGCGGAGGTGGACGCGCTGAAGGCGCGGCATCCGCGGCATGCGGGGTTGATCGGGCGGCTCGCACCGGCGCGCTGACGCGCCGCGCCGGCCGCCGCGGGATCGCCCACCGCGGGATCGCCCGCCGCGGGATCGCCCGCCGGTTCAACGAAACGCGTTGATCCGGTCGCGGGTGTCCTTCGCGGCCTGCGCGGCCGCTTGCGGGAAATCGTCGCCCCTGCCCGCGTAGATGATCGCGCGCGAAGAGTTGATCAGCATGCCGGTGCCGTTCGCGGTGCGTCCGGCGCTCACGGTGGCCTGCACGTCGCCGCCTTGCGCGCCGATGCCCGGAATCAGCAGCGGCATGTCGCCGACGATTCCGCGCACCACTTCGATTTCCTTCGGAAACGTCGCGCCGACCACGAGCCCAAGCTGGCCGCTCGCATTCCACTTCTGCGCGGCCAGTTGCGCGACAACCTGATACAACGGCCGACCGCTTGTCTCGAGAAACTGCAGATCCGAGCCACCCGCGTTCGACGTGCGACACAGCACGATCACGCCCTTGCCTGCGTGCTCGAGATACGGCTCGATCGAATCGAAACCCATGTACGGATTGACCGTCACCGCGTCGGCCTGGTAGCGCTCGAAGGCCTCGCGTGCGTATTGCCCGGCCGTGCTGCCGATATCGCCGCGCTTGGCGTCGAGAATCACCGGCAGGCCCGGATGGTTCGCTTGAATGTGGGCGATCAGCTGCTCGAGCTGGTCCTCCGCGCGATGCGCGGCGAAGTAGGCGATCTGCGGCTTGAACGACGACGCGTACGGCGCGGTTGCATCGACGATCGTGCGGCAGAACTCGAAGATCGCGTCGGCGCGGCCCGCGAGCGCGCCGGGAAATTTGCTGGGCTCGGGATCGAGGCCAACGCACAGCAGCGAGTTCGTGCGCTGCCAGGCGTCGTTGAGTGTCTGGATGAAATTGGACATGGTGAGTCTCGCGGCGAGCCGGTAATCGGAGGAGGCGCGTATTTTACCTGTCCCACGAACGCCGTCCGTCGATGGCGGTCACCGCGCGGCCCGCGCCTCATAGGCGATAGCAGCGCCAGGCCGCCCGTTCGTCCGGCCGGCGGCCCGGCGGCTACGACTGCGGCTACTGCCTGCGCCGCGCGCCGCGCCCGCCCGGCATCGAGCGCAGTCCAGTCCGCTCGACCGTGAAGCGGAACGTGCGCGCCAACCGCTCGCCGCGCTTGAGCAGCGTCATGCCGTTTTCGCTTGCGCCGCCCGCCAGGTTCATCGCATTGATCGGATGATCGACCGGTTCGAAGCAGAAGAAGTCTTCGCCGGGCGGCGTGTACAGCACGTAATAGTCGGTGTCGGCGGCGATGTTCAGCGACAGACGGCGCTTCGGCCATACCACTGCCGCCTGGCCGCTCCAGCCGGTGAACGCGTGATTGACGATCGTCTCCGGCAGCGGATACGCGACGCCGAACTGCCACGCGGGGGGCGCCGGCACGTGGCGCACCGGCAGCCAGTCGTCGCCCGAGAGCCACAGGCCGCCGGCCGCCGCCGACAGCTCGGTGTCCGCGTCGCGCACGAAGAACGGATGCACGCCGAGCCCGAACGGCAGCGTCTCGCGGCCAGCGTTTTCGATGTCGAGCGAGACGACCAGCGTTGGGCCGTCCAGCGTGTAGGTTTGTGTCGCGCGGAACGCGTACGGCTTGCCGTCGCTGCGGTCGAGCGCGAGACGCACGTGCTCGCGGCCCGCGTCGAGCACCTGCCATTGCGCGAGCCAGCCGTCGCCATGAATCGGCAGCGGCTCGTCGGCGCGGTTGCGCGGCACCTCGACGCGCCGCCCGGCCACGCTGAAATGGCCGCCGCCGATGCGGTTCGAGTACGGCAAGAGCGGATAGCAGGCCAGCTGGTTCGGTTGCGTATCGCCACCGACGTGACTGCAGCGCCGGAAGATCGGCGTCAGCGCGCCGTCGTCGCGCCAGTCGAAGCGGGTCACGCCGCCGCCGAGCGTCGGCGCGACATCGAGACGCAATTGCGAGTTGGCGAGCGTGATGCACGCGACATCGCCGGCGCTGCCTTCGCCGAGGGCCACCGCCGACGTGCTCGGGCCCGCCAGCACGGGATTGGCGGCCGCGGCGAGTCGCGAGCGTCGCGTTTGAGAGGTTGGGGATGAGGCTGAAACGAGATTCGCAACAGTCATATCTGGCTCCATCGAGAGGCGTGGGACGTTGCCGTCAGGGTTGACGGGAGTGGCGGGCGACTTTTTGTGACCAATTCGCCTCGAGTCCGAACTGCATGTTGCCGATTCGTTGCCGGCCGGTCGCGGGCGTATTGCTCGCGGACCGAAACTGCCACATCGACTTCTGCTTCACCTTCAGGATCGCGGCCCCGGCGTGCGGCCGGGGCTGCGTCATTCTGCGCTAGATAGGCGCGCCCTGGAACAGCGGCTCCGCAACACCGCGCCGCGCGAGCGTCGCGACGAACAGGTCGCCCGCGAGCGTGTCGGCCGCGCGCGCCGTCGCATCGAGCTCGGCGTAGGCGCTCGTGATGTACAGCGTGTCGAGCGCCGGCTCGCCCTGGGCGCTGCCCGTGGTCTGGCCGAGCGCGGCACCGCCGATCGCGACGCAGCTCGGCTGCGTGGTCGGCACGTCGATGCGCTCGGTTTCCACGCCATCGGGACCGTAACGCACCACGCGCGCGCCGCCCCATTGCGCGTTCCACAGGCCGCCGTCGCTGTCGACGGTCGAGCCGTCGGGGATACCGTTCGCATCGGTCAGGCGAGTGAACAGGCGATCGTTCGCGATGCCGCCGTCCGCGCGATAGTCGCACGCGCGGATTTCACGCGTCGGCGAATCGCAGTAGTACATCGTCGCGCCGTCGGGACTGAATGCGATGCTGTTCGAAATCGCCGGCGCTGGCAACGGTAAACGTTCGAGCGACAGATCGTGATTCAACCGATAAAAGCCGGCGACCGTCTGCCGTTGCCCGCTTTCGTCCTTGGTGCCGAACACGAAACGCCCTTGCCGATCGCAGCGGCCGTCGTTGACGCGTGTATTCATGCCTGGCTCGACGTCGACGATGCGCTGTGTGCTGCCTGTCTGCAGATCGAAAAACGCGAGGTGCGATGCGAGCCCGAGCAGCACGTAGCGCGGGTTTTCGCACAGTGCGAAGGTGGCGAGCCGCTCGGGCATGTCGAACGAATCGCTGCGGCCGTCGGCCGGATCGTAGCGCCACAGCCGCGCGCCTTCGATGTCGGTCCAGTAGAAGCGGGCGCTCCTCGCGCACCAGGTCGCGCCTTCGCCGAGCTCGCATTGCGCGTCGAGCAGCAGCGTGGCCCGCTGCACGCGCGGGCTGGCGCTCACGCCCAGCCTCCGTCGACGACGATGTCCTGCGCGGTGATCATGCGGCTGTCGTCGGCGGCGAGGAACAGCGCCATGCGCGCGAGGTCGGCCGGCATCAGCTCGGCGTCGATGCACTGGCCTTCCTTGATCTGGCGGCGGCCGTTGTCGTCGAGCCACAGGCGCAGCTGCTTGTCGGTCATCACCCAGCCCGGCACCAGCGTGTTGACGCGGATATTGAAGTGGCCGAGGTCGCGCGCGAGTCCGCGCGTCAAACCCTGCACCGCCGACTTCGACATCACGTACACCGGATAGCCGCCGTTCTTCAGCATCCAGCTGATCGAGCCGAGGTTGATGATCGAGCCGCTACGCGCGGCCTTCATGTCCTCCATCACGGCCTGCGCCGCGAAGAACTGATGGCGGATGTTCACGGCGATGCCCGCGTCGAACGACTCGCGCGTCACGTCGCCGATCTGATGGCGCTTGTCGTTCGCAGCGTTGTTGATGAGCACCTGGATCGGACCCAGCGCGGCCTTCACGTCGGCGATCGCTTTTTGCAGCGCGTCGACGTCGGTCAGATCGCAGGCCAGAAACAGCGGCTTGTGTTTCGAATCGCCGAGCTGGTCGGCGAGCGCTTCGCCCGCGCTCGCGTCGATATCGAAGAACGCGACGCGCGCGCCCTGCGCCGCGAAGTGCTCGACGAACGATGCGCCGATGCCGGTCGCGCCGCCCGTGATCAGCACCGTACGGTCGACGAGGCTCGGATAGCGCGCGTACGCGGTGTCAGCGAGGCTGGCGTTTGCATTGGCCGGAGACGACATCGTTCGATTCCTTTATGAGCTTGGATGTGCTTGGGATGGGGTGAAAGCGACTCAATCGCGCGAGCCGCGGTTCTTCAACTGGTCGAGCAACACGGCCGCGAGCAGGATCGCGCCGCGCACCAGGTACTGATAGAACGCGTCGATGTTCAGCAGGTTCATCACGTTCTCGACCGTACCCATGATCAGCACGCCGATCACGACGCCGGAGATCGTCGCGCGGCCGCCCAGCAGCGACACGCCGCCGAGCACGCACGCGGAGATCACGTTCAGCTCGAAGCCTTCGGCGGCGTTCGGCTGACCCGACGTGATACGCGACGCGAGAATCACGCCGGCAAGCGCGGTGACGGCACCCTGGATCAGAAAGATGTAGACGCGCGTGCGCTCCACGTTGATACCGGCGAGCCGCGACGCTTCCGGATTACCGCCGATCGCCAGCGTATTGCGGCCGTACACGGTCTGGTTCAGCATCACGCCGAACACGATGAAGCAGATCAGCGTGACCCAGATCGGCAGCGACACGCCGAAGAACGTCAGGCCGCCGAGCGCGATGAACGTATCCGACGACACGCCGACCGCCTGCCCATGCGACACGATGAAGCCGAGGCCGCGCACGATTTCCATCGTCGCGAGCGTCGTGATCAGCGCGTTGATGCGCAGATAAGCGATCACCGCGCCGTTGACGAAGCCGATCACCGCGCCCGCCGCGACCGCCGCGATGATCGCGATGACCGTGCTGTTGGTCGCGTTGAGCACCATCGCGCACAGCACGCCGGCGAACGCGACGGTCGAGCCGACCGACAGGTCGAAGTCGCGCGACGCGAGGCAGAACATCATCGTGCACGCGACCATGCCGATCTGCGAGATCGACAGCGCGAGGCCGAGCATGTTCTCGATCGAAAAGAAATGATCGACGGTCAGCGACATCGTGACGAACATCAGGATGAAGATCACGATCAGGCTGTATTCGGTGATCTGCTGCCACCATTTGGCCTTGTCGCCGGTCTGCGGAATCAGCGCGTCGGCCGCGCTCTTGGCGGTCTGCTGCGCGAGGTTTTCTCTGGCTTGCATGTTCAATACTCCTCCCCGTTCCCCACGGGTTGCGGACTCGCGTCCGGATAAGGTTCAGGCCGCGCGCGACGCGCTCTGGTTGGCGGCGTTGGCGTTCGCGTTTTCAGGCAGCGCGGTCGAGCTTTGCGGCAGCGCGAGGCTCAGCACCGACTGCTCGGTCGCGTCCTTGCGCGCGAGCTCGCCGGAAATGCGGCCCTGGCGCATCACGACGATCCGGTCAGACACGCCGAGCACTTCCGGCAATTCCGACGAAATCATCACGATCGCGCAGCCGCGCTCCGCGAGCTGATAGATCACGTTATAGATCTCGTGTTTCGCGCCGACGTCGATGCCGCGTGTCGGTTCGTCGAGAATCACGACTTTCAGATCGGGCTCGGCGAGCCAGCGCGACAGAATCGCCTTCTGCTGGTTGCCGCCCGACAGGAAGCGGATCTTCTGCCGCCGATGCGGCGTCTTGATCTTCAGCAGCTTGATGAAACGATCCGCCGTCTGCGCCTCCTTCTTGCGATCGAGAAACACGCCCGCGCGCAGATAGTGACGGCGGCAGCTGATGTTGATGTTCTCCGCGACGCTCGCCATCGCGACGATGCCCTCTTCCTTGCGATCCTCGGGGCACAGCACGATGCCGTGCTTAATGGCCTCGCCCGCGCTGCGCACCTTGATTGGCTTGCCGTCGAGTATGAGTTCGCCGCCCTTGCGATGCTCGGCGCCGTACACCAGATGCATCAGCTCGCTGCGGCCCGCGCCGACGAGTCCGAAGAAGCCGACGATCTCGCCGCGCCGCACCTCGAAGCTCGCCGGCTGCGCGAGCGGATGACCTTCGATCGCCTTCGCCGCGAAACGCACTTCGCCGAGCGGCCGCGCCGAATAGCTATAGATGTCCGAAATTTCGCGCCCGACCATCTCGCTGACGATCGTGTCGCGCGACACGCCTTCTAGCGTCGGATGCGACGCGACCTTGCGGCCGTCGCGGAAGATCGTGCACGCGTCGCACAGCTCGTAGATCTCGTCCATCCGATGTGAGATGTAGATCATCGCGCGGTTGTCGGCGCGCAGATCGCGCACCAGCTTGAACAGCACCTCGGTCTCGCGGTGCGACAGCGAGCTGGTCGGCTCGTCGAGCGCGATCACGCGCGCGTTGCGCATCAGCGCCTTGCAGATTTCGACCATCTGCCGCTGCGCGATCGACAGCTTGCGCAGCTTGGCGTTCGGATCGAGCGCGACGCCCATCGCTTCGAGCCGCTCGCGCACGAAGCGCTTCGCCTCGCGCTTGTTGACCCAGCCGAGCGCATTGGGCAACTGGCCGAGCAGCAGATTCTCCGCGACCGTGAGGTCGGGCACGTACTGCAGTTCCTGGTGAATCACCGCGATGCCGGCACCGATCGACGCGGCCGCGCTCGGAAAGCGCACCTCGTTGCCGTCGATCAGCATGCGGCCCGAATCGGGCTGATACTCGCCGCCGAGAATTTTCAGCAGCGTCGATTTCCCGGCGCCGTTTTCGCCCATCAGGCCGTGCACCTGGCCGACGTTGACGTCGAAGGACACGCCGTCGAGCGCACGCACGCCTGGAAAAACCTTGCCGATATTGTCAAACCGTAGCGTCGCTGACACTTCGCCTCCTTGTCGACCGGAGTTAGCGCTTTAGCGCTTACTCCGGTCCCATGCAGTTTCATCGCGGTCGACCGGAGTTAGCGCTTTAGCGCTTACTCCGGTCCCACGCAAGATATTGCTGCTTCATGTTGACCGTACGCGTATCGCACGCGGTCCGTCTGTCTACCGCAGATCGTCTCTCGCCGTCGGCGCGCCGTCCCCTGCGCCAGGCAGGGAAAGCGACGCGCCGGCGGTGTACTTCATACCACCGCAAGTCTTGCGATTACTTCGACGCGAGGCCCATCTTCTCGCGCACTTCGCCGACGTTGTCGCGCGTCGCCAGCATGCCGGTCGTCAGCGTCAGCAGCGGCGGCTCCTTGCCCTGCGTGATCCACGCGTACATCAGTTCCGAGGTTTCCTCGCCGTGGCGCTTCGGGCTGATGATCACGGTGCCGTAGAAGCCCGTCGGCTGCGGCTTCTTGAACTCGTTCATCGCGGACTCCGAACCGCCGATGCCGATGCCGATCATGTTGTCGGCCTTGAAGCCACGGCCTTCCGCCGCGCGCACCGCGCCGAGCACGCCTTCGTCGTTCAGCGCGTAAGCGACCCAGTGCTTGAACTGCGGGTTCTTCGTCAGCGCGATGTTGGCGGCGTTGAACGCGTTTTCCGTGTCGGTCTTCGCCTGCGGCGCGGTGACGATGTTCGCTTTCGGGAAGCCCGCGGCGACCAGCGCGTCGGTCGCGCCAGTGGTGCGGTCATGCGCGGTCGGCAGCTGCTCGTAGGTCACGTCGATCGCGCCGACGTCCTTCATGTCCCAGCCGCGCTTCTTGATTTCAGCCGCGATGCCGTCGCCAACCTGCTTGCCGATGTTATACGCCGAGATGCCCATATGCGGCACCGCCTCGATCGGCTTGCCCGCGCCGTCGACGAGGCGGTCGTCGACCGTCATCATCTTCAGGCCGTCCGCCTTCGCCTTGGCGACGATGCCCGGCCCGAGCTTGACGTCGGGCGTGCAGATCACGAAGCCTTGCGCCTTCTGGGCGGCGAGGTTATCGATTGCGCTCATCACCTTCTCGCCCGACGGCGCGCCGATCTTCACGAGCGTGAAGCCCTTCTGCCTGGCGGCCATCTCGGCGAACTTCCATTCGTCCTGGAACCACGGTTCTTCCGGCTGCTTCACGAGGAAGCCGATCTTGACTGAATCGGCGGCCTGGACGACCGGTGCGTTGAAGAGCACACCCGCCGCCGCCGCTGCCAGCGTGAGGAAAATTCTGCGTTTCATAATGCGTGTCTCCTGACTAATTGATAACGAGAAGGTAATCGGCCGCGTCTTCTTGTACCGGTCTGACACACGCGGCCAGCGCGTCGTCCGGTGTTCTGTGCGTCTTCTGGCGATGCGAATTCAGTCGTGGTAAAGCACCGAGCGCCCGCCATCGACGGTGATGCAGCTCGCATTGATGAACGGCGCTTCGTCCGACGCGAGGAACACCGCGGTCATCGCCACCTCCTCCGGACGGCCGATGCGCTTCATCGGCTGCAGATCGAGTGTCGCCTGCTGCGCGGCGGCCGGATCGGACTGCTCGTTCCACCAGTCGTGCGTCAGCTGCGTCTCGATGTAGCCCGGCGCGATCGCGTTCACGCGCACGTTGCGCGGCGCGTACTCGATGCCGAGCGCGCGCGTGAGGCCAATCACGCCGTGCTTCGCGACCGGGTACGGAAAGCAGCCCGGAATGATCTTGAACGCGTGCGTCGACGCGATGTTCACGATGCTGCCCGCGCCACGCTCGACCATGCCCGGCAGCACCGCGCGACAGCCGTTCCACACGCCGTCGAGATCGACCGCGAAGCAGCGCCGCCAATCGGCTTCGGTCATCGTCAGCGGATCGCAGAACACGTTGATGCCCGCGTTGTTGACGAGGATGTCGAGCGCGCCGAACGCGCGTTCGCCTTCGCTGACCGCGTGCCGCACCGACGCCGGTTGCGTCACGTCGGTCTGCACCGCGAGCACGCGCGCGCCGGCGCCGGTGCCAACTTCCGCCTCGATCTGCGCGGCCGTGCGCTGCGCCGTGTCGAAGTCGAGTTCCGCCAGCACGACCGCCGCGCCTTCGCGCGCGAACGCCAGCGCGATCGCCGCGCCTATGCCACGTCCAGCGCCCGTCACGAGAGCGGCTTTGCCGGCGAGCCGGTTCATTTCTTCACGCCCGCGCGGGCGATCCGCAGACCGTTGATGAACGCCTTCGCATGCGACGCGGTCACCGCCGCGCTCTGGCCCGGCTTGTACAGCGCCGAGCCGAGGCCGAAACCGTTCGCGCCGGCGCTCAGGAACGGCCCCATGTTGTCCGGCGTGACGCCGCCGACCGGCACGAGCGGCACCTGCGCGGCGATCACCGCGCGCCATGCCTTGACGACCTGGCAGCCGAGCTGCTCGGCGGGGAACATCTTCAGCACGTCCGCGCCGTTCTTCAGCGCGATGAACGCCTCGGTCGGCGTCGCGACGCCGGGCGCGCAGGCGAGGCCCCGCGCCTTCGCGGCGATCACGACTTCCGGATCGCTGTGCGGCATCACGATGAGTTCGCCGCCCGCGGCCTTCACGTCGTCCACCAACAGCGGATGCAGCACCGTGCCCGCGCCGACGATCGCGTCGGCCGGCAGCACCTTGCGGATCGCCGAGATGCTGTCGAACGGCTGCGGCGAATTGAGCGGTACTTCGACGATGCGAAAACCGGCTTCGTACAGGGCCTGACCGTGATCGGCCGCGTCGGCGGGCGTGACGCCGCGCAGGATCGCGATCAGCGGACAGGCTTCGAACGCGGCGATCAGACCCGCGTGCGGCATGTACGGTGCGGGCAGATTGATGTGTGGTTGCATGTCGGTTCCTTGTTTCGTGAGCGTCGTAAAGGGCTCTGCCGCCGGTCAGCCTGCGCGCGCCGCCTGGGCGGACGGCCGGACGAGCCCCGCTTCGACGGCGACGCGCCACAGGCCGCGTTCGGTTGCATGCCTGACCGGCTCCGCGCGCAGACAGCCGAATTGCGCGAGCGCGAGGCGGTAGCGCTCGCACAGCGCGTCGTTGCCGATCAGCCGCAGACTCTGCTGCGCGAGCGAGCTGCCTTGCTGCGCGAGTACCGCTTCGAGGCCGGCGAGTTCGTGCCCGATCAGCAGGCCCGACAGATAGTCCGGCTGTGCCTCGCTCGACAGCGCGCCGGTCAAGCCGAGCGTGCGCGTGCTGAACACGGTCGCGAGCACGCCTGCCTGGCCCTTCTCGCGCGCGATGTTCACGCCGCGCAGAAATGCTTCGGTATCCGGGCGATCGGGCGTGATCATCGTGCGGCCGAGAATCGTGTGCTCGCGCAGCGCGGCGAACACCTCGCCGGTCATGAACGTATGAAAACGCTCGATGCGCTCCGCCTGCACGACCGCCCATTTCGCGTGCGTGCCGGGCAGGCCGATCAGCGAGCGGGCGTTGCTGTCGACCGAGTTCGCGTCGTGCGCGCCGTCCGCGTCCGCGCTGAGCGCGCCGAAAATTTGCGTCTCCTCGCCGCGCATCACGTTCGGCAATTCCCCGCGTTGCAGCACGCCCGGCACGATATGCAGCGTCGCGCCGCGCGCGGTCTGCACGCGGACGATACCGGCCACCAGCGCATTGGCGTTCGCGGGTGTCTCGACATACGGCGCTTCGAGCCAGCCCTGCGCGCTGCCGACCATCCCCGCCGCGATCACCGGCACGCCGCGCGCATGGTCGAGCCATGCGCCGCAGGCGTCGTCGAACGCGGCGTCGAAGCCGCCCTCGGCCGCGCCACGCGGCAGATTCATGATGCCGGCCGTCGATGCGCGCGTCGCCAGCACGCGACCGTGCGCGTCGAACAGATAGGCGCGCAGCGACGTCGTGCCCCAGTCGAGCCCGATCAGCGCGGCGTGCGTGAAATCGACGGCGGCGGTATCGGCGGCGGCGGTCGCGTCCGGCTTCACGCCCGAGGTGGGCGCGGCGGGCGCCCGGTGGTTCGCCAGCGTGGCGGTGCCCGCTTGTTTCATCGCTTGATCCTGCGCGTGGCCGGTCGCGGTGCGCGCCAACCGAGTTCTTCCGATATCGCGCGCGCCTCGCGCTGCACGACCGGAATCAGTTCGTCCATCCGTTCGAGCGGCATATAGGGAATCGTGCTGGCCACCGACAACGCCGCGACGATCGCGCCCGACGCATCGCGCACCGGCGCCGCGACGCAACGGATCGCCGCTTCGTTCTCTTCGAGATCGAACGTGTAGCCGCCGGCCGCGTAGTTCGTCATGCGCTGCAGGAAGGTCGGCGCATCGGGGCGGTTGTCCGGCTTGAAGCTGACGCCTGCGAGCGCGCGGCGCGACGCGTCGAACAGCGACTGCCATGCGTCCGGCGCGAGGTCGAGCATCATCGCCTTGCCGATGCCGGTCGACGCGAGCGGCATCCGATGGCCGACGCGCGAGCGCATTTCGAGGCCGCGCGTGCCGGGGATCTTGTCGATGTACAGCACGTCGTCGCCGTCGCGCACGCCGAGGTGGATCGTGTCGAGCGTCTGCTCGGCCAGCGACTCGAGGTGCGGACGCGCGACGGCCGTCAGCGGCATCTGTTCGAGCGCGATCGTGCCGAGCTCGATCAGCTTCGGCCCGAGCAGATAGCCGCCCTGCACCTGGCGCAGATAGCGCGCCTGCACGAGGCTGCTGACGAGCCGGTGCGTGGTGCTGCGGGTCGTGCCGAGCGCGGCGCCGAAGCTGCGCAGATCGCGCACACCGGCCGCGGCGGCCTCGAGAATCGCAAGGCCGCGCAACAGTGTCTGCGTGCCGGCCTGCTGCGGCGTGATTTCCAGCAGCGTGACCGGCAGCCCGAGACCGTCGACGGTCGCCGCGCGCGCCACCGGGCGCGACGCCCTCGCGGTAACGGACGCACCGGCGGCGACATTGGCGGTGACGGCTGAAGCCTCGCGCGGCGCGGAATTCAGCGCCGGATTCGCGGCGCTGTTCGGCCCGCCGTTCGAGCCCTGCGCGGCCTCGGTCGCGCTGGCGGCGGGAGTGGGCATCGCTTTGTTCATGGCGATTCGCCTTCGGATGGTTTCTGCGCTTAGCGCGCGGGGCCGGAGAACAGGGCGGAAACGGGTGCGGCGCCGCGCTCGCGCGGCTGCCGTGGTTGGCTGCCAGACATGGTCGGTCTCGTCTCCGGTTTTTTTCTGTCGCAGTTCGCTGTTTCGGCGCGCTGGGGCGCCGACTCGCGATGCATGTTGGCTTGGATTGTAGGGCGACTTTTGAGAATCACCAATATGTGAATGTTGAGTCCATATAGTGAGATTTTAGTGGGCGATCGAGTGTTTAGCGAACTGTCGCGGTCGCGGTCTGCTGACGCAAAAAAGCCCGCGCGAGGCGGGCTTCGAAGCAGGACAACGGGATCGAGGGCTCTTTCAATCCGGCAATTCAGCCGCGCCCATCCGCCGCGCAATCACGCGCGCGCGTTGCGTGAGATACGCCGAATTCCTGTGTTCATCGAAATACCTGGGGCGTGGCAGCATCACCGCGAGCCGCGCCGACTGCGCGGCCGTGAGCTTGCTCGCCGAGGTCTTGAAGTAGTACTGCGCGGCCGCCTCGGCGCCGTACACGCCGCTGCCCCATTCGACCGAGTTCAGATAGATCTCGAAGATGCGCTGCTTGTCCATCAGCGTTTCGAGCATCCACGTGATGATCAGCTCCTGGCCTTTGCGGATATAGCTTTTCTCGCGCGACAGAAACAGGTTGCGCGCAAGCTGCTGCGAGATCGTCGAGCCGCCGCGCACGATCCGGCCTTGCGCCTTGTTGCGCTCCCACGCCTGCAGGATCGCGTCGGTTTCGTAGCCTTTGTTGTTGACGAAGTTCGCGTCTTCGGACGCGATGATCGCGCGCTTCAGGTTGCGCGAAATCTGATCGTACGGCACCCACGTTCGCTGCACCGACAGATCCGGCCGGTCCTGCGACAGACGCCATGCGTCCGAGCGCATGAACGCGGTCGAGCGCGGATTGACGACGTTCCAGATTGCGATCTGCGCGAAGTAGTACGCCTGCGTCGCGAGCCAGGCGATGGCCACGACCGCGGTCAACCAGGCGAGCCAGCGCAGCGGGCCGGACTGGCCGCGCGAACCGCTGGCGCGCCGCGTCGCTGTCATGGTGCGTGCTATCCGCGCGCCGACGTTACGCGGGCGACGGCGCCGTCAGCAGCGCGCGCAATTCGGCGAGCACCGCCGCACTGTCCGGACGCACGCCGCGCCACACATGGAACGATTCGGCGGCCTGCTCGACCAGCATGCCGAGTCCGTCGGCGCCGCGCGCGCCGAGTTTCGCCGCGTGCTGCATGAAGATGGTCGGATGCGCGCCGTACATCATGTCGTAGGCGAGCGTGCCGTTGCCGAACGCGCGATCGTCGCACTCGGGCAGCGACGCATCGAGGCTGCCCGCGGTCGCGTTGACGATCACGTCGTACTGGCCCGCTTCGATCGCGCGGGCGCTGCCGCCGGTCAGACGGCAATGCGCGCCGCTGGCAGCCTGCGCGAACTGGTCGACCAGCGCTTCGGCCTTCTGCGCCGTGCGATTGACGATCGTCAGCGTATGCGGTGCGCGCTCGAGCATCGGCAGCACGACACCGCGCGCGGCCCCGCCCGCGCCGAGCAGCAGGATGCGCGCGCCCTTCAGCGACACGCCGAGATTCACCTCGATGTCGCGCACGAGGCCGAAGCCATCAGTGTTGTCGCCGTAGATGCCGTCGGCGTCGACCCGCAGCGTGTTCACCGCGCCGGCCGCCGCCGCGCGCGGCGACAGCGTGTTCGCGAATGCATGCGCGTCGAGCTTGAACGGCACCGTCACGTTCAGGCCGCGTCCGCCCGCTTCGATGAACGCGCGCACGTGCGGCACGAACGCGTCGAGCGGCGCGAGCAGATGACCGTACTCGACCGGCTCGCCGGTTTGCGCGGCGAAGCGGCCGTGGATGAACGGCGACTTGCTATGCCCGACGGGGTTGCCGATGACCGCGTAGCGCTCGCGCGTTGGGTTGCCGCTCATCGTCCCGGCTCCGTGATGTGTTGGTCGCGGTCGGCGTTGTTCGCGGCGTCGTTGCCGTCGCCGGTCGCCGCGGATTCGTCTGCGCTGGGGTTGTCGTTGGGATTGCCGCCGTCGGCTTCCGCTTCGGCTTCGGCTTCGCTTTCGGCGCTGTCGTCGGATGCCTCGAGCAACTCTTCCTCGCTCTCGTCCTCGCCTTCTTCGGCTTCGCCGCCGCTCGTCACGGTCGGTGCATCGAGCACGTGCAACAGACGCACCGACGCTTCGATCGTCAGCTCATCGATCGACATGACTTCCATCTGCAAACGCGTGCCGCGCGCATGCACGCCGAGGCCCGGCACGTGCAGCAGCAGCGGAATTTCCTCGAGACGCACGAGATCGCCCTTCACGACCGACGCGACCACCTGCTTGCGGTTTTCCTGCCTGAGCCAGCGCAGACACCAGAAGTACTCCATGCGACGCTGATAGTCGGCGTACGCGGTGTAGGTGTCGTCGAAGCCTTGCACGACCGCGAACAGATCGGCGTCCTTCGGCTTGAACGGCGCGGCGAGCTTGGCGGTCACGCCATGCTGCACGCACGCGATCAGCTGCCACTGATTCACGAGGTCGACGTAGCGGCGCAGCGGCGACGTGCTCCACGCGTACTGCGTGACGCCGAGCCCTTCGTGCGGCGCGGCGTTGGTCTGCATGCGCGTGCGCTTCGGGCCGCTCGGCACGCCGAACGCGCGCTGCGTGCGATAGATGCCCGGCACGCCGTGATCGTGCAGGAACCCGCCCCACGACGAGTTCGCGAGAATCGCCAGCTCGGCGACGATCGTGTCGAGCGGCGAGCCGCGCCGGCGCGGCGTAATCGTGACATGCTCGCCGTCGACGTAGAAATTGAAGTCGGTATTGCGCTGCACTTCGCGGCGCAGGCCGTAGCCGGCGCGCGCGGTCTGGCGCTTTTCGAACAGCGCTTGCGCGAACGGCCACAGCACGGCGATATCGTCCTTGTGCGGATACTCGCCGGTGCCCTCGGCGAGCGCCTTCTCGGTGACGATTTCGTCGAGCGTGTTGTGGCGCAGATTGTTCTTCACGAACACGCGCTCGGCGCGCGTTTCGCTCGCGACGATCTCCTGCGTCTCGCGATTGACGATCACGTACAGCGACAGCGCCGGCCGATACCCACCCTCGGCAAGCGTGAAGGTGTCGACGACGCTGTCGGGCAGCATCGTGATCTTGTCGCCGGGCATGTAGACCGTCGACAGACGCGCGCGCGCAATCGCATCGACCTCGTCGCCACGCTGGATGCCGAGCGCCGGCGCGGCGATGTGCACGCCGATGCGCACACGGCCGTCGGCCAGATGCTCGACCGAGAACGCGTCGTCGATTTCGGTCGTGGTGATGTCGTCGATCGAGAACGCCTCGACGTCGGCCTGCGGCAGATCGTCGGGCACGTTCGCGGCCGCGACGGACGGGAAGCCGGTGCCGTGCGGGAAGAACTCGGACAGGAACTTCGCTTCGTGCAGCGCGCGCGGCGACGCGATCGCGCCGCATTCGAGCATCAGCCGCGCCTGCGAGATGCCGCGCGCGGCCGCGGCGCCCTCGAGCGCCTTGTACTCGATGGTGTTCTTGTCGGGCTTCGTCAAGAGCGCGAGCCCCTTGCCGCCCGCGAACGCTTCAGGCAGACGGCCTGCCTTCAGCTCTTCCTCGTACTGCGCCTGCACGAGCGCCTGCTGACGCTTGCGCTCGAGGCCCGCGAGCGCCATCTTCAGTTGCTCCTGCGGCGCGCGCTGGTACATGCCGCGGCCCTTGCGGCGGAAGTACACCGGCGAGCCCTGCATGCGCAGCACCAGCGCCGCGCGCTCGATCGCGCCGAAGCTCGCGCCGAAGTACTCGGCGCCCAGCGTCGCGAACGAAAATTCATCGTCCGGCGCGCATTCCCACAGGAAGTCCAGATCGATCTCTTGCGCCAACGCGTCGGCCTGCTGCATCAGTTCGGCCGCGCTGGGCTTCTCGAACTCGATCAGCACATCCTTCGCGCGCACCTTCGCGCGCCGCCCGCCCGGCAACTCGACCTGAAACGCGTCGCCCTGGCGCGACAGCACGCTGCCGGCCTTGAAACTGCCCGATTCCTCGAAGAAAACGTTCACTCAATACTCTCGTTCTGACTTGCGTCTGCCGTCGCGCCCGACGCCCTGTGGCGATCGATCACTGCATGCGCGGCACGGCAACCTGTTCGTGATAGTGAATCCGCGGCGCGCACTGCGCGTGCCAGCGGGTTGAATCTTGCGACCAGCGGTGGCGGTCGGTGTGCCTCTCTGACTGACGTCCTGGCAGGGTTTCGGTGCCGCCGCCCTTGCGTGCCGTCAGGCCGCCGCGCACGGCGCCGGCGGCTCGACGTGTTCGGCGTCGCAAAAGGCCAGCACGTCGTCGAGATACTGCGCGAACTCGCTGATCGCGTGGTCGCTGCCCTCGATCAGCGTGGTGCGCGCGCCCGGATAGTGCGCGAGCATTTCGCGGTAGTCGAGCACTTCGTCGCCGGTGGCTGCCATCAAATAATAGCGTTCGGGCCGCGTGATCGACGCGACGCCGAGCGCGCGCAATTCATCCAGATGATGCGGCTCGACGACGATGCTGCCGCCACCGTGCCACAACGGCTGCTCGCCGAGATACGCGCTCAGGTCGCGCTGCGGCACGACCGCCGGGTTCAGCAACACGGCCGGCCAGCCGTGTTTCTCGGCCAGATGGGTGGCGAAGTAGCCGCCGAGCGAACTGCCGATCACGGTCACCTGCCGCGCATCGCCCTTCGCGCGTGCGTCGGCGACCAGCGATTCGGCGAGCGCCACGGTTTCGAACGGCGACACCGGCAGCATCGGGCAGCACCACTCGTCGGCGCGACCCAGCTCGGCGAGACGCGCCGCGAGCAGGCGCGCCTTGAACGAATTCGGCGACGAACGGAAACCGTGCAGATACAGAATCACGACGCGCCTCGCGTCGAAAGACCGTCGAGCAGTTTCTGATGCACGCCGCCGAAACCGCCGTTGCTCATCACCAGAATCTGGTCGCCGGGGCGCGCCGCGTGGACCACCGCCTTCACGAGCGCGTCGAGGTTGTCGAACGCCTGCGCCTTGCCGTCGAGCGGCGCGAGCGCTTCGCCGAGGTTCCAGCCGAGCGCGTCGCGCCCGCTCGGCGCGCCGTAGCCGAACACGAGATCGGCGTCGGCGAGGCTCGCCGGCAGTTGCGCTTTCATCACGCCGAGCTTCATCGTGTTCGAGCGCGGTTCCAGCACCGCAAGGATTCGCGTGTTGTCGCGGCCGACCCGCGCGCGCAGGCCGGCCACCGTCGTCTCGATCGCGGTGGGGTGATGCGCGAAGTCGTCGTACACGGTCACACCCTCGACGCTGCCACGCACTTCCATGCGGCGCTTCACGTTGCGAAAGCCGGACAGCGACTTCGCGGCCTGCGCGGGCGGCACGCCGACATGGCGCGCGGCGGCGAGCGCGGCGAGCGCGTTCAGGCGGTTATGCTCGCCCTGCACCTGCCAGTCGACCACGCCGACGCGCTCGCCGTTGTGATAGACGGCGAAGCGTTCGTCGACGGGCACGCCCTGCTCCGCCGCCTGGATCTCCCAGCCGCCCTGGACGCCGAAGCGCTCGACCTCGCTCCAGCAGCCGCGCGTCAGTACGCGCTCGAGCGCGTCCTCGCGGCCGTTCGTGACGACGCGGCCGAGGCGTGGCACCGTGCGGATCAGATGATGGAACTGCGTTTCGATCGCGGCGAGATCAGGGAAGATGTCGGCGTGATCGAATTCGAGATTGTTCAGCACCGCCGTTTTCGGGCGGTAATGGACGAACTTCGAGCGTTTGTCGAAGAATGCGGTGTCGTATTCGTCCGCTTCGATCACGAAAAAGCTCGAATCGGTGAGCCGCGCCGACACGCCGAAATTCAGCGGCACACCGCCGATCAGGAAGCCGGGGTTCAGGCCCGCGTCTTCGAGCAGCCAGGTCAGCATCGAGCTCGTGGTGGTCTTGCCGTGCGTGCCGGCCACGGCCAGCACCCATTTGCCGTTCAGCACGTGCTCGCCGAGCCACTGCGGACCGGACACGTACGGCAGGCCGCGGTCCAGAATCGCTTCCATCAGCGGGTTGCCGCGCGTGACCACGTTGCCGATCACGAATAGATCCGCGTTCAGGCCGTTCAGTTGGTCCGCGTCATAACCCTCGATCAGACCGATGCCTTGCGCCTCGAGCTGCGTGCTCATCGGCGGATAGACGCCGGCGTCGCAGCCGGTCACGGTGTGGCCCGCATTGCGCGCGAGCACCGCGAGACCGCCCATGAAGGTGCCGCAGATGCCGAGGATGTGGATATGCATAAGCCTGTCGTGCCGCGGGGGCGTTTCTTGCGAGGGATGAGAGAGCCACAGGACGGTCGGAACGACCGTCTGCAAAGGACGCCTATTGTAACCGACGCGACGCGCGCTGCCCCCTGCCGGCCACGCCCGGCGCCGCCCCGTGCGGGCCGCCGAACCGCGTCGCAGGCTCGATCGAGTATCATGCAAGGATGGTCCGCAAATCACATTTCGATCCGCAGCGCCTGCGCGAGGAAATCGCAATCGCGGCGGCACGCCTGATTGCCGAAGACGGCCTGGATTACGCCAGCGCGAAGCGCAAGGCGGCCCGGCAGGTCGTCGGCGAGACTCGTGTTGCCGGCGAATGGCTGCCGGACAACGATCAGATCGAAGAAGAAATCCGCGAATATCAGTCGCTGTTCCAGAGCGACAGCCAGCCGGCGCTGCTGCGGCGCCTGCGCATGATCGCGGTCGACTGGATGGAGCGGCTCGCGCCGTTCAATCCGTATCTGACGGGCGCGGTGCTCGGCGGTACGGCCGGCGAGCATTCGGATGTGCATCTGCAGGTGTTTTGCGACAACCCGAAGGAAGTCGCGATCTACATGCTCAATGCAAACATCCAGTACGACGTGTCGGAAACGCGCCACTTCGCGGGCCGCGGCTACGTGGAGACGCTGAGCTTTCTGTGGCGCCCCGCGGGCGAGCGCAACGCCGAGCCGGTCGGCATCCACGTCGCGCTGTACGAAACCGACGACCTGCGTGGCGCGGTACGCGCCGACGCGCGCGGCCGCACGGCGCGGGCCAATTTGCCGGCGGTGCAGGCGCTGCTCGACGGCGACGAAGTGCCGTCCTTCACCAATTGATCAGACAGAACGGAGCACGATGAACACGAGACGTATGCTGGCGGGCGCGGTCGTCGCGCTGATTGCCGCGGGCGGCGGCGTACTGGCCAATCACTGGCTCAATCGCGGTTCCGACGTCGCGTACGCGGCGCAGGCCGGGGCGCAGCCTGCCACCTCTGCGAGTCCCGTGCAGCAACTGTGGACCGCCCCGGTCACGAACGTCGACGGCAAACCGCAGTCGCTGAGCCTGCTCAAGGGCCACCCGATCGTCGTCAACTTCTGGGCGTCGTGGTGCGCTCCGTGCGTCGAGGAAATGCCCGCGCTGTCGCAGATCCAGCGCGAGTATGCGAAGAAAGGCATCCAGTTCGTCGGCCTCGGCGTCGACTCGGAAAAGAACATCCAGACCTTCCTGCAGAAGGTCAAGGTCGCGTACCCCATCTACGTGACCGGCTTCGGGGGCGCCGACCTCGCGCGCGCGTTCGGCAACAATGCGGGCGGTTTGCCGTTTACCGTCGTGATCGACGCAAAAGGCAACATCCGCTCGACAAAATTGGGCCAGATCGACCCGACGGCGCTGCGTCAGACGCTCGACGCGCTGTAAATTTCCCGATTTCCCACGCTGCGCTTTTTGGCATGCGATTCCGTGCAGAACGAGCAAAAATACACGGATAATTCCCGAATTTGAGTGAAGTTGGACCCAAGGCTGCGCCGCGGCCCGCGCCGGCCGTCGCCGCGTACACGCGCGAAACTAGACAAGTTTCTCTAATCAGCGCTAAAGTGCGCGCAATTCCACGGAAAAAGAAGCGACCATGACGCGACTGCTGGTACTGCACGGACCCAACCTCAATCTTCTCGGCAGCCGGGAACCCGAGGTCTACGGTCGCGTGACCCTGCCGCAGATCGATCAGGCGCTGGCGGACCGCGCAGCCGACGCAGGCGTCGAATTCGCGTCGTTTCAGAGCAATCACGAAGGCGCACTGGTCGACCGTATTCAGGCGGCCCGCACCGAGCAAACCGATTTCATCCTGATCAATCCCGCCGCGTACACACACACGAGCGTGGCCATTCGCGACGCACTGGCGGGGGTCGGCATCCCGTTCGTCGAGATTCATCTGTCGAACGTGCATCGCCGTGAACCGTTCCGGCATCACTCGTATTTCTCCGACCAGGCTGAGGGCGTCATTTGCGGCCTGGGCTGGAAGGGGTATCTGTACGCGCTCGAATTCGCGCTCGACCGGCTCGCGGCCGGGTCGTCGCGCGGCTGAATCCAAACACGTCCAATTTGAGCCGGCTACTGCGACTTGCACACGCCGGCACACTACGCATTGAAAAGGGGCACCCTGATGGATCTACGTAAACTCAAAACTCTGATCGACCTCGTCTCGGAGTCCGGTATTTCCGAACTCGAAGTGACCGAGGGCGAAGGCAAGGTCCGCATCGTCAAGAATGCGCCGCCGGTTTACGTCCAACCGTCCGCCTCATACGCCGTACCGCAATTCGCACAACCGGCACCGTTCGGCGCTGTCGAAGCACCGGCAGCCCCCGCGGGCGCTCCGGCCACGCCGGCCGCCGCCGCACCGCAGGGTCACGTCGTCACCTCGCCGATGGTCGGCACGTTCTACCGCGCGCCGTCGCCGGGCGCCGATCCGTTCGTGCAGGTCGGTGACACGGTCAAGGAAGGCCAGACCATCTGCATCATCGAAGCGATGAAGCTGCTCAACGAGATCGAGTCGGACAAGTCCGGCGTGGTCAAGGAAATCCTCGTCGAAAACGGCCAGGCGGTCGAATACGGCCAACCGCTGTTCGTGGTCGGCTAACGCGGCACGCACTATTTGCCGCCCGCGCGCCGCTCGTCCCGAGGCGCGCGACCGATCCTCTGCGGCAGCCGGCGTCGTGACCGACCCGGCGCCCATTGATGAGTCGAAAACCCGCTATGTTTGAAAAAATCCTCATTGCCAATCGTGGCGAGATCGCGCTTCGTATCCAGCGCGCCTGCCGCGAGCTCGGCGTCAAGACGGTCGTCGTCTATTCGGAAGCCGACAAGGAAGCCAAGTACGTGAAGCTCGCCGACGAGGCGGTCTGCATCGGCCCGGCACCGTCGAATCTGAGCTATCTGAACATGCCCGCGCTGATCAGCGCGGCCGAAGTCACCGACGCCGAAGCGATCCACCCCGGCTACGGCTTCCTGTCGGAGAACGCCGACTTCGCCGAGCGCGTCGAGCAGTCCGGCTTTACCTTCATCGGCCCGCGTCCGGAAACGATCCGCATGATGGGCGACAAGGTCACGGCCAAGCAGACCATGATCAAGACCGGCGTGCCTTGCGTGCCGGGTTCGGAAGGCGCGCTGCCGGACGATCCGAAGGAGATCGTGAAGATCGCCCGCCAGATCGGTTATCCGGTCATCATCAAGGCGGCTGGCGGCGGCGGCGGCCGCGGCATGCGCGTGGTCCACACGGAAGCGGCGCTCGTCAACGCGGTCATCATGACCCGCGAGGAAGCCGGCCGCGCGTTCGGCAACCCGCAGGTCTACATGGAGAAATTCCTCGAGAACCCGCGGCACATCGAAATCCAGGTGCTGGCCGACTCGTTCAAGAACGCCGTGTGGCTCGGCGAGCGCGACTGCTCGATGCAACGCCGTCACCAGAAGGTGATCGAGGAAGCGCCGGCGCCGGGCATCGCGCGTCGCCTGATCGACCGTATCGGCGATCGTTGCGCGGACGCGTGCAAGAAGATGGGCTATCTCGGCGCGGGCACCTTCGAGTTCCTGTATGAAAACGGCGAGTTCTACTTCATCGAGATGAACACGCGCGTACAGGTCGAGCATCCGGTGACCGAACTGATCACCGGTGTCGACATCGTGCAGGAACAGATCCGCATCGCGGCCGGCGAGAAGCTCACGTTCCGTCAGCGCGACATCCAGTTCCGCGGCCATGCGATCGAATGCCGGATCAACGCCGAAGATCCGTTCAAGTTCACGCCGTCACCGGGACGCCTGACCTCGTGGCATATGCCGGGCGGTCCCGGCATCCGCGTCGATTCGCACGCCTACAATGGTTATTTCGTGCCGCCGAACTACGATTCGATGATCGGCAAGCTGATCGCTTACGGCGCCACGCGCGAACAGGCGATCATGCGGATGCGCATCGCGCTGTCGGAAATGGTGGTCGAAGGTATTCAGACCAACATCCCGCTGCACCGTGAGCTGATGCTCGACGCGAAGTTCGTCGAAGGCGGCACCAGCATCCACTACCTCGAAAACCGGCTGGCCGCGCGTCAGCAGGTCGCGGAAGAAGCGTAAGTCATGAGCTATCGGGAACTGGTTGCCGAACTGGCGCGCGAGCACGCGGAGGAGTTGTCCGACGCGCTGCTCGAGCTGGGCGCGTTGTCGGTGTCGGTCGAAGACGCCGACGCCGACACGCCCGACGAGCAGCCGCTGTTCGGCGAGCCCGGCCTCACGCCGGATCGCACGGCATGGCAGCATTCGCGTGTGATCGCGCTGCTCGCGCCGGAACACGATCCGGCCGTGCTGCTAACCGCCGCGGCCAACGAGATCGGACTCGATGCCGCGCCGGCATATACCGTGCGCGAGGTCGAGGAGCAGGACTGGGTGCGACTCACGCAGTCGCAGTTCGATCCGATCCAGATCGGCGAGCGCATCTGGGTCGTGCCGTCGTGGCACGATGCGCCGGACCCCGACGCGCTCGTGCTCGAACTCGATCCGGGTCTCGCGTTCGGCACCGGCAGCCACCCCACCACGCGTCTGTGCATGGAGTGGATCGAGCAGTCGATCAAGCCCGGCCAGTCCGTGCTCGACTACGGCTGCGGCTCGGGCATCCTCGCGATTCTCGCGAAGAAGTGCGGCGCCGCTCCGGTGATCGGCATCGATATCGATCCGCAGGCGGTCGAATCGGCGCGTCACAATAGCGAACGCAATCACGCCGAAGTCACCTATGGCCTGCCCGACGCCTGTCCGGCCGGCGAATTCGACGTCGTGGTCGCGAACATTCTCTCCAATCCGCTCAAGCTGATGGCGTCGATGCTGTCGTCGAAGGTGAAGCCGGGCGGCCACATCGCGCTGTCGGGCATTCTCGCCCGCCAGGCCGAGGAGGTCGCGCAGGTCTACGCGCGCTGGATCGATATCAGCGTGTGGCGCGAACATGAAGGTTGGGTGTGCCTCGCCGGAACGCGCCGCGAAAGCAATTAGAATAAGGCGTATTGTCAACCTAACGGCCTCAGGCTCAACGGCTCGATATGCACCTGGCAACGCGTTGCCCCTTCTGCGAAACTGTCTTCCTTCTGCAACCGGCGCAGCTTGCGCAGCGCCGCGGCCTCGTGCGGTGCGGGCATTGCCAGGAAGTCTTCGACGCGTCGAGCAGTCTGTTCGACGTCTCCGAAGGCGGCGATTTTTCCACGGCCAAACCGGTTGCCGCCGCGGCGGCAATCGAAGCGCTGTCGGGTGTGCGGCAACCCAAGCCGGACTTCAGCGGCAACGCGTGGGACCCGTGGGCGCCGGCTTCGGAACAAGACTCCACCAGCATTTCCCGCAGCACGCTCGATGCCCGTTTGCGCGACCACGCGAGCAGCGTGCCGCTCGCGCCGCTGCCGCTTGGCGGCAACGAGCACGCACCCGTCACATCGGGCACTCCTCGCCAGGCGACCGAACCGGAATTGCGCGCCGGCGCTTTCACGGCACCGCTGCCCGGGGACGATGAGCCGACGCTGGCCGACGCGCCGCTCGAACCCTTCGCCTATCCCGTCGACAACGCGGTCGATGAACCGCCTGTCGTCCCGCCCACCGCGCCTGCTTCCCCACCGCGAGTCGAAGACGAAGCGCCGCGCGTCTGGCACAAGATCGAACGCCCGGAGCCGTCCACGCTCGATGAACCGGCGCTGCGCGAACCGGCAAGTCTGCATGGCATGCCCGACAACGAGCCGCACTTCGGCCCGGTCGGTGGGGGCGTGGGCGGCTTCGGCGCCGCCGCAGGCATGGCTGCCGCAGGTGCTTCGGGCGCCGGCGGTCCCGGCGGCCCGCGCCCGCCGGGCGGTCCGTCGCTCGCCCCATCGAGCGGCGAGCCATTCTCGGTCAATCCTCCCGTCAGCGATGGCGACGATCCGTTCCCGGTCGTGCGCGAAACCCGCCCGGTGGACGCCAAACGCGTCGGCTGGATCGTCGCCGGTGTGGTGCTCGCCGCGCTGCTCGTCATTGCGCTGCTCGCGCAACTCGCGTGGTGGCAACGCGAGACCGTGATGGTCAACCTGCCGCGCTCGCAGATCCTGTACGCGCAGGCCTGCGCGCATCTCGGCTGTCAGCTGACGCCGCCGCACGACATCGAAGGCCTGCTGGTCGAGCCCTCCGATCTGCGGCAGATCGATGGCCCGCACAAGCTCGAGCTGAAGATGCCGCTGCACAACCGCCTGAACATCGCGCTCGCCTACCCCGCGATCGAACTCACGCTGCTCGACGATCAGAACAACGTCGCCGTGCGGCGCGTGCTGTGGCCGCAGGATTACGTGCCGCCCGGCACCGTGATCGCGTCCGGCCTGCCCGCGCACGCGACGCAGACGATGATCGTGCACCTCGACACCGGCAGCGCGATTGCCTCCAATTTTCGCGTACAGATTTTTTATCCGTAACGCACCCTCGCGCGCCCGCTCCCGAGCGGGCGCATCATTGTCATCACTGACGCCCTTTTCGGAGCACAACACATGAGTCAAGTCACGCTGGGTGGCAACCCGATCGAAGTAAGCGGCACGTTCCCGTCGGTCGGCCAGCAGGCCGCCGCATTCTCGCTGATCGGCCGAGACCTGAAGCCGCTGACGCTCGCCGACTTCGCCGGCAAGCGCAAGGTGCTCAATATCGTCCCGAGTCTCGACACGCCGACCTGCGCGACGTCGACGCGCAAGTTCAACGAAGCCGCCGCGAAGCTCAGCAACACGGCCGTGATCGTCGTGTCGGGCGACCTGCCGTTCGCGGCGTCGCGCTTCTGCACGACCGAGGGCATCGAGAACGTGGTGACCGCGTCGACGTTCCGCGGCCATGAGTTCGCGCAAGCGTACGGCGTCGACGTGACGAGCGGTCCGCTGACCGGCCTGACCGCGCGCGCGGTCGTCGTGCTCGACGAAAACGACAAGGTCGTGCACGCCGAGCTGGTCGGCGAGATCAAGAACGAGCCGAACTACGACGCAGCGCTCGCCGCGCTGAAGTAAGCCCTCTCGCGCGCGAACCACGGCGCCGCGCCTCGCGCGCGGCGCTGTCGGCGCGGCGCGTCTCTTCCCACCGCTTTCATACAGGAACGCTCGCCTTGGCTACGCTCATCTGCGGCTCGCTCGCGTACGACAACATCATGACCTTCGAAGGCCGCTTTCGGGAGCACATCCTGCCGGAGCAGGTCCACATTCTGAACGTAAGCTTTCTCGTGCCGACCATGCGTCGCGAGTTCGGCGGCTGCGCGGGCAACATCGCCTATGCGCTGAATCTGCTCGGCGGCGACGCACGCATCATGGGCGCGATCGGCGCCGTCGACGCACAGCTCTATCTGGACCGGCTCGCGCAGCTCGGCCTGTCGACGGAAAACGTGCTCGTCGTGCCCGACACCTACTCGGCGCAGGCGATGATCACGACCGACCTCGAGAACAACCAGATCACCGCTTTCCATCCGGGCGCGATGATGCAGTCGCATCAGAACCGCGCCGACGAAGTGGCGGGCCTGACGCTCGGCATCGTCGCGCCGGACGGCTATGACGGCATGGTCCAGCACTCCGAACAGCTTGCCGCCGCAGGCGTGCCGTTCATCTTCGATCCGGGCCAGGGCTTGCCGCTGTTCGACGGCGAGACGCTGCGGCGCATCATTGAACTTGCTACTTATGTAGCGGTCAACGATTACGAAGCCGCGCTGGTGAGCAACAAGACCGGCTGGTCGATCGAACAGATCGCCGGCAAGGTCGACGCGCTGATCATCACGCTCGGCGAGAAGGGTGCGCAGATCCATCACGGCGGCGGTATCGAAGAGATTCCGGCGGTAACGGCCAGGCAGGTGCTCGATCCCACCGGCTGCGGCGACGCGTTTCGCGGTGGCTTGCTCTACGGTATCGAGAAGGGTCTCGGGTGGGCCACGACCGGCCGTCTCGCCAGCCTGATGGGCGCACTGAAGATCGAGCATCAAGGCCCGCAAAACTACGCGCCCAGTCGGGCGGAAATCAACGAGCGGTTCAAGCAGGCCTTCGGATACGACCTGCACTGATATCGCGTGCTATGGGAGTTTGGGAATGAGAACATCGAGTCGCCTGATCGTCGTCACCTTGATCGCCGGTTCGCTGGCCATGTCGGGGTGTGCGGTCAACAGCAGCTCTCCCGACGTTTTCACCGCCTCGCAGGCGCAGCGTGAACAGACGGTTCGCATGGCCACGGTGGAGAGCGTGCGCGCGGTGCGGATCAGCACGAACGACGGTCAGCCGATCGGCATCGGCGCACTCGGTGGCGCGGCGCTCGGCGCGCTCGCCGGCAGCACGATCGGCGGCGGACGTGGCTCGGTCGCGACGGGTATCGTCGGCGGCATCGGCGGTGCGGTCGCCGGCAATGCAATCGAAAACCGCGTCGCCATGCGCGACGGTATCGAAATCACCGTGCGCCTCGACAACGGCGACATGCGCGCCGTCACCCAAACTGCTACCGGCGAAATCTTCCGCGCCGGCGATCGCGTGAGGCTGCTGTCGAGCGGCGGCGTCACGCGCGTCACACACTAAGCGCACCTCCCGCGCGGCGGCGCGTAGTTCAGCGCCGCGACGACGACTTCACACGCATGGGTCCTCACGGGTCCATGCGTGTTTTTTCTTTTCGGGACGACGGGCAAAAAAAACCCGCCACCAGCACACCGGTAACGGGTCATTGACCGGGTGGCGCCCGCAAGAAATCGAGCACGACCCGGTCATCCGACACATCGTACGATGTGTCGACTTACTGCTACTGCTTACGGACGGCTGCCCGTCGGGAACGGCCATGCCGCTGCCGGGTTCAGCGCGGTCTTCACCGTCGCCGCCGGTGCGCTCGAGACAGCAGGCGCAGCGGGAGCAGGCGCGGCCTTCTTGGCGACAGCCTTCTTCGCAGGGGCAGCCTTCTTCGCAGGCGCAGCGGCCTTCTTCGCGGCAGCCTTCTTGGCAGGTGCAGCTTTCTTGGCTGCAGCCTTTTTGGCAGGCGCCGCCTTCTTGGCAGCGGCCTTCTTCGCCGCGACCTTCTTCGCCGGTGCTGCCTTCTTCGCTGCGGCCTTCTTCGCCGGTGCTGCCTTCTTCGCTGCGACCTTCTTCGCTGCGACCTTCTTCACCGCGGCTTTCTTCGCCGGTGCTGCCTTCTTCGCCGCGACCTTCTTCGCTGCAACCTTCTTCGCCGCGACCTTCTTCACTGCGGCTTTCTTCGCCGGTGCTGCCTTCTTCGCCGCGACCTTCTTCGCTGCAACCTTCTTCGCGGCGACCTTCTTCACTGCGACCTTCTTCGCGGCGACCTTCTTGGCCGGAGCAGCCTTCTTAGCGGGAGCAGCCTTCTTTGCTGCGGTCTTCTTTGCTGCGGGCTTCTTGGCCGCGGCCTTCTTTGCAGTTGCCATCATTTTCTCCTTCAGGTTTTCAGATGAGGTCAGTTCAAACTACACCCTTCGTCAAAACCCGCTTCCCGCGGACGCTTCTCAGGGCGCGCGCTACGAAGCGGGCTATTCATCGGCGTACGCAGGTGCGGCGCGCTTACGCTAATGAATGCGGTAAGGCGCGCCGTGCCCGAAGGCACCGCGCGCCAAATCTGGTCGGCGTCGCAAGGCGACGCCGGCAATTGCTTGATCGGGCCGCCGGCAGCGACGCCAGCGGCTTTTTCCGGGGGGAAGTTTGCCCATCCCACTGAAGGGTCCGCAAAGTGCCTGTCATGTTGGTGGGCCGTCAAGGCACCGGGCACGCTTTGCATCAGGCCGTTCTGCTCCTAACCCGGGGCGCCGCGGCCACAGGCGGCGGCATCCCCATCAATGAATACATCCGCGATACGAATCCCGGCTTACTCCCAGGAAAGCGCACCGCCAGTCTGATATTCGATCACTCGCGTCTCGAAGAAATTGCGTTCCTTCTTCAGATCGATCATCTCGCTCATCCACGGGAACGGGTTTTCCTCGTTCGGGTAGAGCGGATCGAGACCGATCTGCTGGCAACGGCGGTTGCAAATGAAGCGCAGATAGCTCTTGAACATCGACGCGTTGAGGCCGAGCACGCCGCGCGGCATCGTATCTTCGGCGTAGCGGTATTCGAGCTCGACCGCCTGCTGGAAGATCGCGCGAATTTCGGCGCGGAATTCGGCCGTCCACAGGTGCGGGTTTTCGAGTTTGATCTGGTTGATCAGGTCGATGCCGAAGTTGCAGTGCATCGACTCGTCACGCAGGATGTACTGGTACTGCTCCGCCGCGCCGGTCATCTTGTTCTGGCGGCCGAGCGCCAGGATTTGCGTAAAGCCGACGTAGAAGAACAGGCCTTCCATCACACAGGCGAACACGATCAGCGAGCGCAGCAGCGTCTGGTCTGCTTCGAGCGTACCGGTCTTGAAGGCCGGGTCGGTCAGCACGTGGATGTACGGAATCAGGAATTCGTCTTTCGCGCGGATCGATGGAACCTCGTGATACGCGTTGAAGATTTCGCCCTCGTCCAGACCGAGCGACTCGACGATGTACTGGTAAGCGTGCGTGTGGATCGCCTCTTCGAACGCCTGGCGCAGCAGGAACTGGCGGCATTCGGGCGCCGTGATGTGGCGGTAGGTGCCCAGCACGATGTTGTTGGCGGCGAGGGAATCTGCCGTCACGAAGAAACCCAGGTTGCGCTTGACGACGCGGCGCTCGTCTTCGGTCAGGCCGTCCGGGTCTTTCCACAGGGCGATGTCGCGCGACATGTTCACTTCCTGCGGCATCCAGTGGTTGGCGCAACCCGCCAGATACTTTTCCCAAGCCCACTTGTACTTGAACGGCACCAACTGATTGACGTCAGTCTGGCCGTTGATGATGCGCTTGTCGGCGACATTGACGCGCGCTTCGGAAGCGGCCGCCGCGTTGGCAACCGCGTTGCCAATATGAGCGACGGGAGCGACAGCGACGTCGTTCGCGAAGACTTCTTGAGCGGAGGGAGCATGCGGCGCGGAACGCGTTCCGATTTGCGAATCCACAGCCGACCCCGCAGCGTTGCGCAACACGTTCGGTTGCGTCGCGCTCGAGGGAGTTACGGCAGTGATCTCGTCATCCCAGTTGAGCATAAATGTCACCATCAATTTAGAACGGTTTGTACCATCTTTTCACGAGCGATAAAAGAGTTCACTCGCGAAAATTCCTGTTTTCGATTCGCGTTGCTACGTTCATACAACACTTTGTTCGACATGCTGCGTGTGACCCATCCAGTGACGCGTGATGAACGCGAGTTCAACATGTGTTGCCGAGGTCCTTCGCGAACTCGAAGAGCAACGTTTTGACACGACGTTTCGTTGCTCTATCTATATGTATTGCGCAGTGCGTTCACGGCATCCGCCGACTGATCGATGGACTGATCGACTGATCGATGCCGCACGAGCCGCGCATCGCGAGAGTCGGCGGTGAGCCGTGTCGAGCGTGTTGCGTCAGCGTTGGCGGTCGAGGTGCGATGCCATGTCGTGCGATCGTCTGGTGTTGCCAACGGCTGGGTTGCTTCACTGCATCGACGAGCGGTGAGACTTCGATACTGCTCACCGCTCGTCGGCCTGCTTTCTACTTCATCGACGGGGCGCGTCGCTCACCGCCTGCGGATCACCACCTACGACCCTCGCGTGCAGTTAGCAAGCATCGCTCCCGCTGCTTGCCAATCTTTACTGGCAAGCCTCGCACTCGTCGAAGCCAGGATCGCCCGGACGCATCATGCAGACCGGACCATCCGCTTCGGGTGCCGCGTCGACAGCGACAGCGACCGCGACCGCGGCAGTCGCTGCGAGCGCTGCAGCAGCCTGCAAGCCGCCGCCCACACCACCCGCCGCGCCGCCGCCCACGCCGAAGCCGCCTGCCGCGCCGCCTGCGCCACCCGAGCCGTCATGACCCGAGCTCACCGCGTTCAGCGCGCCGTGCGCGACCGTCGACTTCTCGACGTGCGTCGCCGCCATCGTGCGCAGGTAGTAGGTGGTCTTCAGTCCGCGCAACCATGCGAGCTTGTAGATCTCGTCGAGCTTCTTGCCCGATGCGCCCGCCATGTAGATGTTCAGCGACTGCGCCTGGTCGATCCACTTCTGACGACGCGAAGCCGACTCGACGAGCCACACCGGATCGACTTCGAACGCGGTCGCGTAGATTGCGCGCAGGTCGGCCGGGATGCGGTCGATGCGCGACAGCGTGCCGTCGAAGTACTTCAGGTCGGCGACCATCACTTCGTCCCACAGGCCGCGCGCCTTCAGGTCGCGCACCAGGTAGTCGTTGACCACCGTGAACTCGCCCGACAGGTTCGACTTCACGTACAGGTTCTGATAGGTCGGCTCGATGCACGCCGACACGCCGATGATGTTCGAGATCGTCGCGGTCGGCGCGATCGCCACGCAGTTCGAGTTGCGCATGCCGTAGGTCGAGATACGCGAGCGCAGCGCGGGCCAGTCCATCGACTCGCTCGAATCGACCTCGACATAACCGCCGCGCGCCTCGGCGAGCAGCGCCACCGAATCCTGCGGGAGGATGCCGCGATCCCACAGCGAACCGCGGTAGCTCGAGTAGCGGCCGCGCTCTTCGGCGAGCTCGGTCGACGCGTAGTACGCGTAGTAGCAAACCGCTTCCATCGAGCGATCGGCGAACTCGACCGCTTCCTGCGACGCGTACGGCGTGCGCAGCACGTGCAGGCAGTCCTGGAAGCCCATGATGCCGAGGCCGACCGGACGGTGCTTCAGGTTCGAGTTACGCGCCTTGGCGACCGCGTAGTAGTTGATGTCGATCACGTTGTCGAGCATGCGCATCGCTATGCTGACCGTGCGCTTCAGCTTGTCGTGGTCGAGCGCGAGCGTGCCGTCGGCCTGCTCCTTCAGGTGCGCGACGAGGTTCACCGAGCCGAGGTTGCAGACGGCGATTTCGGCGTCGCTCGTGTTCAGCGTGATTTCCGTGCACAGGTTCGACGAGTGGACGACGCCGACGTGCTGCTGCGGCGAGCGCACGTTGCACGGATCCTTGAACGTGATCCACGGATGGCCGGTTTCGAACAGCATGCCCAGCATCTTGCGCCACAGCTGCGCCGCCGGGATCTTCTTGAACAGCTTGATCTCGCCGCGCGCGACCTTGTCTTCGTAAGCCGTGTAAGCCGTTTCGAACTCGGCGCCGAACTTGTCGTGCAGGTCCGGGCAGGTGGACGGCGAGAACAGCGTCCAGTCGCCGCCTTCCATCACGCGCTTCATGAACAGATCGGGAATCCAGTTCGCGGTGTTCATGTCGTGCGTGCGACGACGGTCGTCGCCGGTGTTCTTGCGCAGCTCGAGGAATTCCTCGATGTCGAGGTGCCACGATTCGAGGTACGCGCACACCGCGCCCTTGCGCTTGCCGCCCTGGTTCACGGCGACCGCCGTGTCGTTGACGACCTTCAGGAACGGCACCACGCCCTGCGACTTGCCGTTGGTGCCCTTGATGTGCGAGCCGAGCGCGCGCACACGGGTCCAGTCGTTGCCGAGGCCGCCGGCGAACTTCGACAGCAGCGCGTTTTCCTTCAGCGCTTCGTAGATGCCGTCGAGGTCGTCGTCGACCGTGGTCAGGTAGCAAGACGACAGCTGCGAGCGGCGCGTGCCGGAGTTGAACAGCGTCGGCGTCGAACTCATGAAGTCGAAGCTCGACAGCACGTTGTAGAACTCGATCGCGCGCGCTTCGCGGTCGATCTCGTTCAGCGACAGACCCATCGCGACACGCATAAAGAATGCCTGGGGCATTTCGATACGCACGTTGTCGTGATGCAGGAAGTAGCGGTCGTACAGTGTCTGCAGACCGAGGTAGCCGAACTGCAGGTCGCGGTTCGCATCGAGTGCGGCCCCGAGGCGCTTCAGGTCGAACTGCAGCAGCTTGTCGTCGAGCAGCTCGGCTTGCACGCCGCGCTTGATGAACTGCGGGAAGTACTCGACGTAGCGCTCGCCCATCTCGGCTTGCGTGACTTCCTCTTCGAGAATCTCGCGGCGGATCGTATGCAGCAGGATGCGCGCGGTGACCTGGCTGTAGGCCGGGTCCTTTTCGATCATCGTACGGGCAGCGAGGATCGCCGAGTCGTACACCTGGCTCATCGGCACGCCGTCGTACAGGTTCTTCACCGTTTCCGCGACGATCGGCTCGGCGCTTACGGCTTCGCCGAGGTTCGCGCACGCGGACTCGATGATGCCGCGCAGCGCAGCCATGTCCAGCGGACGCGTGATGCCGTTGTCGGTCACGTTCAGGTCCGGGGTGCCGGCGCTTTCCGCTGTCTGACCTTCATGGGCGTCATGCGCGCGCACCTGGTTGCGCTTCTCGCGATACAGCACGTAAGCGCGCGCGACGTTGTGTTCGCCGCCGCGCATCAGCGCGAGTTCGACCTGATCCTGAATGTCTTCGATATGGAACGTGCCGCCGTTCGGACGGCTGCGCACCAGCGCGCGCACCACGTTCAGCGTGAGTTGCTCGACCAGTTCGCGCACCCGTGCCGACGCCGCGCCCTGACCACCGTTGACGGCGAGGAACGCCTTCGTCACGGCGATCGCGATTTTCGACGGCTCGAACGACACCACGCTGCCGTTGCGGCGGATCACCTTGTAGTCGGCGTAATTCGCTTGCGGCGCGAGCGCCTGCGCGCCTTGGGTCTGGCCGAAGGTCTGGCCAGTCGGTGAGCCCTCGTAACGGGTCGTCACGTTGTCGGTGGTTTGCATGTGCAAAGCTCCTGGTCTTGGAAATATTGCGGCGAGTGCCGCGGATTAAATCGAACGCCGCGCCGCCGCGTGCGCGTGCGATGAGGTGCAGGAAGGCCGGCGACGCCGGTTGGTGGGATGCATCTGCGAGGAAGCCTGGTTCGATTTGATGACGGTCTTCATCGGGTCGGTCGCGATCACTGGCTGGTCCTTTCCTGAATGCTTCTGGATGCGGCCGGAGATCCCCTACCGGCTGCGCCCCAGGAATTTTTTTCGCTGTCCGGAATGCTTGCGGTGCCATGCTCGGGGAGCGGGACGCCGCAGACTTATCCACTCTTATTCACTCGGTTATGCACATGGTTATTCACAGCACAACACAAGATATAGTGCGAAACTCAGTTGCCGGCACCAAGTATAGTGGAGTTTCGAGACAGGTCAAAAGGTTTTATTTGCGCTCGCAGTCTTGACTTTTGCTTCACGCGGCGCGCAGAAGCTCCCCGGAGAAGCAGGCTGCGCCTCGTTCTCCGTGGATCACGCAAGATCGTGCGAAGGGGTTACCGCGTTTCGGGAAACTTGAGATAGGGGAAATACCGGCCGTCGAGCAACGTGTCGCGCTGCAGTCGCGGCCACTCGAAATACGGACCGGGATCGGTCTTGCGACCGGGTGCGATGTCGGAGTGGCCGGCAAGCGCGTCGATCGGATAGCGTGCCTTCAGTGCTCTGACGAGCGCGGCGAGCGTGCGGTATTGCGCCGCTTCGAAGGCGGTGGTGTCGCTGCCTTCGAGCTCGATGCCGATCGAGAAATCATTGCAGCGCTCGCGGCCGAAAAAATTCGACGGCCCCGCGTGCCACGCGCGCTCGTTGCACGACACGAACTGCTCGAGTGCGCCATCGCGATGAATCACGAAATGCGCGGACACGCGCACGCCGCGCAGATGCGTGTCGTAGTACGGGTGAGTGTTGCAGTCGAGCGCGTTCTGGAACAGCTCGGCAATCGCGGTGCCGCCGAACTGGTTCGGCGGCAGGCTGATGTTGTGAACGACGATCAGCGTCGGCAGCGCGCCTTGCGGCCGCGCTTCGAAGTTTGGCGAGGCAAGCTTGCGTGCGGCAGGAACCCAACCGTCGGCATCGACGGTGTACGCGCCGCTCATCGGGCGTCGCGGCCGCTCGGACGCGCGCCGTGGCGCTGCGCGTGCGCGGCGCAGCAGAACGCCTGCCCCGCGACGCTGACCGAGTCGCTCTTCGGTGCGTGCACGCCGCACTCGACGCAGCGGATCATCGGCTCGGCAAGCTGCGGCTGTTGCCCATTCGAAGAACGCGCGCCGCCATTCCCGGTGCCGGCAGCGTTGGCGCCGCCGGCACCGGTGCGTTGCGCGGATTGCGCGTCGTGGCGGCGCAGCGCCTTCACGAGCCATTGACCGACGATGAACAGCAGAATCAGCAAAAAGATTTGTCGCATGGGGACACTCACACCACGGGCCGGTGCAACAGCACCTCGAAAACAAAACGGCTGCCGACGTACGCGAGCAACAGCGCGACGAACGAGGCCAGCACCCAGCGCAATGCCGCACGGCCGCGCCAGCCGGACACCTTGCGCGCGGTCAGCAGCGCGCCGAACATCACCCACGAAAGAATCGCGAACACGGTCTTGTGATCGAGCCGCAACGCGCGGTCGACCAGCTGCTCGCTGAACAGGATGCCCGACAGCAGCGTCAGCGTGAGCAGCACGAAGCCGGCGCCGATCAGACGGAACAGCAGCTTCTCGAGCGTGAGCAGCGGCGGCAGCGCGTCGAGCCAACTCGACCACCAGCCATTGTCCGCCGCCGCGTGCCTTTGCGCGAGACCACCGCGCATCGAATGCAGACGCCGCTCGACCGCCAGCATCAGCACCGCGTGCAGCGCCGCGATCGCGAACAGACCGTACGCGATATTCGCAATCAGGAAGTGCAGCTTGAACATCGGCGCGGCCGCATACGGCAGCACGCGCACGCCGCCGAACGCGAGCGGCAGCAGCGACGCGACGCACGCGAGTGGCAACACCAGCAGGCGCAGTCCGTCGAGCGGGAAAAAGAAACTCTCGATCCAGTAGATGCCGGCGCCGAGCCAGAACATCGCCGACAGCGCGAACGCGAAGCCGAACACCATCGCGTTCTGCGGGAAGATCGTGGTATGGAGCAGCACGCCGTGAGCGAGCAGCGCGACGAACAGCAGCGCGCGCCCGGGCGCGCTCATGCCGGAGGCCACCAGAGCGCCCGCGTTGGCGGCATGACCGGGCAGCGGCGGCACGCTCTCGAGCAGCGGCCGCACGGCCGCGTGCCGGTGCGAGCGCCAGCCGGCCACGGCAAGACCGCCATAGAGAAGCGCGGTGAGGGCATACAGTACAATATCCATATTCGAAGTTTACACTAGGGCCCTACTCCGCGACGTCTTGCGCTTCGCGCGCTGCGCGGGCCCCACCGTTCATCGCTCCCCATGCTCGACAATCTGACTCAACGGATGGCGCGCGTCGTCAAGACGCTGCGCGGCGAAGCCCGGCTCACCGAGGCGAACACCCAGGAAATGCTGCGCGAGGTGCGTCTCGCACTGCTCGAGGCCGACGTGGCGCTGCCCGTCGTGCGAGAGTTCATCGCGAAGGTCAAGGAGAAGGCGCTCGGCGAAGAAGTGATCTCCAGCCTGTCGCCGGGTCAGGCGCTCGTCGGCGTCGTGCAGCGCGAACTGACCGCGGTGATCGGCGGCGATTACGAAGGCAAGGCCTCCGAGCTCAATCTCGCCGTCGCGCCGCCCGCGATCATCCTGATGGCGGGTCTGCAGGGCGCCGGCAAAACGACCACGGTCGGCAAGCTCGCCAAGCTGCTGCGCGAGAAGTACAAGAAGAAGGTGCTGACCGTTTCGTGCGACGTCTATCGTCCCGCCGCCATCGCGCAGCTGAAAACGGTGACCGAGCAGGTCGGCGCGGACTTCTTCCCGTCGGAGCTGAACCAGAAGCCGGTCGACATTGCCCGCGCCGCGCTCGACTGGGCCAAGCGCCATTATCACGACGTGCTGCTCGTCGACACGGCCGGCCGTCTCGGTATCGACGAGGTGATGATGAACGAAATCACCGCGCTGCACGCCGAGCTGAAGCCGGCGGAAACGCTGTTCGTCGTCGACGCGATGCTCGGCCAGGACGCGGTCAACACCGCGAAGGCGTTCAGCGACGCGCTGCCGCTCACCGGCGTCGTGCTCACCAAGCTCGACGGTGATTCGCGCGGTGGCGCGGCGCTCTCGGTGCGTCACGTGACGGGCAAGCCGGTCAAGTTCGTGGGCGTCGCCGAAAAACTCGACGGCCTCGAAGTGTTCCACCCGGACCGCATGGCGAGCCGGATTCTCGGCATGGGTGACATTCTCGCGCTGGTGGAGGAAGCGCAGCGCGGCGTCGACGTGCAGGCCGCGCAGAAGCTCGCCGACAAGGTCAAGAAAGGCGGCGACTTCGACCTCAACGATTTCCGCGCCCAGCTCACGCAAATGAAGGGCATGGGCGGCCTGTCGTCGCTGATGGACAAGCTGCCCGCGCAGTTTCAGCAAGCCGCGGCCGGCGCCGACATGAGTCAGGCCGAGAAGCAGATGCGCCGCATGGAAGGCATCATCAACTCGATGACGCCGGCCGAGCGCGCCAAGCCCGAACTGATCAAGGCGACCCGCAAGCGCCGCATCGCCGCGGGTGCGGGCGTGCAGGTGCAGGAAGTCAACCGCATGCTGAACCAGTACGAACAGATGCGCACAATGATGAAGAAGCTCAAGGGCGGCAACCTGCAGAAGATGATGCGCGGCATGAAGGGCATGATGCCCGGCATGCGCTAAGCTTGATGGGACCGGCGCGCGCTCGCGCCGAGTGCGGCGCGGCTGACTTCGGCATTGTGCGGGTTTATTCTGTAGCGCATTGCGCCGTCCCTCGCGGGAACGTCCCTCGGGACGTTGCCACTCACACTATGTATACAGTTACCGTCCGTCAGACGTCATGAACCGCGAAGAAGCCCTCCATATTTTTCAACACTCCGAAGAGATAGTTTCGGCCTCGGACGTCACTGCGTCGATCGCCCGCATGGCGGCCGCCATCCGCGACGAGATGAGCGAGGACTTCCCGCTCGTGCTGTCGGTGATGGGCGGCGCCGCGGTATTCACCGGCATGCTGCTGCCGCACCTCGATTTCCCGCTCGAGTTCGACTACATCCACCTGACGCGCTACCGCAATACGACGAAGGGCAGCAACGAGATGCAATGGCGCGTCGCGCCGGCGGAGTCGGTCAAGGATCGCGTGGTGCTCGTGCTCGACGACATCCTCGACGAAGGCGAGACGATGGCCGCAATCCGTGACCGCATCCTCGCGATGGGCGCGAAGCGCTTCCTGTCCGCGGTGCTGTGCGAGAAGATCATTCCGAAGGCGAAACCGCTGCGCCCCGATTACTGCGGCTTCGAAGTGCCGGACCGGTACGTGTTCGGCTGCGGGATGGATGCGAAGGGCTACTGGCGCAACCTGCCGACCATTCGGGCGTTGACCGAGGGAGCGTGAGCGGGGCATCCGCCCGCCCTACCGGCGAAAAAAAGCAGCCTGCCTGGCTGCTTTTTTATGGCTGCGACGGTGGCAATGCGCGCACCGGCTCGCGTTTCACAGCTTGTGCACGAAAGAGCGGATTCCACCGAGCATCATCTCGACTGAAATCGCGACGAGCACGAGCCCCATCAGCCGCTCGAACGCCGCCATCACACGTTCACCGAGCCACGCCTGAATGCGCTCGGCGAGCATCAGCACGATCGCACAGATGATCATCGTGACGGTCAGCGCGCCGACCCACTCGAACGTTTTGCCCGGCGCCTGCGAGGTCAGCAGCATGACCGTCGCCAACGCCGACGGACCCGCTAGCGCAGGAATCGCGAGCGGCACGATCAGCGGCTCGCCGCCGCGCGCGTCGCCGCCGAACGGACCGTCCGGATGCGGGAACACCATCCGCAGCGCAATCAGAAACAGCACGATGCCGCCGCCGATCCGCAACGACTGGTCGCTGAGGCTCATCATGCGCAGAAAGCTCTGCCCGAGCATCATGAACACCAGCAGGATCGCAAACGCGATCGCGACCTCGCGCAGGATCACGACCGTGCGACGCTCCGGCGACACACCGCGCAGACAGCTGACGAAGATCGGGATGTTGCCGAGCGGATCGGTGATCAGGATTAGCAGCACCGTCGCGGACAGGAAGGTGTACTCCACCGCCCGCTCCGCTTAGTTCACCAGCGCCGCGCGCACTTTGCCGATCACGGTGTGCGCGGCATCCGCGACCGGCAGCAGCGTCGCTTCGGCCTCGCGACGGCCCTGATACTCGATCTTGCCGTCCTTCAGACCACGGTCGCCGATCACCAGTCGATGCGGCACGCCGATCAGTTCCCAGTCGGCGAACATCACGCCCGGCCGCTCGCCGCGATCGTCGAGGATCACGTCGATACCGGCCGCGACGAGTTCCGCGTACAGCTTGTCGGCCTGCTCACGCACCGCGTCGCTGCGGTCATAGCCCATCGGGCACAGCACGACTTCGAACGGCGCAATCGACTCCGGCCAGATGATGCCCTTGTCGTCGAAATTCTGTTCGATCGCGGCGCCGAGAATCCGCGTGACGCCGATGCCGTAGCAGCCCATTTCCATCGGCCGAGGCTTTCCGGTTTCGTCGAGACAGGCCGCGTTCATCGCTTCGGAATACTTGGTGCCGAGCTGGAACACGTGGCCCACTTCGATGCCGCGGCAGATGTCGAGCACGCCCCTGCCGTCCGGCGACGGATCGCCCTTCTTCACATTGCGGATGTCGGCGACGACCGGCTCCGGCAGGTCGCGGCCCCAGTTCACGCCGGTGGTGTGATAGTCGACGTCGTTCGAGCCGACCACGAAGTCGCTCATGTTCGCGACCGTGCGGTCCGCGATCACCTTGATCGGCTTCTTCGTGTTGATCGGACCGAGATAGCCCGGCGGTGTGCCGAACGTCTCGACGATCTCGGCTTCGGTCGCCATGCGGAAATTACCGAGGCCCGGGAGCTTGGCCGCCTTGATCTCGTTCAGATCATGATCGCCACGCAGCATCAGCAGCCAGATCGTCGGCTCGGCGCCTTCGTTCTCGGTGGCGAGCACCACCGACTTGATCGTGCGTTCGAGCGGAATGTTCAGCAGTTCGGCAACCGCCTCGCACTTCGCTTTGCCGGGCGTCGCGGTCTTCTTCATCTCTTCTGCCGGCGCCGCGCGCTCTGCGATCAGCGGTAGCGCTTCGGCCGCCTCGACGTTCGCGGCGAAATCGGAGGTCGGGCAATACGCGATGTCGTCTTCGCCGGTGTCGGCGATCACATGGAACTCATGCGAGCCGCTGCCGCCGATCGAGCCGTTGTCGGCCGCCACCGCGCGGAAGTCCAGACCGAGGCGCGTGAAGATGCGCACGTACGCGTCGTACATCTTGCGATACGACTCGCGCAGACCCTGCGCGTCCTTGTCGAACGAGTACGCGTCTTTCATGATGAACTCGCGGCCGCGCATCACGCCGAAACGCGGACGGATCTCGTCGCGGAACTTCGTCTGGATCTGATAGAAGTTGACCGGCAGTTGGCGATAGCTCTTGATCTGATTGCGCGCGATGTCGGTGACGACTTCCTCGTGCGTCGGGCCCATCACGAAATCGGCCTGCTTGCGGTCCTTGAAGCGCAGCAGCTCTGGACCGTACTTCTCCCAGCGCCCCGATTCCTGCCACAGTTCGGCCGGCTGCACGGCCGGCATCAACAGCTCGATGGCGCCCGCCCGGTTCATTTCCTCACGCACGATCGCTTCCACCTTGCGGATCGAACGCAGGCCGACCGGCAGGTAGTTATAGATACCGCCCGCGACGCGACGGATCATGCCCGCGCGCACCATGAGCTTGTGGCTGATGATTTCGGCGTCGGCGGGCGCTTCTTTGAGAGTGCCGATAAAGAAACGGGAAGCTTTCATTCAAGGTGTCCAAAAGCGGCGGCTTCCGGTAGGACCGCCAGAAAAGGGGAAAATGAGGGAAATCGACACAGATCCGCGGCGAAGCCGGCAGGGTTCGCCCGACTGGCGGCGCCCTGCCCCCGTGCGGCGCCGAAACCGCCGCGCAAAGCCTCTCTCACAAGGGATAGGCACGGAAAACCGACAGGCTACCGCAAACCCGGGCCTATTGCGGCGAATCGCTCCATTCTTATGCGATTCGGTGCGTAGGGTCCGTTATCTGTTTATAATCAAAGCAATTTTAAAGGATTCGAAGGTGGTTGTATGCTGGATCGTGAAGGCTTTCGCCCGAACGTCGGCATCATCCTCTTGAACGCGCACAACGAGGTGTTTTGGGGCAAACGACTCCGTGAACATTCCTGGCAGTTTCCGCAAGGGGGCATCAAATATGGTGAGACCCCCGTGCAAGCGATGTATCGGGAGTTACACGAAGAGACCGGGCTGCTTCCTGAGCACGTCAAGGTGATCGGTCGCACGCGCGACTGGTTGCGTTATGAGGTGCCTGACAAGTTCATCAAGCGCGAAGTACGCGGTCATTACCGCGGCCAGAAACAAATCTGGTTTTTGCTCCGGATGGTAGGACGCGACTGCGACATCTGTTTGCGCGCCACCGACCACCCTGAGTTCGATGCGTGGCGTTGGAACGAGTATTGGGTGCCGCTCGACTGTGTGATCGAGTTCAAGCGGGATGTGTATCAGTTGGCGCTAACGGAGCTGTCCCGTTTCATGCGCCGGCCTGCGCCGCGTGCGGAAAAACCTGGGGGGCATCATGGGTCGCGTTATCCCCGGATAGCGTCGTCGATGCAAAGCCCGCCGGATTCCACGGTAAGCACGGTGGTCACCACCGTCACGACCGTAACTTCGGTCAGCGTCGAAACGTCGACGCACGTGCTGGTCGCGCCGGATTGCGGTCCCGGCTCACCGGATGCCAACATGAGATCGGAGGATGAGCGCGAAACGGCCGAAGCCGACGAGGCCGTCGCCCCGTTAGTACGACGATGCGTGCGCGATTAACCATTCCAGGCGGCGGCTCGCGCCGCCTCTCTCTGGCGCGGCTTTCGAGCCGCGTCTGTCTCTCGAGGGAATCAGATTGAAAGCACTTGCATTCGCCGTGGCGTGCGTCGCCACCGGCGCCCTGCTGGCAGGCTGTTCGAGCGCCGGCAAACCGACCAACAAAGACGACAGCGAGTTCACCTATCTGCTGGATCGCAAGAGCAACTGGGTTGAAAACAAGGTCGACACGTTGCCGCCGCTGCCCTCCGACGCGAACCTGCTGCCGTTCGAAGTCTCCGGCAATACGCCGCTGCAATTTGCGATCGACCCGAAGTCCGTCAGCGTCGGCAACGACGGCGTGGTGCGTTACACGGTGGTCGTCACGAGCCCGGGCGGTGCGCGCAACGTCAATTACGAGGGCATCCGTTGCGACACGTATGAATGGCGTCAGTATGCGGGCCTGAACGCCGATCACGACGGCTGGGACACGACGGTCGCAAACCCGTTTTCGCGGATAGAAAACGGCGCGCTGAATGCGTACCAGGCCGCGTTGTATCAGGACTATATGTGCGCAAACAAGATTCCGACCGGCAGCGCGCAGCACATCGTCGAGAACATTCGTTACAAGCGCACGCAGACGTCGCAGATTCATTGAGGCCGGTTGCGCGGCGCGCGCCCGACTCAGGCGCCGTTGCTTACCCGTGACGATTAAAAAGCCGTTCCAGCCTGCGCTGGAACGGCTTAATTGTTGGCTCTTCATACGCGCGATATGCGCGCCGCCGCGCAGATCAAAGCACCACGAGATTGTCGCGATGAATCAGTTCGGGCTCGAGCATATAGCCGAGCACTGACTCAATTTCGCCGCTCGGACGCCGCTGGATCAGTTTGGTTTCCGCGCTGCTGTAGTTCGTCAAACCACGTGCGACCTCGCGGCCTGACGCGCTCAGACACGCGATCACCTCGCCGCGCGCGAATGCACCCTGTACACCGACGATGCCGATCGGCAGCAAGCTCTTGCCGCCGGCGGTCAGTTTTTCGACCGCGCCGTCATCGATCACGACGTGGCCGCGCACCTGCAGGTGATCGGCCATCCATTGCTTGCGCGCCGCCATGCGCGCGGTGCGCGCGATCAGTTGGGTGCCGATCGCCTCGCCGGCCGCCAGTCTCACCAGCACGTCCGACTCGCGCCCACTCGCGATCACCGTATTGGCGCCGCTATGGGCCGCACGCTTCGCAGCGAGAATCTTGGTCAGCATGCCGCCGCGGCCGAGGCTCGAGCCCGCACCGCCCGCCATCGCCTCGAGCTCGGGCGCGCCGGCGTCGGCATGCTGGACGAGTGTCGCGGTCGGGTCCTTGCGCGGATCTGCGGTGAAGAGGCCTTGCTGGTCCGTCAGAATGATCAGCGCGTCGCCCTCGATCAGATTGGCAACCAGCGCGCCGAGCGTGTCGTTGTCGCCGAACTTGATTTCGTCGGTGACGACCGTGTCGTTCTCGTTGATGATCGGTACAACTCCGAGCCCCAGCAGCGTGAGCAGCGTGGAGCGAGCGTTCAGATAGCGCTCGCGATCAGCAAGGTCAGCGTGAGTAAGCAGGATCTGCGCAGTCTGGATGGAATGTTCGGCGAAGCGGCTTTCGTACACTTGCGCGAGACCCATCTGACCGACCGCCGCGGCCGCCTGCAGCTCATCGATTTCACGCGGCCGCTTCGTCCAGCCGAGCCGCTGCATGCCCTCGGCGATCGCGCCCGAGCTGACCAGCACGACTTCCTTGCCTTGCGCGCGCAGTGCGGCAATTTGCGCGGCCCAGCGGCCGATCGCCGCATGATCGAGGCCGCGCCCGTCGTTCGTGACGAGACTCGAACCGACTTTGACGACCAATCGCCGTGAATCTGCGATGACGGAACGCATTGTGCGCTGTCTCCCAAGATGACGCGTGATGCATACCGGCACCCGCCGCTGGCGCCGGCGCTCGAGTTGTTATTCCTGCGGATCGGTGCCGGCTTCGCGGGTCGCGGCCGGTACTTGCGTCCCGTCGCGGAAACGCACGTCGGAGGCCAGGTCTTCGGCTTCGGCCGCGCGTTGCGCGTCGGAGTGCTCGGCGAGGTAGTCGAACACGGCGTAGCAAAGATTTTCACAGCCCTGGCCAGTCAGCGCCGAGATCTCGAACACCGGACCGTCCCAGCCGAAGCCTTCGAGGAACGCCGCCACGCGCGCTTCGCGATCGTCCTCAGGCACCATGTCCAGCTTGTTCAGCACAAGCCAGCGCGGCTTCTGATAAAGCTCTTCGTCGTACTTGCGCAGTTCGTTGACGATCGCCTTCGCTTCCGCGACTGGATCGATCGATTCATCGAACGGTGCGATGTCGACGATGTGCAGCAGCAGCCCGGTGCGCTGCAGGTGACGCAGGAATTGATGGCCTAGGCCGGCGCCTTCCGCCGCGCCTTCGATCAGCCCCGGAATGTCGGCAATCACGAAGCTGCGGCTCGGCCCGACGCGCACGACGCCGAGGTTCGGCGCGAGCGTGGTGAACGGGTAATCGGCGATTTTCGGCTTCGCGTTCGACACCGACGAGATAAACGTCGACTTGCCCGCATTCGGCATGCCGAGCAGACCGACGTCGGCCAGCACTTTCAGTTCGAGGCGGACCATGCGGCGCTCGCCCGGCTTGCCGTCGGTCTTCTGACGCGGCGCGCGGTTCGTGCTGGACTTGAAATGGAGGTTGCCGAGGCCGCCGGCTCCCCCTTGCGCGATTTGCACGCTCTGGTTGTGCTCGGTCAGATCGGCGATCAGCTCGCCGGTTTCCATGTCCGTGATGGTGGTGCCGACCGGCATGCGCAGCGTGATGTCATCACCGCCCTTGCCGTAGCAATCCGAGCCGCGGCCGTTTTCGCCGTTGCGCGCCAGATGTTTTTTCGCGTAGCGGTAATCGATCAGCGTGTTGATGTTGCGGTCAGCCACCGCGATCACGCTGCCGCCCCGGCCGCCGTCACCGCCATCGGGGCCGCCGAACGGGACGAACTTCTCGCGGCGCATCGACGCGCTGCCATCCCCTCCGTCGCCGGCGATGACTTCAATCCTCGCTTCGTCAATGAACTTCATGTGTTACTCCGTCCCGTGGTGTACTGCCCGATTCGATGCAGGGGTTGATACTGATTGGATGCTGCTATTTTGCCGCGCGCGCCGCGCGTTGATCAATCGACCGAACGGCATAGTCCGCCGATGAGGAGCGGTCGGCTGCGCGGCTTCGGCGCCAAGCTAAAGAGGCGCCGCAATAAAAAAAGGCCCCGCGAACTTCGCGGGGCCTTTTTCCGGTCCTGAAGCCCGTGCCTAATTAAACTCAGGCTGCCGGGACGACAGAAACGGTGTGCTTCTTCGCCGCGCCCTTCGTCGAGAACTGGACGTGGCCGTCCTTCAGAGCGAACAGGGTGTGATCCTTGCCCATGCCGACGTTCTCGCCAGCGTGCATGCGCGTACCGCGCTGACGCACGATGATGCCACCAGCGTTGATAGCCTGGCCGCCGTAAACCTTAACGCCGAGGCGCTTCGATTCGGAGTCGCGGCCGTTCCGGGACGATCCGCCTGCCTTTTTGTGTGCCATTTGATTTGCTCCTTAACCGGTGCGCTTACGCGTTGATCGCGTCGATGCGCAGTTCGGTATAGTTCTGGCGGTGGCCGCCATGCTTCTGGTAGTGCTTCCGGCGACGCATCTTGAAGATCGTCACTTTGGCGTGACGACCTTGCGACACGACGGTAGCCTTGACGGAAGCCCCACTGACCAGCGGCGTACCGAACTTAATCGATTCGCCTTCGCCCACTGCGAGAACCTGGTCGAGCGTGATTTCAGCGTCAATGTCTGCCGGTATCTGTTCTACTTTAAGTTTTTCGCCGACGGCAACCTTGTACTGCTTGCCACCGGTTTTTATGACCGCGTACATTGAGAACCTCACTCTGTATTCATTTTTCCCACGCACCGCGCGCGGAAACTCTCAATTATACATAGAGTTAGCTGCTCGGTCAAAACCTGCTTACCAAACCGTCTACCGTCCGGCTTCGCCCTCCCTCGCAGGCGCTCGCAGATGGCAAACCTGTAACGCGCGGCGCCCCGCAGACGGCCTTGGCAGGCGCCCCGCGCGCCATGCGGACCGCATCCACGCCGCAGCCGACGACCCAGAAGCGCCCCGATCGCCTTATAATTCGCGGCACTACCCAATTCAGCCATCATGTCGTCGACTGCCACCACCTCCCCCAACGTCGCCAGCCTGCTTGCTCCGATCGCCGAAGACATGCAGCAGGTCAATCGCGTCATCCGGCAACGTCTTGCGTCGGACGTGATGCTGATCAATCAGATTTCCGAGTACATCATCAGCGCCGGCGGCAAGCGGCTGCGGCCCGCGCTGCTGTTGCTGGTGGCGGGCGCGCTGGGCGATACGACGGGGCACCGGCACGAGCTGGCAGCGGTCGTCGAATTCATCCACACGGCCACGCTGCTGCATGACGACGTGGTCGACGAGTCCGACCTGAGGCGCGGCCGCCAGACCGCCAATGCGCTGTTCGGCAACGCGGCGAGCGTGCTGGTCGGTGACTTTCTTTACTCACGGTCGTTCCAGATGATGGTCGGCGTGGGCAAGATGCGCGTGATGGAAATTCTGTCGGAGGCGACCAACATCATCTCTGAAGGCGAAGTGCTGCAGCTGTTGAACATGCACGATGCCGACGTCGACGAAGCCCGTTACATGCAGGTGATCCGCTACAAGACCGCAAAGTTGTTCGAGGCGGCCGCCCAGCTCGGCGCGGTGCTGGCCGGCGCGGACGCGAAAACCGAAGCCGCCGCCGCCGAGTACGGTCGTCGCATCGGCACCGCGTTCCAGATCATGGACGACTGGCTCGACTACACGGGCACGGCCGAGTCGATGGGCAAGAACGCCGGCGACGATCTGCGCGAAGGCAAACCGACGCTTCCGCTCATCTATCTGATCGAACGCGGCACGCCCGAGCAGTCGGCGCTCGCGCGCGAAGCCATCGAGCAAGGTGGCACCGACCGTTTCGATACCATTTTCGACGCGATCACGCGCTCGGGCGCGCTGGATCACACGCTCGAGTGCGCGAAACAGGAGGCGCAGGCAGCCGCGGCAGCAATTTCGTCATTTCCCCATTCCATTTTCAAGGAGAGCCTGCTAGAATTATGCTCTTACTCGACGGCAAGACAGTCTTGAACGAGACTGGAACACCGAATTAGTCTGAATCGAGTCAGCAGTACCCAATCGGGGTGTAGCTTAGCCTGGTAGAGCGCTACGTTCGGGACGTAGAGGCCGGAGGTTCGAATCCTCTCACCCCGACCAGATTCTCCTTGTTAGCTCAGGGTTCAAAACCGCCGCAGCGTTGCTGGGCGGTTTTTTGTTTTGCGCGGCGCTTTTTTCGTTGCTCTCGTGCTGCCCTTCGCCGCTTTCTTTCCTCCGGCTCGTCAGGCACAGCGCGTACGTTGCCACGTTGTCGTCCTGGCGACGTCAGCCGTCGTCCACACCGGAGCGCGCGGCCCCCTCTGCTATATTCTCTCCATCCTTTCCCTTATTTTTCACGACGCGTGGAACAACTTCCCTTATGGGCGCAGATCGGCGCCGTCCTTCTGCTGCTTGTCTGCTCCGCCTTCTTTTCCATTTCCGAGACAGCGATGATGGCGCTCAATCGTCATCGCCTCAAACATCTCGCCAGCAAGAACACGCTCGGCGCAAAGACGACTCAGGGCCTGCTCGCAAAAACCGATCAGCTGCTCAGCGTGATCCTCATCGGCAACAACCTGTTCAACACGATCATTCCGGTACTGACGACATCGCTCGCGCTGCATACGTTCGGCCGCAATAGCCTCGTGCTGTCGATCGCGACCGGTATCGTCGCGTTCCTCATTATCGTGTTCGCGGAGATCACACCGAAGATCGTCGGCGCGACGTTTCCCGAGAAAATCGCGCTGCCCGCGAGCCTGCTGATCGCGCCGTTGATGCGCGTCGCGAGACCACTGATCTGGTTTGTCAACCTGTTCGCGACCGGCATCCTGCGCGTGCTGCACATCAATACGAAGGGCTCGCGCGACCAGCGGCTGTCCACCGAAGAACTGCGCACCATCGTGCTCGAGTCGGGAAGCTTCATGCCCACCAAGCACCGCAGCATCCTGCTGAACCTGTTCGACCTCGAAAACATCTCCGTCGATGACGTGATGATCCCGCGTCGCCGTATCGAGGCCCTCGACTTCAATGCCCCGTTCGAACAGATCCTGCATCAACTGGAGACCTGCTATCACAACAAGCTGATCGTCTACCAGGGCGACATCGACCGCGTGCTCGGTGTGCTGCACGTGCGCAAGACGCTCTCAGCGCTGCACAACCAGGAGCTCGAGCGCGATACCTTGCGCGAGCTGCTCGCCGAGCCGTACTTCGTGCCAAGCGGCACGCCGGTGTTCCAGCAGTTGCAATACTTTCAGGAGAGCCGGCAACGCATCGCGCTCGTCGTCAACGAATACGGCGAACTGCAAGGCCTCGTCACACCGGAAGACATCATCGAGGAACTGATCGGCGAATTCACCACGTCGATTCCGCGCAGCGCCAGCTCACGCGGCGGCTGGAACGAGGCGGGCGAATGCATCGTCGCGGGAAGCATGCCGTTGCGCGAGCTGAACCGCTGGCTGCAACTCGGGCTGCCCACCGATGGCCCCAAAACGCTGAACGGCCTGATTCTCGAAATCCTCGAAGACATCCCCGACGGCGACGTCTGCGTGCGCATCGGAGACACCAAGCTCGAAGTGATGCGCAGCGACGATCAGGCGATCCGCACCGTCAAGCTTTTCAAACCGCCGTCGCGCACGAAGGCCGGTAAAGCAAGGTCAGGCTGAACTTCGCGCCGCCGCACGCTGATTTACGGTCAGCATCGCACAGGCTCGCGAAACGCGCCATTAGCCGAATGGCCGAATGGCATTCGGACGCCCGCAACCGGAAGATGAAGCCGTCATGTTCTAAAGGCGGTTCATCACCGGTCTCTCATGCAAACACCCTTTGCCACCGCCGCGGCATTGCCGCGCCCACTCGCTATCGACGGCGAATCCAGCGCAACGAGTCTGAACGATCCCGACAACGCCCCAGCCGTGCGTCTGTTGACCGACACGTTGCACGAAGCGACGCGGCGCAATGCGTCGGATATCCACATCGAGCCGGCCGAGCATGGCTGGCGTGTGCGCCTGCGTATCGACGGCGTGCTGCATGAAATCCCGCGGCCGCCCGCCCATCTGCGCGACGCGTTCGTCACGCGTGTGAAAGTGCTCGCGCGCATGGACATCGCCGAGCGACGCGTGCCGCAGGACGGCCGGCTACGCCTAGCGACGTCGCCAGGGCGGCTCGAGGATTACCGCGTCAATTCGCTGCCGACACTGTTCGGCGAAAAGCTCGTGCTACGACGGCTCGACGCGTTGCCCACCGATCTTTCGCTCGATTCGCTCGGCCTCGATCCGCGGCAGCGCGAATCCGTCGACGCCGCGATCCGCGCGCCGCACGGTCTGATGCTCGTCACCGGACCGACGGGCAGCGGCAAGACACTATCGCTGTACTGCTTCCTGAACCTGCTCAATGGCGAAGCACGCAACCTCTGCTCGGTGGAAGACCCAGCCGAGATCCAGCTGGCCGGCATCAACCAGGTCAGCGTGCGCGAAAAATCCGGACTGACTTTCGCGGTCGCGCTGCGGGCTTTTCTGCGTCAGGACCCGGACGTGATCATGGTCGGCGAAATCCGCGACAACGAAACCGCCGACGTTGCCGTGAAGGCCGCCCAAACCGGTCACCTCGTGCTGTCCACGCTGCATACGAACGACGCGCCCGCGGCCATCGCGCGGCTCATCGACATCGGTGTCGAGGCGTACAACCTTGCCGCCGCGCTGCGCATGGTGACCGCGCAGCGGCTGGTGCGGCGACTGTGCGTCGCATGCCGCGCGCCCGCGCCGCATTCGCCGGCGGCACTCCTCGCCGCGGGCTTTGCCGAACATGAGCTCGACGGCTGGCAACCGTATGCGGCGACCGGCTGCGCGGTTTGTCATGGCATCGGCTATCGGGGGCGCGTCGGCATTCATCAGGTGATGCCCGTCTCCGACGCGATGCGTGAGCAGATCGTCGCAAGCGCGGGCGCGCACGAGCTGGCCCGCCTCGCGCAGATGGAACAGGTCGCGACGTTACGCGACGCGGCGCTTGCGCGCGTGCGCGACGGCACCACGAGTCTCGCCGAAGCGCTCGCCGCCACGGAGGTCGCATGAGTACCGCCGCGCTGTCACCAACCCGGTCCGTCTCAGCCGACCTACGCTTCAGATGGCGCGGCGTCGACGCGGACGGCACGCGCCAAAGCGGCACGCTGATCGCGCCCGACGCGAGCGCCGCACGCACGATGCTCAAACGCGACAACCTCTTTATCGTCGAACTCGCAACGCAAGGGCCGGCGCCACGCCCGAAGACCAGCGCGGCCGCTGTCACGCTGTTCACGCGACAACTGTCCAGTCTGCTGCGTGCCGGTTTGCCGCTCGCGCCCGCGCTCGAACTACTCGCGCAGGCGTCGACGTCGGGTCAGCGGCAAGGCATGCCGCGCATCGTCGGCACTATCGCGCGCGACATCACCGCCGGCCTGCGGTTTTCGGCGGCCTTGCAGCGGCACCCGGCGCAGTTCAATGCGCTGTATTGCCAGCTCGTCGAGGTGGGCGAAGCGGCGGGCGCGCTCGTCACCGTGCTCGCCCGCCTCGCCGACGATCGCGAACGCGCCGCTGCGCAGCGCGCCAAGGTGCGCGCGGCTCTCACCTATCCAGCCGCGATCCTGCTGCTCGCGCTCGCGATAACTGCCGCATTGCTGGTGTGGGTCGTGCCGACGTTCAAGCAGATCTTCGATGGCTTCGGCGCGAAGCTGCCCGCGCCGACGCAGTTCGTGCTGGCGCTCTCGGCGGCCGCCGCGCGCTGGAGTGTGCCGCTGTTCATACTGATGCTCGCAATGAGCTCGGCCATCACGCTCGTGCTGCGTCGTTCGGTAAGCGCGCGCATCCGCTTCGCGCGCCTGTCGCTCGACCTGCCGGTGGCCGGCCCGCTGCTGCGCACGCTGTGCGCGGCGCGCTGGAGTCGCGCGCTTGGCACCTTGCTGTCCGCCGGCACGCCGCTCGCCGACGCATTCGATTCGCTCACTCAGGCGACCGGCAATGCCTTCTTCGATCGCGCGACGGCAAGCATCGCCATCAGATTGCGGCGCGGCGAACGGCTCGCCGCGGCTATGCTCGCGGCCCGCTGCTTTCCTCCCGAAGTCGTGCAGCCCGTTGCGGTCGCGGAGGAATCCGGCGCGCTCGACAGCATGTTGCTCGATGTCGCGTCGCTTGCGGATCGCCAGGTCGACGACAGGATCGGCACGCTATCGAGCCTGTGTGAACCGCTCGTGATCGTCGTGCTCGGCACACTGGTCGGCGGCCTCGTCATCGCGATGTATCTTCCCATTATTCAACTCGGCAACGTGGTGTAGCATCGCAGCCGAATCCACTTCGTCACCATGCAGGCTCCTCTTCCGCTCGTGTCACAAACTTCCTCCAGCCTGCTCGCGGGCTTACTGCCGGGCCGCTTTGCCAGCGATATCGGCCTCGCGCTCGCGAGCCTGCCCGCCGGCGTGCAGATCGCATTCGCGATCGTGCTTGGCCTCGTGATTGGCAGCTTCCTGAACGTGGTCGTGCATCGATTGCCGATCATGCTCGAGCGTGCATGGCGCGCCGAAATCAGCGAGACCACCGACGTGCCGCCGCCCGACCACGGACTGCCCGCGCGCTACAACCTGTGGGTGCCGCGCAGCGCGTGCCCGCATTGCGGCCATGTGCTAAGCGCGTGGGAAAACTTGCCGGTGCTGAGCTACCTGCTGTTACGCGGCCGTTGTTCCGCGTGCGGCACGCATATCAGCGCACGCTATCCGCTGCTCGAAATCGCGAGCGCCGCTTTCGCGGCAGGCGCACTGATAGCGTTCGGCCCGACGCTGATGGCACTCGCCGCGTTCGGCCTGTGCGCGACGTTGCTCGCGATGAGCGCGATCGACGTCGACACGCATTTGCTGCCCGACTCCTTGACGCTGCCGCTGTTGTGGGCCGGCCTGATCGTCAATTTCAACGGCATGTTCACGAATCTGCATGATGCGGTGCTCGGCGCTATCTTCGGATATCTGGCGTTGTGGGCCGTGCATTGGGCGTTCAAGCTCGTGCGTGGTATCGAAGGCATGGGCTATGGCGACTTCAAGCTGCTCGCCGCGCTCGGCGCGTGGCTCGGCTGGCCCGCGCTGCCGCAGATCGTGCTGGTCGCCGCGGTGGCCGGTGCCGTGATCGGCCTCGCGGCGACGTGGCGCGGCCGAATGCGCTTCGAGGAGCCGCTGCCGTTCGGGCCGTTTCTCGCGGCGGGCGGTGTGTTGACGCTGTTTGCCGGCACGCCGCTTTATCTGGCTCTGGGGGGCTGAACCATGTTCGTTGTGGGACTCACTGGCGGCATCGGCAGCGGCAAATCGACGGTGGCCGATCTGTTCGCCGCGCGCGGCGTGCCGCTCGTCGACACGGACGTGATCGCGCATCGCATCACCGCGCCGCATGGCCTCGCAATGCCGCACATCGCCGCCGAATTCGGCGCGCAATTCGTCGCCGCCGACGGCTCCCTCGATCGCGCGCGCATGCGCACGCTCGTGTTCAGCGACGAGATCGCGCGCAAACGTCTCGAAGGCATCACGCATCCGCTGATTCGCGCGGAAACCGAGCGCGAAGAGCGCGAAGCGAAAGGACCGTATGTGATCGTCGTGGTGCCGTTGCTGGTCGAGTCCGGGACCTGGAAGAACCGCGTGAATCGCGTGCTCACCGTCGATTGCAGCGTCGACACGCAGATCGCGCGTGTGATGAGCCGCAACGGCTTCAGCCGTGAGCAGGTGCTCGCAATCATTGCGCGCCAGGCCACGCGCGAAGCGCGGCTCGCCGCCGCCGACGACGTGATCGTCAATGACAATGCGCCGCTCGAAGAACTCGAGGCGCAGGTGGACGCTCACCATCAAGCCTATCTGTCGCTGGCGAAGGGCGATGCCGAGTTGTAGCGCGCGCAGACGCGTCGTCACCGGCACATTGAACTTTGCGCGCACGCGGGAGCCGAAGCGCTCATAACACCCGGAACTCACAAAAAAGTTGCGAAAGCGCGCAGAAAAAGTGCGTGATTGCTTGGGTAGTCCCACGGCATTAGAATGTTTTGCATTCCTGTCACCGACCACGCCCGAGGCGAGCCCGCTTGATCCTTTACGAGTACCCCTTCAATGAGCGAATCCGGACGCTGTTGCGGCTCGAAGATCTGTTCGAGCGCTTCACGTTCTTTCTGACTCAGGAAGACGCGCGGGAACATCACGTCGCACTGACAACGCTGTTCGAAATCTCCGAAGTGGCGGGCCGCGCGGATCTGAAATCGGATCTGATGAAAGAGCTCGAGCGGCAGCGGCAAACGCTCGCGCCATTTCGCGGCAATCCGGGCATCGAGCAGAACGCGCTCGAAGCGGTGCTCGGCGAAATCGAGCAGACGCTTGCGGGGCTCACGCAGATGCAAGGCAAGACCGGCCAGCATCTTGCAGACAACGAGTGGCTCGCGAGCATTCGCAGCCGCGCAATCATCCCCGGTGGTACCTGCAAATTCGACCTGCCCTCGTATTACGCGTGGCAACAGTTGCATCCCGATCAGCGTCGCCAGGACATCGCCAAGTGGGTGACACCGCTTTTGCCGCTGCGCGACGCGGCCACCATCGTGCTGCGGCTCGCGCGTGAGTCGGGCCAGGCGTCGAAGGTGATGGCGATGCAAGGCAGCTATCAGCAAATGCTGTCGGGCCGCTCGTATCAATTGATGCAGGTTCGCGTCGCTCCCGAATTGCGCGTGATTCCCGAAGCGAGCGCCAACAAGTACATGCTGTGGGTGCGCTTTACGGTGCAGGACGGCGATCTGCGGCCGCGCGCGGTCGACGTCGACGTGCCGTTCCAACTCACGCTCTGCAGCCTGTAATCGCCTGTCAATCACCGCCGCATTGAGCAGCGCACACCGGATTTGACCGAACGCGCCTTTGAACCGGCGCGAAATAGCCCTATATTCGTTACTTGTTCCGTTTGCGATTGACCGTCCGACCGTATGCCTACCGTCGTCAAATGTCCTACCTGCGGTAAAGATGTCCGCTGGACCTCCGAGAGCCGCTTCCGTCCGTTCTGCTCCGAGCGCTGCAAACAGATCGATCTGGGCGCATGGGCCGCCGAAAAATACAGGATTGGCGGCAACGAACAGGAAGGATCTTCGTCCGAAGAGGAAACGCCGCGCGGCGACTACAACCCGCACTGAGCGAGTCAGTAAAAAAGCCACGCGAACCGGCGCTGCCGATACAGCGCCCGCTACCGCGTGGCTTTTTCAGTCGTTGCCTTCAATCAACACTTCTTCTCAGCCGCGAGCCACTCCAGCACCGGGATCGTGGCCGGCAGCAACGGCGAGACATCCGCAGGCAAGCTCTGCCAGACGAAGGCCTGGCCTTCACGCCCGTGCGGCTCGCCCGACCAGTGCGTCACCTTGCAGAAGAAGAGGCGCACATAGGCGTGCGGATAATCGTGTTCGAGCGTATGCCACAGATGGCTCGCCTCGACCTCGATTCCCAGCTCCTCGTGCAGCTCGCGCGCGAGCGCGGCCTCGACCGATTCGCCCGCTTCGAGCTTGCCGCCCGGAAACTCCCAGTAGCCCTCGTACGGCTTGCCCGTCGGACGCTGCGCGAGCAGATACCGCCCATCCGGCTGCACCAGCACGCCGACCGCGACTTCGGTGACCGGACGGCCAGCGCCGTTGGCGCCGACGCTATTGCCGGTGCTTTTGTTAGCGGCGCTCATGCCGGCGTCTTACGGCCGGACCAGTCGCGCGCGAACTGCCATGCGACCCGTCCCGAGCGCGAGCCACGTTCGAGCGCCCACACGAGCGCATCGCCGCGCGCCGATTCGATCTCGGCGTCGTCGCAACCGAAATGGCGCAGCCAGTGCGCGATGATCGTCAGGTAGTCGTCCTGCTTGAACGGATAGAAGCTGACCCACAGCCCGAAACGCTCGGACAGCGAAATCTTCTCTTCGACCAGTTCACCCGGATGAATCTCGCCGTCCGAAGTGTGCTTGTACGTCTCGTTGTCGCTCATGTACTCGGGCAGCAGATGGCGGCGGTTCGACGTCGCATAGATCAGTACGTTGTCGGACTGCGCGGCCACCGAGCCGTCGAGCGCGACCTTCAGCGCCTTGTAGCCCGACTCGCCTTCTTCGAACGACAGGTCGTCGCAGAACACGACGAAGCGCTCCGGCCGCTTCGCGATCAGATCGACGATGTCGCCGAGGTCGTGCAGATCGTCCTTGTCCACTTCGATCAGGCGCAAGCCGTCTTTCGCATACGCGTTCAGGCACGCCTTGATCAGCGACGACTTGCCGGTACCGCGCGCGCCCGTCAGCAGCACGTTGTTGGCCGGCTGACCGCGTACGAACTGGCGCGTGTTCTGTTCGATCAACCCCTTCTGGCGATCGATGTTCTGCAGGTCGTCGAGCGTGATCGGCGAAATGGCATGCACCGGCTGCAAGTAGCCGCGACCCTGGCGCTTGCGCCAGCGGAAGGCGACCGCGGCCGACCAGTCGATCTCCGGCGCGGCGGGCGGAAGCATCGCTTCCAGGCGGCCGAGCACGGCTTCGGCCCGGTTCAGAAACTGTTCGAGTTTGTCCATGGTGAGTAGGCGGCCCGTGGCCGCGCTTTGAAGCTGATTACGAGCGGTAGTCGGCGTTGATGCTCACGTAGTCGTGCGACAGATCGCAGGTCCAGATCGTGGCTTGCGCATTACCGCGGCCGAGCACGACGCGAATGCCGATCTCGCTTTTTTTCATCACGCGCTGGCCGTCTTCTTCGCGGTAGGCCGGGTTGCGGCCGCCGGCAGTCGCGACCAGCACGTCGTCCAGATACAGATCGATCTTGCCGACGTCGAGATCGTCAACGCCGGCATAGCCGATGGCCGCAAGAATACGGCCGAGGTTCGGGTCCGATGCATAGAAGGCCGTCTTGACGAGCGGCGAGTGGCCGATCGCGTAGGCGATCTGGCGGCATTCGCCGACGCTCGAGCCGCCTTCGACATGCACGGTCATGAATTTGGTCGCGCCCTCGCCGTCGCGCACGATCAGTTGCGCGAGGTTCTGCGCGACCTCGGTCACCGCGTCGCGCAGCGCTCCATAAGCGGGCGAATCGGCGGACGTGATCGCGGGCAGGCTCGATTTGCCCGACGCGATCAGGATGAACGAATCGTTGGTCGACGTATCGCCATCGATCGTGATGCAGTTGAACGAGCGATCCGCGACGTGCTTCACAAGCTCGTCGAGGACCGGCTGCGCGACGGCTGCGTCGAACGCGAGGAAGCCGAGCATGGTCGCCATGTTCGGCTTGATCATGCCGGCGCCCTTGCTAATGCCGGTCAGCGTGACGGTATGACCGCCGATCGTGACCTGGCGCGAGCTCGCCTTCGGCAGCGTGTCGGTCGTCATGATCGACTGCGCCGCGTCGTACCAGTTCGCTTCCTTGCGGTTCGCGAGCGCGGCCGGCAAGCCCGCCTTCAGACGATCGACCGGCAGCGGTTCGAGAATCACGCCCGTCGAGAACGGCAGCACCTGCTCGGGCACGATGTCGGCGAGACGCGCGAGTTCCGCGCAGGTTTCGCGCGTCGCCGCGAGGCCCGGCTCACCGGTGCCCGCGTTCGCGTTGCCGGTGTTGATCACCAGCGCGCGAATCGGCTTGCCGCCCGCGCGCACGCGCTGCAGGTTCTCGCGGCAGACCGTGACGGGCGCCGCGCAGAAGCGGTTCTGCGTGAACACGCCGCCTACCGTCGCGCCTTCGTCGACGGAAATGACGAGCACGTCCTTGCGGTTCGGTTTGCGGATATTCGCTTCCGCCCAGCCTAGCGTGACGCCGGCGACGGGGTGGAGTTGAGCGGGATCGATCGAGGGAAAGTTGACAGCCATGGTCGCGACCTGTCGAAGAAAATGCCGGCGGACGCCGGCATCGGGGAAACGGAACTGATGACCCGGGTGTGTTGCCGGGTCACCCGCGAAATCAAAACGGCCAAACGGCGCTTAAAAACGACACGGCGCGCCCGGAAGCGCGCCGCATCGCCATCAGGCGATCTTGCCGTGGCACTGCTTGTACTTCTTGCCGCTGCCGCACGGGCACGGGTCGTTGCGGCCGACCTTCGGCACGTTGTCGGCATTCATGTGCACGGCCGCCTGCGGCGCTGCGCCGTGGCCGTGGCTCATCGCGTCGCCGATCATCGCGGCGGTGGCCGCTTCGGCCGCGACCGGCGCGGCGGCGCCGGCTTCCGCGAACTCGGCATGACGGAACTCGACGTTCTCCAGATGACCGCCCTGCTCTTCCATCTGCTCCGCGGCCGCTTCGAGCTGCTCCGGCGACTGGATCTGCACGTTCATCACGATGCGCGTGACTTCGAGCTTCACGGCGTCGAGCATCGCGGCGAACAGTTCGAACGCCTCGCGCTTGTATTCCTGCTTCGGGTTCTTCTGCGCATAGCCGCGCAGATGGATGCCCTGACGCAGATGATCGAGCGCGGCCAGATGCTCGCGCCACGCGCGGTCGAGCGTCTGCAGCATGATCGAGCGCTCGAACGCGCTGAACGATTCGCGGCCGACCAACTGGACCTTCGCCTCGTACCCTTCGTCCGCGGCGGCCTCGACCGCTTCGAGAATCTCTTCCGCGCTGATCGAGTTCGACTCGTTGATCATTTCCTGAATCGCGAGGTCGAGCTGCCATTCGTTGCGCAGCACTTCCTCGAGTTCGGGCACGTCCCACTGCTCTTCGATGCTGCCCACCGGCACGAACTGATGCACGATGTCGCCGACCACGCCGTGACGCATCGCGCTGATGGTCTCGGTGATGTCGTTCGCTTCGAGCAGTTCGTTGCGCTGCTGGTAGATCACCTTGCGCTGGTCGTTCGATACGTCGTCGTATTCGAGCAATTGCTTACGAATATCGAAGTTGCGCGCCTCGACCTTGCGTTGCGCCGATTCAATCGAGCGCGACACGATGCCCGCTTCGATCGCCTCGCCTTCCGGCATCTTCAGGCGGTCCATGATCGCGCGCACGCGGTCGCCCGCGAAAATGCGCAGCAGCGGATCTTCCAGCGACAGATAGAAGCGCGACGAACCCGGGTCGCCCTGACGGCCCGCACGGCCGCGCAGCTGGTTGTCGATCCGGCGCGACTCGTGACGCTCGGTGCCGATGATGTGCAGACCGCCTGCGGCCTTCACCTGATCGTGCAGCGTCTGCCATTCGTCGTGCAGCTTCTGGATGCGGCGCTGCTTTTCGTCGGCGGCGAGCGTTTCGTCCTGCTCGATGAACGACGCCTGCTTCTCCGCGTTGCCGCCGAGCACGATGTCCGTACCACGGCCGGCCATGTTGGTCGCGATCGTGATGCGCTGCGGACGGCCCGCTTCGGCGACGATCTCCGCTTCGCGCGCGTGCTGCTTCGCGTTCAGCACTTCGTGCGGCAAGCTGACCTGCTTCAGCAGATGCGACAGCAGCTCCGAGTTCTCGATCGACGTCGTGCCAACCAGCACCGGCTGACCTCGTTCGAAGCACTCGCGAATGTCGCGGATCACCGCGTCGTAGCGTTCCTTCGCGGTCTTGTAGATCTGATCCTGCTTGTCGATCCGCTTCGGCGGACGGTTGGTCGGGATCACGACCGTTTCGAGACCGTAGATCTCGTTGAATTCGTACGCTTCGGTGTCGGCCGTGCCGGTCATGCCGGCCAGCTTCGCGTACATGCGGAAGTAGTTCTGGAACGTGATCGATGCGAGCGTCTGGTTCTCGCTCTGGATCTTCACGTGTTCCTTCGCCTCGACCGCCTGGTGCAGACCGTCAGACCAACGGCGGCCGGCCATCAGACGGCCGGTAAATTCGTCGACGATGATCACTTCGCCGTTCTGCACGACGTAGTGCTGATCCTTGAAGAACAGCGTGTGCGCGCGCAACGCCGCGTACACGTGGTGCATCAGCGTGATGTTCTGCGGCGCGTACAGGCTTTCGCCGTCGCCGATCAGGCCCCACTCGGAGAGCAGGCGCTCGGCCTTTTCGTGGCCCGACTCGGTCAGGAAGACCTGACGGCCTTTTTCGTCCAGTGTGTAGTCGCCCGGCTTCTCGACGCCGGTGCCGTCCGCCTTCTCTTCGCCGATCTGGCGCTCGAGCAGCGGCGGCAACGCGTTCATGCGCACGTAGAGTTCGGTGTGATCTTCGGCCTGGCCGGAGATGATCAGCGGCGTACGCGCTTCGTCGATCAGGATCGAGTCCACCTCGTCGACGACCGCGAAGTTCAGGCTACGCTGCACGCGCGCGTCGGTCTCGTAGACCATGTTGTCGCGCAGGTAGTCGAAGCCGAATTCGTTGTTGGTGCCGTAGGTGATGTCGGCGGCGTAGGCTTGCTGCTTCGCCGTGTGCTCCATTTGCGACAGGTTGATACCGACCGACAGACCGAGGAAGTTGTAGAGACGCGCCATCCATTCGGCGTCGCGCTGCGCGAGGTAGTCGTTGACCGTGACCACGTGGACGCCGCGGCCCGACAGCGCGTTCAGGTAGACCGGCAGCGTCGCGACGAGCGTCTTGCCCTCGCCGGTGCGCATTTCGCTGATCTTGCCGTAGTGCAGCGCCATACCGCCGATCAGCTGCACGTCGAAGTGGCGCATCTTCAGCACCCGCTTGCTGGCCTCGCGGCAGACCGCGAACGCTTCCGGCAGGATCTTGTCGAGCGATTCGCCGCTCGCGACGCGCTGGCGGAATTCACCCGTTTTGGCGCGCAGTTGGTCATCCGTCAATTGCTCGATCTGCGGCTCGAGCGCATTGATCGCCGCGACGGTCCTTTGATATTGCTTGACTAGCCGCTGATTACGGCTGCCAAAAATCTTCTGTAGAAAACCGGTGGTCATCGGATCGGTGTCTGCGTCGCGGCTTCGGCTGGCTCGCGGTATGCACTATGCGCATACCGCGCCTGGGTCGGAAAGTCCTCGGCGGCTTAGTCCAAGAGTGAATTCGAATCGGGCATTTTAGCACGCGCCTCCGGCCGCGCTCGTGTCGCAGGCGTGACGGCGCCGGCCTCCGCCAGCCCCGCCCGGCAACCTCCGGCGCGGCGCGGACCGACTTCGCAAGCTGCCCGCGCGGTACAATCGCGGCGTGAGCGCGCATGGGGCGAGCTCACGTCGTCAATCCCAAACATGAGCCGTTTTTCGTCCTTTTCAAGGCCGCCGAAGCAGTTCGATCGGCGCCGTCCGCAACCGCTTGCCGAGGTACTCGGCCGCACGGACGCGTTCGCTGCGCTGCGCGCAGGCGTCGAGCAGATCGCCGCGCTCGAGAAGGATCTGCGCGAGCTGCTGCCCGATTATCTGGCGACGAGCGTCGAGCCTGGCTTCATCAAGGAGGGCGTGCTGGCCCTGTTCGCCGCGCACAACGCGCTCGCGGCGCGTCTGCGGCATCTGGAGCCGCGGCTGCTGGCGGATTTGCAGCAGCGCGGCTGGCCCGTGCAGGCGCTGAAGATTCGCGTGCGGCCGCAGCCGCTGAAAGAACCGCCGCCCGTAAAACAGGCGCGCATGACGCCGGCCGGCGCCGCCGCGCTGCAGGCGTTGAGCGAATCGCTCGAGCCTTCGCCGTTGCAGGAGGCGCTCGCGCGCATGGCCGCGCGGCATCGGCGCAATCGCTGAACGCTCGACGAAAAAAAAACAGCCCCGAGGGGCTAATGCCGTTCAGTTAAGGTCTTTTTTGAGGTATCGAACGGTATAACGGAAAGGTCTGGATTTGACGGCCCGAGCGCAAGTGCGCCCGGGCCGTTTTTCGTTGAGAAGCTGCTTGAGCCGCTCGCGCAAGCGAGTCAGCAGCATGGGAAGTTTGCCGTACGAGCGCGT